>CAXTWV010000023.1:0-21621 GCA_964248005.1 uncultured Ktedonobacteraceae bacterium | reverse complement strand
TTGTTCATGAGTCAAAATCCTTTCGGCTCGGTTTGCTATACACCCCGGCTCTTTATTAGTTCCTAGAGATTGAATAAACGGACCCAAACGTATTTTTACAGTATCAAGGTCTTAAGCACCTAGGCTTCGACCACTTCCTCTTCAAGAGCAGGTGGAACCTCGCCGTAGTCCTCAGTAGGAACTTCTGGTGCCTCTGTTGTTTCTGGCGTTGCTTGTACTTCCGGTGCTACTTCGGGAGTCGTTGTGTCTGGAGCCTGCTGGTCTTCTTCCGTCTCGGCTGTTTCGGCAGGAGTTGTCTCGGCTGCATTGGCGGCTGCGGCTTCAGCATTTGCTGCTGCGGCTGCGGCGCGTGCCTCGCGGTCCTCACGCTCTTGCTGGACAGCTTTCGGGTCACGTCTCCTGAACATGTGTCGGAGGACAATCTCGGAAACCTTGAGTGTACGTTCGAGTTCGCTCACGGTCTCAGGTGTCAAGATCATATCGATGAAGATATAATATCCGTCGCGGTGACGGTCAATGAGGTAGGCCAAACGGCGACGGCCCCACTGTTGAACTCTGACTGTTTGACCGCCATAGGTGGTCACAATCTGTTCGAGACGGCCCAGGATGGCACGCGTCTCCTCTTCGCTGACTTCGGGGTTGAGAATGAGACCAAGTTCATAATCGCGCCTCACGAAGCCACCTCCTTCCTCTGGGTATGCATCCGGTCACGTGCCGATCAATACGTCGTTGAGCGACAAAAGCAATGCCGGAGCAGGTGGTGTATCAACACAGCGTTGATACATGTAACAGATCCGCCCCATACAAACTGTTGCGGTCTTTCGTGTAGCTTCCCACAAAGAATTTCCTGTGGAGAGTCAAACACCGCGCTATTATAGCATCTTTTGCTACATCTGACAATAGAGCCGAGGTTTACATACTTTCAGCTACTCATTCTTTTTTACGCAAACAAAAGCGGAAATGCATTGACAGGCATCACTCTTTCCTTCATACTACAGAGGTAGTCGTATTGTAACCGTCTCTTCTCTCTATCCGTCTAACATATCTGTAGTCTAGTAGCGTTCTTATCCTGTTATGTACTTTCTGACGGTCATAGCTACACTCTATTATTTCTTCTGGAAGACGGAGAAACCATGCAGCAACCTCCTAATCAGCGAACAGTAGATTCATTCCGTTCACGACGTACTCAGCCAGCTTTGCCAGGAGTGACACAACCGACAGTTATTATTTCGCCTACAACACCGCGCCCTGGGACTCCTGCTAAGAAAACCAGAATTGCGTGGCGTACATTACTCCAACTTGGTTTACTCGGTGTACTGCTGGAACTGCTTTTGCTTGCGCTGTATCCTTTGCTCGCTGCCACAACGCACCCAGGAAACGCGGGACAACTTGTACAGCAAGCACTACCAAGTGTCTTTCCATGGCTCTCTTCGCTGTACTGGACGAATGCATTTCCCGCACTACCACACTCTCTTGCAAGCGTACCATGGCTCAATATTTCGGATTCAACAACGGGTGCGAGTGTTCTCTTGTCCTTCATCTTTCTGGTTATTGCAAGTGGTGTAGCCCTGGTTGCCTCACGGCTTGCTGGGCGCATTATACAAGAGCGTCTTTCACGTCTCAACAAAGCCCTCTTCTACTGGCTAATCCTGCTGGGAGCGGCGGTGTTCGGTCTGACAATGCTTGTTGCTCCGATTGGTCTCACAGTCTTTTCACAAGATATGTTGACATATGGTCTCTATGGTCATATGGTTGCCGTGCAACATGTCAATCCTTATGGCTCACTACCAAATCCGCTGGACACACTGCAAACGCTTGTTGGCGTGAAAGCAACAACACCATATGGACCCGTCTGGACGGATGTCAGTGTTCTGCTTGCACTCGTCGCGAAAAGTACTGTTGCGCAAGAGAGTATAGCAAGGACGATTCTTGTTTTTCGTGTACTTGGTCTGGCGGCTCATCTCATTAACGTTGCGCTTCTCTGGGCCATCCTGACTCGTACTAAACCTGAAATGCGACTTTCGGCAACACTGCTCTATGCATGGAATCCTCTTATGTTGCTCTTTGGAATCGCCGAAATGCATCAAGAGATTGTGCTTGTGTGCATTATCTTAGCCGCGATACTCTTCTTTCAGCGCAACTCACCCACAATAGGGTGGGTGTTTGTGCTACTTGCCTCGCTGCTCAATTTCTTGTGGTTGCCTTTGTTACCACTCTTCTTTCGCCTCATGCTCAGACAATCGCGTATCTTACGCATAGGACACAGGCTGTTGTGGTGGGGCGGGATGCTGCTCATTTCGCTCGTTGTCGTCGTCCTGGCCTATGCTCCCTACTGGCACGCAATAGGCTTCGCGGGTGTTACAACAGAGCTACAGCATACATTTTTGCAGGATACCCCGATAAACTCGCTTGATGCCGCGTTGCTTCATCTACCCCTTACGTCGGCGTGGCTCACGGATCCGCATCGTTGGTCTCTTTTCGTGCTCAGCCTTGGGAGTATCTTTCTATTGCTTGGACTCTGGTTAGCTGACACACTGGAACTGGTAGCACTTTTTAGTGGCTGGCTCCTCCTCATATTTGGAGTGTTGCTGCCTGTCTACTGGCCGTGGTACCTTATCGCTCCGCTTGTCCTGGCACTCTGCTCAACGAACCGTCGTACTATCTTGTTAGCAATGCTTTTATCAGTCGCCTCATTGCTCAGTTATTACTTGTTATTAGCCTCAACATGGATGGGGCAAGCACTTGTGACCATCGGTGTGCCCGTGCTCATCTGGGGGTGGATTCTCTTCTTCAGTTCAACATGGCAAATGACGCATGGACAAGAGGAAAAGAAGCCCGTTGAAGCGCGAGCGCAACGTTTCACTGATCGCTCACGTCCCAACTGGTTCTCTCGGCCTTCACGTCCAGGTCGATATTAACGGTTTGGTAAAACGGCTTGGTGAGCGGCATGACAGGGGCAAGCCCTGTCACTACTATATACGGAACCGCGTGGCTTTGCCACGCTATGATGTAAATATAGTAGTGACAGGGCTTGCCCCTGTCATGTTTCATGTCTCTAGCATATTGCACTTCTCCTAAGACTATGGTATAATCGTGGCGCAAAGCGGGGTTGGTTCCTGAACAAGGCTTCTCTGCGCCTTAGATGGAGCAATTGTGAGGTCGAAGCGGTTTCGAGCACCTCCACCAAGACACCTCTCCTATCTACCTGTCATAGCCATAGACGCGTTTGTCCTATCGCTATATCACCGGTTGGAGTAGTGTACTGCCTGTTGCCCCGTACAATAATACAGAAAGAAAGAAACATGAAGCAGAAGCTTAGAACACACAAGGCCATGGCGAAGCGGGTGAAAGTCACCGCTTCCGGCAAGTTCCTACGTCGTAAAGTGGCAATCAACCACTTACGCCGCCACAAGTCACCCGAAGCAGTCCGTGCAATGGATAAAATGTTTGAACTGAAACCGAGCGATAGAACTCGTTTGAAGCGTCTACTGCCATATGCATTCTAACAACATTTTCATAAGAGGAGAACAAGGACAATGCCAAGGGTAAAACGTGGCGTAACATCACACGCCAAGCACAAAAAAGTCTTACAAGCGGTTGAAGGTCATCGTGGTACACGTCGTCATCTGATTAAGAAGGCGCACGAGTCCATGATGCACGCAATGACTTATGCGTATCGAGACCGTCGTAACCGCAAGCGCGATATGCGTGGTCTGTGGATTACGCGTATCAACGCTGCCGCTCGCATGTATGGAGTAAGTTATAGCAAGCTTATGAATGCTATTCACGTCGCTAACATTGAAGTGGATCGCAAGATATTAGCAGAAATGGCAGTCAACGACGAAGCGGCCTTTGGTGCGCTTGTCAAACAAGCCTTGGATGCTGTTGCCAAATAACTGTAGGGGTCTAATTCATTACACCCTCGTACCATATCTCATGTGGTACGAGGGTGTAATGAATTAGACCCCTACAACTGTGTGTATAAAATATATGACACTCATCACCAGTCCAGCAAATCCACGCATTAGCAAGCTGAAAGACCTGCATACGGCACGCGGTCGTAAGAAAAATGGCCTTTTTCTGATGGAAGGCCCTAATCTCCTCGAAGCACTCTTCGCGGCTCACGTAGTACCTCATGAAGTCTACTATCAACCTGCGTACCTTCAACGTACTACAAAGGGCAAGGCATTACTCGAACGTCTGCTGCATACATCAGAACTAGGGGACGAACAGCGTGTAGAGGTCAGTGAGCGCGTTATCGAGGCGATTAGCGACACAGTGACATCGCAGGGTGTTGTCAGCGTGCTTCCACTTGCGACTTTTCAGGAAGAGCAGACACGTGCCCGACGGACGCAACATGTCTCGGCACCACAAGAGGTCCAACGTCCGGCCCTACTTATCCTCGATGATATAGCAGACCCTGGAAATATGGGGACCATCTTGCGCACAGCACTCGCGACCGATGTAGATACAGTGGTATTAACCCCCAATTGTGTTGATTGCTATAGCCCCAAAGTAGTGCGTGCGGCGGCTGGCACTCATTTGCTCTTGCCTATCGTAAGCGACGCATCATGGCAGACGATAGCGGAGAGCATCCAGGCCCATGGATCGACACGTGTGTTGCTTGCTGAGGCTGGAAGTTCTACATTGTACTATGAACAAGATTTGACACGCCCATTCGCGCTGATAATTGGCAACGAGGCGCATGGGCCTTCGTCTGAAGCACATGCGTTGGCAACAACAAGCATCACGATTCCATTGGCGAATGGAGTTGAGTCATTAAACGCAGCGATGGCGGCTGGCATCGTACTCTATGAGGCGGTGAGACAACGACAACAACGTAGATGATGTATAAGCCTGATATAATGCGACATAACACGAAAAGCATGAGGGAATGGTGACAGAGAGGTTGTCACTATTCCCTCATGTGTATGGGGTATAGAGGAAGAATACTTACCAGCGACTTCCAATTTCGTTGCGCACATTCTGAAGCGGGCTAAAGGCATCGGTAACACCGCAGCTATCGCATACGGTAGGTACAGAGCCAGTATGTACCATACCACAAACCTCACATGACCAATGCTGTACATCCGAATGCGTTGCTTCGTATCGTTGAACTATCTGCGTAGCTTCTTGTAGAGCATTTCCTTGTGTTAGCTTTGTTACCATCTCGCTCATCACTTTCTGGAATATTCATAGACGAATAGCCATATGCTTATGTATTATGAAACAAGTGTAACAGGAGAAGCCAGTGGAAGTCTACGAAATAAGATAGGTATTATGGATGCTATCCATAACCTTTTAGTTATATATAACATATAAGCAGAAAGGCGCGTCCAGGAAGACACGCCTTTCTGCTTATATGGTTGCTAGCTTATCTATTTCTGCCATTGCCGTTTGACAGAAATGGTTGTTGCTCGTTATACCCCTGCTCTCTGAAGCCGTAATCGTAGTTGTCTCCGTTGTAGCGTGGACTTGGTGTTGTAGGAAAGCGTGAGAAGGAGTCATTGGGACGCGCGGGTGGAAGAGCGTTCGACGCGAAACTCGCGCCGACAAGTTGTTGTGCAGGCTGTGCTCCACCGCTGACAGTACGAAAGACGCCACTTACCGTCATCTGACTATCCTGTTCGTCTTCCATTAAAACATCAGTTCCTGGAAGGAAGTAACTTTGGTTGTCGCGCAACTTAAAGGCTTCTACAGAAGAGCGCAGTTGCTCAACGAGACGCGCAAGACGTTCCATGTTCAGGGATGCATCACGTGTGCTCGCGCCACTTTGTTGTGTTGACTCGGACACGCTATGCATGATCTGCACAACAGCACTCGACGATTGCAGTTGCTGCATTGCGACCCTGTTAATGTTCTCAATTTCGCGTGCTTGTCGCTCAACGGCGGTAAAGATTGACCCAAGCGCGGCACCAGCCTCCTGTGTCAAGCGTGTCCCTGACATCGTTTCACGCTCGGTGTCTTGCATTGAGATAGCCACTGCACCAACCTCTTCACGAACGTTGCGCACAATCCTTGTGATTGAACTTACCTGTTCTTTCGCTCGTTCAGCAAGACGCCGAATATCTGCCGCGACCGCTCCAAAGCCTTTTCCGTTTTCGCCAGCCATTGCAGCTTGAATAGCAGCGTCAAGCGCAAGGCGGTTGGTTTGATGGGCAATACTGCTTATGACAGTCACAATCTCATCGATCTCACGTGAGCGCTCGCCGAGGTCTTGCACTTTTGAAGCGGTAAGCTGCACGTTCTCATTGATACGTCCCATACCTTCAACAGCTTGTCGCACGGCTTCACGTCCGCCGTTTGCATCTTCTCGTGCAATGCGTGCGACATCGTACAGCACTTGTGAGCGTTCCGCCACTTGACGACTGTCAGTTGACATGTGCTCAATCTCGACGGCGGCTTCAGAGATTTGGTTAATTTGCACGTCGCCGGACTCAACCAGTTGTGTCATGCGATCAAGAATTGTTACTGTTGAGTTATCGACCTCGTTTGCCACCATTTTGACACGGACAATGAGGCTACCAAGTTCTTCAACCATATAGTTGAAGGAATCCGCGAGCACGCCTAACGCGTCAGCCGTTACCTCGGCCTGAATGCGCAGATCACCTTCACCAACACCACTGACCTCACTCACGAGCTTCTCGACTTGTGTCTGCAGACTGTCACGTTGAGCTTTCGTCTCCTGGAGCAGATTTACAATGCTATCTAGCATACCATTCATAGAGTCGGCAACGAGCGCAATTTCGTCACGACCTTGAACTCTAGCACGGGCCGTAGTGTCACCCCTACTGACATGTCGAGTAAGAGAGGCGAGGCGACGCAGAGGGTTTGAGATCGTTAAGTTCAAGCTCCAGCCGATTAAGAACAACACCATAATTGTCGCGAAAATCGCCAGGACCGTCGCAATGATAACCGGCGATGTAGTAGCAGGTCCAACGGCAGTTACGGCTTTGCCCATGACGACCGCTTCATTCGCTACTTCCTGCCAATTATTTTTAAGATCCGTAAATACATTATTAGCATTCCAGAGCACCGTGTAAGCTTGATTATACTTACTATTCAGCGCGGCTGCGGTTGCTGGCGGATTACTTTCCAGATTTTTGAGTTGGTTTAACTCGTCATCCTGCAAAGCTTTATATCTAGCCCACAGCCCATTCGTACCAGAAACAGCAGAAAGTGCTCTCTGTTGATCGTTAATAATTTCAGAACCAGAACTTTGATTGTCATTGAGCAGAATGCTACGTACATCGGTCATATTACTAGAAGTCGCCAGCTCATAATTAGTAGCGTATGAGCCTATAGCAGCATCAAATGCTGTTTCACGCGCGGAGATATCGGAGTTAACCAATCCACCAGCAGCAGATAAAGAAGCATTTTGCACAACATTCGAGAGGGATGCAAAGACTTGGTTATGGCGCGTTTGCAGAGATGCATTCATATTTTGTAAATTGCTTTGTTGCGTCGCTGCAATACTCTGAGCATCAAAGCTTGTTTGAACTGCCTTTCCCTGTGCTGTAAGAGTACTCAGGTAGAAACTTCCCAGCGTAATGGTGACTATTGCTGGTACTAATGCCGCGATTAAAAATAATAGGAAAATGCGACGAAAAATGGGTATGTTACTCAAAAATTGTATCATGCTGGCTTCAATCCCTTCTCACAGCTGTACGCACCTTTATGCCACATAGACGCTCTTTACAAATATATTGACGAGTCCCAAACACGAGAGGTCTATTTCATAAAGCACTACCAATATATAGGGTACATCATATTAGCAAAAAAAGAAACATCAAACGAGAAAACTACCTTATTTTCCTATATTACGACAGTACAAAAAGTTATATTACAAACTTTTTGTACTGTGCAACATGCTATGACCAAGGACGTTTAGGATATTCTGGGTTCTGTTGAGCAGCATTACTTGGGTAGACGACGATTAACTGACCTGCACGCCACTGAAATAGAAAAGCGAAGGAAACAGTATTTTCACCATCTTCTGCGAATTTTACTACACCTTGCAGAGTATTGAATGTATCTGCATGAAGTTCTTGAATAAGCTTAGCGTTATCTACACTTTGAATCTTTGTCACAGCCTGCTCTAACACCTGCATACTGCTGTACGCTTCAACCGTATCAGCACTAATATCGTTTGCACTGCCACCATACTTAGCAATGTAACTGTTGACAAACTGCTCGTTCTGATAATTATTGACCGTAGGGAACCAACCGTTGTTAGGGACAAAAATGCCCTCTGCCGCATTAGCACCACCTAGTGGATCTGTAAACAGATTGCCCTGATCAGGGCCACCTGTAGCGATAATAGCACTGGGGTTGAAGTGTTGCTGTTTAAAC
This sequence comes from uncultured Ktedonobacteraceae bacterium, assembly GCA_964248005.1. Classification (GTDB taxonomy): domain Bacteria; phylum Chloroflexota; class Ktedonobacteria; order Ktedonobacterales; family Ktedonobacteraceae; genus JBBQVS01. Next base: position 13,269 of record CAXTWV010000023.1, on the reverse strand, counting down.
GCCTTCATATACGGAAGACAATCGCTCTGATTGACTGTGCCAAGAATGACAACATCTGGATGGGAACTGATAATTTTTTGCACAATGGGATTGTAGTTTGTAGTTTGTGCCGAGTAAACGTCATAAAGAACAGTTTTCACTCCGCCTTTTTCTAGCAATCTCTTTGCTGTATCGATTTGAGGTTGCGTGAAAAAGTCATCACTCGATGCATAAGCTATTGTTTGTGGACGTTGTGCTTGTGGCAGGGACAAAATAAAATCGACAAAACTTGTCAAGTAGTTAGCTACTGACAGTGAGGCAGAGAAAAGGTTGTTAAATTTCTGCGAAAATACTTTGGGGGCGGCACCAGATCCTTCAACCAAGGCATAATTGTAGTGCTTTGCTACAGCTGATGCAGCTACTGTCAAAGTACTAGAAAAAGGGCCAACGACTAAATCATCATGATTGACTGAAATCATTTTCTGATAATTCGCGATCACTTGACCTGGAGTGCTATTATCGCTAAGGAAATCGAACTGAACCTGACGTCCAAGCAAGCCACCTTGTTTATTCACTGCATCTTGCCACAGTTGATAGCCTTGTTGGAATGGTTTCCCATCAGACGCGAAATCACCCGAAACGGAAATAGAGGTACCTATCCTAATGGGATTAGTGTTTTGAGGCAGGGTCTGGCTTGATTGTTGAGAGCAAGCACTAAGCCCTACAAGACCAAGCAACAGTATTAACCCAACGTAAAGAAGTTTGGCTGGGTAGGCCATAGTGTTGTACAACGATATCTCCTTTATCTCTGCTTTTAGCAAGACATGTACAGATGACAAACAACAATCTTATTGTACTAGTATATAGAGGCTGATCTACTTATGCAACAATAGTGCCATATTTTCTCATGTCCTAAGAGTATTTGCACGTAAACCTTTTTCTTAAAAGGCTGTATGAGTATTTGTACTCGCTTGATGCTTTACAAAAGCTGTGTTATTCTTTCTGAGTGCAGACAAATATATGTATTCAAGGAGAAGAGATTTTGAGAAGAAAGCGACAAACAAATCCGCTTATTGCAAGTGCTATTTTTATCATGCTCTTACTAAATGCATGTGTGCAGACAAATGGCGGAAGTACGACTCCCACGACCTCAACGGGACCAGTAAAGGTTGGTATTTCGCTATCACTGACGGGCGATGCTTCCGGTGATGGTCAGTCGCTTAAACAGGGCTATCAACTGTGGCAAGACTACATCAATCAAAAAGGTGGCCTTCTCGGTCATCAAGTCCAACTCGTTATTTATGATGATGCCACACGACCTGAGCAAGCTCAGTTGAACTATCAGAAGTTGATCACTGTTGATAAGGTGAATTTTACCTTTGGCCCCTTCGACGATGACTTCACGGTAAATGGAGCAACTGTTGCCAGTAAATATGGTTATCCCTTTTTACAGGGTACAGGAACTTCTCCTCAGGATTTCACGCATGGACTCACCAACATGTTCTGCGTTTCGTTAACATCGTCAAAGTATATGGCTAGCCTGATCAATTATATTCTCTCTTTATCCTCAGCAACACGACCAAAGACCGTCGCCTACTCCACGTCAGATAACGCTTTTACTTCGTCGCAGGTGACACCTGCTATCGCGCCATTAGAGGCTGGTGGATTGAAGACGGTCTTGAACCAGACCTATCCACAAGAGAATACCGACCTTAACCCACTTGCTCAGAAGGTTGTTAACTCTAAAGCTGATGTTGTTGTTGTAGGCACAGATACACTTGCGAATAGTGTTGCGTATGTGAACTACTTTGCAACGCAGCATTTCAATCCGAAAATTCTTATCTTTACATCAGGCCCCGATCAAGGTTCTGCATTTACTAGCGCAATTGGGAAGCATAGCCCCGAAGGAATCCTCATTGCGAACAACGGCTGGTGGCCTGAAGTTAAGACCTTCCAGAACGATTATTTTGTTCCGGCGTTCATTAAGAAATTCGGTGGCGATGCTAACGGCATTGGTTCAGATGCTGTTCAGGCATTTTCCATAGGGCAGACACTCGAACAAGCAGTCAACTCTACACATAGCATTGATAACGCAAAACTCATGAGCGCGTTTCGTACTGGAACGTTCAACACGCTCCAAGGGCCTGTTAAATTTGGTGCTGACGGAGAGAACACTGCAGCATCTCCATATTTGTTCCAGTGGCAGAACAATGCCCTGATTCCTGTGTATCCAAGTTCGGCGGCTAAGGCGAATGTGGAGTATCCCAAAGCAGCTTGGAAAGCCTAATCCATCTAAACGCTTCTCATAGGGAAAAGTATGCTCCGCTCTACGCCCACTATGTATGTGACTGACGTACATAGTGGGCGTGCTATAGAAAGGTTGAGTAGTGTCCATTATCATTCAAGGGGTGATTCAAGGAGTCGTTCTGGGAATCCTGACAGGTGGTATTTATGCTCTTATGGCTTCAGGGTTGACCCTGATTTTCGGTGTGCTTGAAATCATCAATGTCGCACAGGGTATTCTAGTCGTTTTAGGAGCTTATCTTAGCTTTGTGTTGGAGAAGAACCTGCATATTGACCTCTTCTTAGGACTCTTTATTACTCTTCCGCTCATGTTTGGCCTCGGTGTCCTGCTAGAATGGGCATTGATCCGCAGATTGAAGTGGGAGCGTATCACGTTGTCCATCCTGGCGACATACGCTATTGCCCTCATCATTGAGGGTATCCTGGGCTTCTTTTTTACCACAAATTTTCAGGAACTGCATACGTGGTATATCGACGACACATTTAGCGTTAGTGGTTTCTACATCAACTACGTCTATATCTTCACGTTTCTGTTAAGTGTGGTCTTAATTGTAGCGGTCTTCTTGCTGATCTACAAAACTGACTTTGGGCGTAAACTCCGTGCATCTATGCAAAACCGCACTGCGGCAGCCCTCATTGGAATCAATGTGTCACGCATTCAGGCTATCACCTATGGACTTGGTACTGCGCTTGCTGCCGTAGGTGGCATGGCGTTTGGTGCAACAAATGCGTTTAATCCCGCGAGTTCTTATGACCTGATCTATCGCTTGCTCGTCATTATAGTGTTGGGTGGTCTAGGTAGTCTGCGTGGTGCCCTCATCGGTTCGCTCATTATGGTCATACTTGGCGATATTGTCGCCCTGGTCTGGTCGCCCGTCTGGTCTAGCACAGTTTTTTTCGCCTTACTCGTGGTCCTCCTGGTATTTCGACCACAAGGACTGTTTGGACGCCTTGAAGGGAGGAAGCAATGAATACATGGAGAAAAGTTGGGTTGCTCGTGCTACTAGTACTTGTCTTGATATTTCCATTGCTGATCTCTCCCAACAATGTTGTAACAGAAATTGGCATTTATACACTCATCTTCGCTGCAGGAGCAACTGGCTGGAATGTCTTTTCCGGCTATACAGGCTATATTTCCGTTGGTCATACGGTATACTTCGGTGTTGGAGCCTATACCATAGCTCTAACTTGCCAAAATCTAAATATTCCCGGCGGATTTCTTCCCTTTCTAGTTGTTCCACTGGCTGGACTTGTCGCGAGTATATTTGCTATTCCATTGGGAGCAATAGTGCTACGCACGCGAAGGTACGCCTTTAGCATAACCACCATCGCAGTGCTGTTCATCTTCCAACTGCTGGGTTTTAACTTAAGAGGCATCACGAATGGTTCAGCAGGTCTGTACTTGCCCGTGATCCCAGGGTTTCCTGATATTACTGATCTCTATTTCTACTATGTGGCATTAATCCTAGTACTTGTTGCAGTCGCCGTTTCATGGCGCATTCGTCACTCTAAGTATGGTTTGGGCCTACTCGCGATTCGGGATGATGAGGACCGCGCCTTCGGTTTAGGAATAAAAACAGGTTTGTATAAACTTGTTGCCTATGTTGTCTCTGCGCTGTTTGTCGGTATGGCTGGTGCTATGTTCGCCTACTTCGTAGGGACCATCCATCCAGAGTTTGTCTTCGATCCCATTGTAGATGTCAATTTGACCACGATTGCCTTTCTTGGTGGGCTAGGTACACTTCCAGGCACGTTGATTGGGGCAGTATTAGTTGTGCCTTTGCAACAATGGTTAACGCTTCAGTTTGGTGGTAGTAGCTTAAATCTTATCCTGTTCGGTTCATTCCTCTTGCTCATCCTGATCGTCATGCCGCAAGGCATTGTGCCGACTGCCAAAAGTAAGTGGATATCCTGGAAAGCTTCCCATCCCAAGAAGGTTCGCGTAGGTGCTACACCTCAAGAACGACCCGCTCTTGTAGACAGGAGTGAAGGATGAGCATTTTAGAAATACACTGAAGATGTACGTCAAAATCCAATGGTTCTTGATGCCTACTTAGGAGCATGAGCATGCTGAAGTTAACACATGTCGTTGCAGGCTATGGCGGCGGAGATGTTTTACAAGGTGTTGACCTTGAAGTTGAGAAGGGATCACTTACCTGCATCGTTGGCCCTAACGGTGCTGGTAAGTCCACAGTGCTGCGAGCTATCAGTGGTCTACTGAAGCCACGTCTCGGTACAATCACCTATACCAATCCGGCGACAAACAAAGTACACTCTCTTGTGGGTATGACAACGCAACATATCCTGGAATTGGGCATAGTACAAATCGCGCAGGAGCACAGTCTCTTCCCTGATATGACTGTGCGAGAGAATATGGAGTTGGGAGGACAAATCCTGCGCAATCATACACAAATCGAACGCCGCCTACGCGAGGTCGAGGATCGCTTTCCACTTGTCAAGGACCGGGCAAAAGAACGTGCGCGAAGTCTTTCGGGTGGTCAGCAGCGTCAAATTGAGATTGCGCGTGCTCTTATGCTCAGTCCAACTGTGGTGCTTGTAGATGAACCGTCGATGAGTCTTGATCCCAAAACGCTTGAACAAGTTTTTATAACCATTCGAGAGATGCACGAGACTGGCACAACGGTGTTGTTAGTTGAGCAAAATGTCCGTGCAGGACTGGCAGTTGCGACTCACGGAGTTGTGATGGAATCAGGGCGGGTACGTATGGATGGTCCTGCGAAACAGGTGAGAGAAGACCCTGAGATGGGCCGTCTCTTCTTCGGCGGTACCCTTTCAGGTGCTTAGTACAGAAACGAGAACTATGGACACGCAGAACATCGTCGTCACCTACAATACTCTGCCCAAAGAGAAAGCACTGTTTCAAGAGATTTTGAGTGGTATGGCTCCGCTCACGTTTCTCAACGAGATTTCGCCTGCACAGCGTACACAGGCATTAACGAATGCTACAGTATTGTTGTCGTGGAATTTTCCGCAAGAAATTTCTTCCCAGGAATATAGTCTGCTACAGGATGTCTCGCTACTACAACTGATTACAGCCGGAGTCGATCATATACCATACGCCGATCTTCCCGCTTCTATGAATATTGCAGGCAATCAAGGCGCATACGCTACCCCTATGGCTGAACATGTCCTGGCGATGACTCTGGCACTGGCAAAACGCTTGCTTCCCGAACAACAGAAACTGATACATGGCGAATTTGATGACCATACGCTCAACCGTTCTCTTGTGGGTACAAATGCTGGCATTATCGGTTTTGGAGGTACAGGACGTGCTAGTGCTAGAATCATGAGAGCGTTTGGCATGCATATCTATGCGATCAATCAAAGTGGGAAGAGTAGCGAACCAGTAGAGTTTATCGGTACACTGCGAGATATAGAGCATGTATTACAAACCTGTGATGTCGTAGTGATCTCTTTGCCCCTTACCAGGGCAACCAAAGGACTTATTGGGAGCAAAGAACTTGCTTTAATGAAGCCTGATGCGATTCTCATAAATGTTGCCCGTGGTGCCATTCTTGATGAAGAGGCACTCTACACACACGCAAAAAACTATCCCACTTTTTTAGTTGGCATTGATACATGGTGGGAAGAACCGTTACGAGGGGGAGTATTTCACATGCGTTATCCCTTTTTAGAATTGCCCAATGTACTCGGTTCGCCACACAATTCGGCTTTAGTTTCCCATGTCATAGCGGATGCGGCACGACAGGCAGCCGAAAATGTCCTCCGCTTCCTCAAAGGGGAACCTGTGCAGGGAAAAGTGCAACGAGAAGATTACCTGTGACACACATAGTACATGTTGCTGAAAGAGAGCGTTATGAGTGAGGCCAATACTACATCTATCTACAAAGATAATGGAGAACCTGATGGCGTAAACGCCACACTGACATCCCCCATTTCCTGGGATGGACAGCCTGAGCGTGGGAAAAGATATCTCGTTCCCATGCGTCAGGGTAAAGCAGTTCGCATGAGGAAGGGTCAACAGCTCAAGGTCATCAACACCTATGGAACGCAGGTCTGTGATCTATGGGCATTTCACGTTCTTGCCCTGCAAGAGTTTCTGTCAATGGAACATCTTCGGACACATCTAAATCGCATTACGCTCAAGGTAGGTGATGCGCTGGTCACGAACCACAGAAGACCTATTCTTACACTGGTAGAAGATACGTCTCCTGGTATCCATGATACGCTCATTGCCGCCTGCGATATTTACCGATACAATACATTAGGCGTAGAAGGCTATCACGATAATTGCGCTGACAATCTCAGGATGGCATTGCAGGCGATTCAATTACGTGTTTCCGAGATACCTTCGCCCTTGAATCTCTGGATGAACACGCCGATTACCGCAGATGGCACGATTGCTTGGTTGCCCACTGTCTCCAAAGCAGGAGACTACATGGTGTTTCGGTCTGAGCTTGAATGTGTAATTGTCATGTCAGCCTGCCCACAAGACCTTGTACCTGTGAATGGGAACGATTGTATGCCCAGTGATATTCACTTCGAGGTTTCTTGAAAGCACGATGCCAGGAAGTCTCTTGTGTTATACTATCGGCAAAGATTACTTCATGAAGTCGAGGTTGCCTTTATGCCTTCTCCAGATACCCTTTCAGTCTCACAGTGGCCTTTCCAGAAAGTGCTCATCGCCAATCGAGGCGAGATCGCGTTACGTGTTATACGTGCATGTCGTGAACTTGGCTTAACGAGTGTCGCTGTTTATAGTGATGTGGACCGTAACGCGCTTCATGTGCGTATGGCAGATGAAGCCTATCACATTGGGCCTTCAGTCGCATCAAAAAGTTATCTTAATATTCCTGTACTACTGGATGTAGCAAAACGCTCTGGCGCACAGGCGGTTCATCCTGGCTATGGCTTCTTGTCCGAGAACCCAAATTTTGTCAAGGCATGTCAGGAGGCGGGACTGACGTTTATAGGTCCATCCGCCGAAGCACAACTCGCGATGGGTGAGAAAACCGCCGCGCGTCGCACAGCACAAGCGGCAAACGTTCCCATCGTCCCCGGTGCCATGTCTGATGTAGAGGATGACACACTCGCGGCAAGCATCGCCGAGCAGATTGGCTATCCGATTTTGCTTAAAGCGGCTGCTGGTGGTGGTGGCAAAGGTATTCGTTTTGTACGCGACCCGAAAGACCTGCTGGCATCATTGCGTACAGCACGTAGTGAAGCGCAGAGTGCGTTCGGTGATGGACGCGTCTACATTGAGAAAGCGGTTGCGCCCGCGCGACATATAGAAGTACAATTTATCGCCGACACACATGGCAATGTCGTACATCTTGGTGAACGCGAATGCAGCATTCAGCGTCGGCATCAAAAGCTGATTGAAGAATCGCCATCACCTGTTGTGGATGCTGCATTGCGTGAACGCATGACTAGCGCAACGATCAACTTAATTCGCACTATTAACTACGTCAACGCCGGAACCGCAGAATTTCTGTTGGGGCCTGACGGCAATTTTTATTTCCTGGAGGTCAATGCACGTATCCAGGTGGAACATCCTGTCACAGAATGGGTCACAGGCATTGACCTTGTACAAGAGCAATTCCGCATTGCTGCTGGTTTGCCACTCTCGTTCACACAAGAGGATATCACGCTACGTGGCGCGGCTATCGAGTGTCGCGTCTCGGCGGAAGACCCACTGAATCGCTTCTTGCCCGCTACAGGAACCGTGCAGGCATTGCAAGAACCATCAGGACCAGGGGTGCGTGTTGATAGTGGTCTTTATGCAGGTCTACAGGTCCCGCTCTTCTACGACCCGCTCTTATCGAAATTGATTGTGTGGGGCAACACACGAATACAAGCTATCGCGCGTCTGCGCCGCGCCCTCGATGAGTATAAGATTGTTGGTGTACGTACCACCATTCCGTTTGCACGTTGGCTTATGGACCATCCACGCTATATTGCGGGCGATATGTCCACCGATTTCATCGCGGAAGAATGGGACACGCGTAATAAAGACAGCGTGCCAGAAGAGACGACACAAGGGATGCCACCAGCGCAGGTTGCAGCGATAGCCGCGAGTCTGCTTATGCAAAGCCATGTGGAGAATGAACAGCAGCGTCGTCAACCTGTCTCCGATGGACAAGGCGAGAGCAACAGGTGGCGTGATGCAGGTCGTAGAGAGGTACTGCATAGAAGCTAAATGTAGGGGTCTAATTCATTACACCCTCGACGCGCGTTACAGGCCGAGTAAGGGTGTAATGAATTAGACCCCTACATTATTTTTCCGCCACAGGTTGTGGCAAATTAAACGGTGGTGGCGTCTTTCCTCGTCGCGTCGCTGCCACCGCTTTCAATTGCTCGACAGCTTCGTAAGGGACATAGCGACCACCCAATGGTGTAGGGTGAATATTGGGGCCATGAAAATCGGTTCCACCAGTAGGAATGAGGCTATATTCGTGGGCAAGAGCTAGCAATGCTTGCTCGTCTTGCTGTGTGTATGGTCCATAATAGGTTTCCAGACCAACAAGGCCAGCAGCTTTGAGGTTCGGCAACCATGTGCGTAGAATGTCCAATCCAGGTAAGGTAATTGGGTGTGCGATCACGGGCAAACCGTTCGCGCTTGCAATCAGGCGCACGGCATCTTCTGGTGTCAATTTGTAGCGTGGAACATAAGCTGGTTTGCTATTGCCAATATATTTGTCAAATGCCTCACTGATGCTTTTTACATAACCAGCCTCCATCAAAGCTTGCGCGACATGGGGACGCCCAACTGACCCCTGTGCAATCTCACGCACGCGCTCCCATGTGATGTGAACACCCTCTTCGTTCAGGAGTTCAACCATACGCTCACCACGCCGTACACGTGCGTCACGCAATACTTTGAGAATGTGCTGAAATGCTGGTCGCTGATATTCGAGATAATAGCCAAGTATATGTACCTCTCCACCGCTTACATCGCTATTGATTTCGATGCCAGGAATGAACTCAATATCCAGTGCCTGTGTTGTTTGCATCGCTTCGTCTATACCATTGGTTGTGTCGTGGTCGGTGAGAGCAACAGCGCGTAGACCCACCTCTTTTGCACGATGCATCAATTCGGTCGGGGAATATACGCCGTCAGAGGCAGTAGAGTGCATATGGAGGTCAACATAATTAGGCATAACAAAAATTCCTTCTACGCCCGTAGGGACCGATTTATCACGTCCTCGTCGGCAATATAGAGGCCAAGAGGACGTGATAAATCGGTCCCTACAGACCGTTGTTGATTAGCGAGCGTAATCGACGGAACGTGTCTCGCGCACAACCTGTACTTTGATTTGTCCAGGATAGTCCAGACTCTCCTCGATCTTGTGAGCGATTTCGCTTGCGAGTCGATTGGCGGCAAATTCGTCGATCTCTTCGGGCCTGACGATGATACGCACCTCGCGCCCAGCCTGAATCGCGAACGACTTTTCAACGCCCGCGAACGAGTTAGCGATGCCTTCCAGAGCTTCCAGACGTTTGATGTATAAATCAATCGTTTCACGTCGGGCACCTGGGCGAGCAGCCGAGATAGCATCAGCCGCCTGCACAATCGCCGCCTCAATTGTCTGTGGCTCTGAGTCGGTCGCATGGTGAGCTACCATTGCATGAATGATCTTGGGCGATTTCCCGAAACGACGAGCAACCTCACCCCCAATAATCGCGTGTGGTCCCTCGACCTCCTGGTCAATCGCTTTGCCCATATCGTGCAGCAAAGCAGCAGTCTTACACACGTTCACATCCGCGCCAAGTTCGTAAGCGATGGTAGCCGCGAGGATAGATACCTCTACCGAGTGTGACAGCACATTCTGCCCATAACTGGTACGGAAATGAAGTCGTCCAAGAATTTTGAGTAACTCTGGTTGTAGCCCAGGAACATTGGCATCCATTGCGGCGCGTTCGCCCTCTTCGCGCACGATGATATCAACCTCTTGTCGCGCTTTCGCCACAACATCTTCGATACGTGCAGGATGAATACGCCCGTCAAGAATGAGCTTTGTGAGAGCCAGACGCGCTACTTCACGGCGTACCGGATCAAAGCCGGAGAGAACAACCGCTTCTGGTGTATCATCAATAATCAGATCAACACCGGTCGCGGCTTCGAGGGCGCGGATATTGCGTCCCTCACGCCCAATGATACGCCCCTTCATTTCATCATTCGGTAGTTGCACAACAGAGACCACTGACTCGGAAACTTGATCGGAGGCACAACGCTGAATGGCAAGCGTCACAATTTCACGTGCGCGTGCATCTGCTTCATCGCGTGCTTGCTCTTCGATGATACGAACACGGCGTGCAGCTTCACCGCGTACCTGATCCTCGACTCGGCTCAGAAGTAGTTCTTGTGCCTGTTCTTCGGTCAGTTGGGCGACTCGTTCGAGGGTAGCAACCTGACTCCGTTTGATCTCTTCGATCTCTTCGCGTGTCTGGTCGAGTATGCGGTCTTTGGCTTGTAGCTTACGTTCGCGCTGCTCAAGCGCATCAATCTTCCGTTCGAGATTCTCTTCTTTTTGTTGAATGCGATGCTCCTGGCGTTGTAGTTCGGTGCGGCGCTCCGCATTCTCGTGCTCTATAGAAGTACGAAAACTCGCGCTTTCGTCGCGTGCTTCACGCAATGCTTCGCGTTGTTGCGCTTGCAAATCGAGCAATTGACGCTCACTAGCCTCCTTCTCAATGCGGAGACGCTCCTCAAAACGTACTTTGTTGCGACTCGACCCGATATAGAAGCCGGTGAAGACAGCTAATAATGCTCCTAACGGTATAGTGATAATGAGGGCTACGACGATTATATTTGACACGTCGGCCTACCTCCAGTGGTAAAAAAACGCATAGGCCCTATAAAAGGCTCGAAAATGATACAGTGTGTCCATGAATAACAGTGTTTTTTGGGATATGTACAAGAGTACATGTTGCTCCAATCCTACTATATAGGACTGTTCACAATCCGTCAAGCAGGAGTTATGGGTAAGTTTACATTTATTATTGGAAAGAGGGACAGGAGACACCATTTAGGTGTCTCCTGTCCCTCTTTGCAATAATATATAACACAAAATATTTTAAAAACACCCACTGCCCCGTGATAAACTGCAACACAAAGAATGCGAGCATCGGTAGAGCAAGCAGGAGGTAGCCCTGATGAAACCATGCACGCCGCCCGAAACGTGCAAGCAGAATAAATCCTGGAAAGATACTTACCACTAAACGCGGCATCAATGCTAGCGGCTCGGATAATGAACTATCTTGTAGGGCACTTCCTGAAAACAAGAGGGCTGAACATAGGAGGAGGATACCGAAGACGCCATATGTCCATTGGCTCTTCGCGAGGCGTTCAGGACCATAAAAGCAGAGGCTCATCAGAACGAGAAAGAGGAGAAACGCAGTTAGTTCAAGCAACGTGTGGACAACAACTGCACTAAAGTGAGGCTGAGTTAAGAGGGTTTTAAGCGCGATAACGGGTGCTAAGAAGCCTGCACTCGCCTGTACCTGTGTACGTATAAATACAAATGGGTCGCCAAAGAGTGTACGTAAGGCTAAAAAATATAAGACAAGTGCAAGTGGGATAAGCAAAGTAGCGAGTACAGGGAGCATGAGACGAATACGCTGTCGCAATGTATGCTCTTTCCAGGTTTGTCGTATCTGCGGCCCCATCTGACGCGCATATTCGCAGAGAAACACCACGAGCAAAAAGAGACCCGCGAACTGCGTTAATGTTGCCAGTGCGCCGAAAAGACCCGCAAGCCACCATGAGCCACGACGCATAGTATAAAACGAGAGAAGCGCAAAGAAGAGAAACAGCGACTCGCTGTAGGCGATAAAAAAGACAAACGCAGTTGGGAAAATCGCGAGGTATAGCACCACACGTTTCGCGGTATTCCGATCAAACTCACTGTCTACAAGACGATAGAGGACCATCAATACACCAAGAAAGACGAGGTTCGAGAGAAAAAAGCCAGCCGTTAACTGGCTCTGCCGAAACAGTGGCGCAAGCGTGCGAATAAGCGTCGGGAAGAGTGGAAACAAGAGCGTTTGCTCAGGCTGGGTATACCCACTTGTCGCAAGCGTCAGGTAATTTGTGACATCGCCACGATTCCAATTCGCCAGCAGATCGTGATACGATACAGAAGTCGCGGCGAAATCGGCGGCGGTGAAAAGCACGCCTCCAATATACCCAAGGAATACAAAGATGAAACGCGTCAGCAGAAAGACAGGAAGAATAGCAAGCATTGCTTTCCACCAAGGTTGCACGATGTCGCGCCACGATTGCGTCTTTGGTTTCGCGTCTTCGAGCGTTACCACTGCTGGCTCTTCCGTCTGCATGAAAGCGTATATCCCTTCTCAATTAGTATAGTCATTTTGTAGTGTAATCATTTCAGAGTATACAGGAAACATGCTACCCTGTCACCTTTACAGAACGTTGCATAAAGGAGAAATCGACATGACCACACAACAACCAGCACCACGTCCTACTCATGTTGTCACAAATATCCTACGTCGTACAGATACCACTCCACACAAGATTTTGCTGGTACGCCGTAGTCAGCGTGTTGGCAGCTATCAGACCCACTGGGCAGGCGTGAGCGGCTTCGTCGAACAAAATGTGACACCCGACGAGCAAGCCTACACAGAGATACGCGAAGAAACAGGTCTGCAACGCGATTCAGTACGTATGCTGCAACGCGGTGCCGTCGTAGAATACATCGACACTGACATCAACCGTCACTGGTTCATACACCCCTTCCTCTTTGAAGTCTTAACGCCCGACAGCATCAAAACCGACTGGGAAGCCACCGAGATGCGCTGGATCGAACCATCCGAACTCGCACAATACGAGACTGTACCAAAGTTGCAAGAGGTCTATGATTCGGCGATACATGGCGAGGGTGTGTGAAGTAAAACGGGCAAAGGATGTGGTATAAAAAAGGAGTTGAAGAGAGCTGTGGAGGAATAATTTGTGCTAGCACAAATTATTCCTCCACAGCTCTC
>CAXTWV010000022.1:27679-28777 GCA_964248005.1 uncultured Ktedonobacteraceae bacterium | reverse complement strand
TTTTTTTGTTGAGGATGAGTAGTAAATAGGGTAGCTATGCGTGAGCAACCAAAAATTTCAGAAGAAAGCCTGCGTACTTGTTTACAAGATTCTTATGGCCTTTTCCCTACCTCCATCGAGTTTCTTCCTCTAGGGCTAGATTATCATGCTGGCGTCTATCGGGTAGTGAGCGAGCAGGGAACACCCTATTTTCTCAAAGTTACGTCCAGGTCGCTTTACGAACCAAGTTGTCTTGTTCCTCGCTACCTCAAGCATCAGGGAATTACATCAGTCGTGGCACCTCTTCCTAACAAGCATAACACATTATGGACAAAAGCAGGGAACTGGACCATCATTGTGTATCCGTTTCTTGAAGGAGATACAAGCTGGACTGGCATAACCAATGTACAGTGGAAGGAAGTGGGAACCATCTTCCAACAAATCCATCACGTCACGCTCCCACCTTCCGGCTTTGAGTCCCTACGTAAGGAAACCTTTGACCCAACAGAATATGCTCAGTGGATACATGATTTTGAGTCTCGACACTTAAAAGCTCTCGATGATGAAAATACCTCTAAGCGTACTCTTCGCTCCCTATGGTTAGCTCATCAATCTACCATTCATTTGGTCGTCACTTCACTGAAAAAGCTAGCGGAAGTGCTCCAATCGAGAAGCCTTCCCTATGTCATATGTCATGCGGACTTGCATCCATCCAATCTCCTTCGCGACTCTCTCGGTCGTGTGTTTGTGATTGACTGGGATGAGGTGATGCTTGCTCCCAAAGAGCGTGATTTCCTCTTTGTTAAGGAGTCGTCAGATGATAGTGAGACGCTCCCTAGCACATGTGCGTTTTTTCAAGGCTATGGACAGGCAGAGATCGACTGGGTTGCGCTCACCTACTTCCGCTACGAACGAGTAATTCAAGACCTGATCGCCTGCGCCCAAGAAGTGTTTTACAGAGAAGATTTGGGAGAAGGGACAAAAGCTGATTCTGTCCAGCTATTTCAATCAATCCTATCGGAAGGCGGCGAGATTGACATTGCTACTCAAGCCTCCACTCATCTACCCTCTAATCTTGCTATTCCTACTCGAATGATTTTGGGGATTGAGAAGGAGTTA
>CAXTWV010000022.1:12139-27579 GCA_964248005.1 uncultured Ktedonobacteraceae bacterium | reverse complement strand
TGATGTCATCGAGGCGTTTTTCTAGCTGTGCCGACTCAAACTGTAAACATAAAACGGTGGCAAGTCCAGGTTGTACATGCACGACAGCCTCTCCGAAATCTATTACCTGCTCAGGTTTCCCTTCCCACGCATAGAGCCGTTCATGCAGAACACGTTCAATATCTTGAATAATTAGAAGAGAAGCATCTTGTTTCATATCGCATTTCCTTGTACAAGTCGGATTGTATCATGCTCATTATAAACACTAAATATAGGTTTTCTATACGAGAAACGAAGGAACCTCTAACAAGGCCAAGCACGAGTATTTCGCTCTTACATCTCGCTTGCGGACTAAAATTGCTGGTATCCCTACTGCCTCCGCTCCTAAAATATCGGCCTCGACATTATCACCAATCATCCAGACACTTGAGGGATTGCCTAATGCTGCTAAAACACGCTCAAATACTTGAGGATGAGGCTTTTCGTATCCAAGGCACGCTGAACTAAAAGTAGCTCCTATATATGCATTAAGTCCGAGAGCATCAACAATAGCGGACAGTTCAGGAACATGATTAGATAGAATAACGTGTTCCCATTCTTGCATCAGCACAGTCAGTGTAGGAATCACATCGTCATAGAGAAACCATTCACTTACGTCTATATATTTGTGATGAGCAAGAAGCGCAAACTGTTCTGCATCAGAGGTCGAGCAACCCACTCCTCTATATGCACGAGCTAAGATGTATTCAACCTCAGTCCACCATACTTCGGGTGTAGTAAGATGAAGATGTGGTAGATGCGGTACGTGCCAGGGAAAACCTTCACGAAGAAATGGGCGTATGTCATCAATAGTGATAGTACATGTTGGTTGCTGTTCTACCAAAACGTCTACGAGTACTTTGCTCCACATTCCCGGTCGGTATCCTAGCGTACCATCAAAATCCCACAAGAGTATCTTTTTATTCAACAATCCCCTCCAATGCTTCGACAAAAGCAAACGCCGACTGATAGCGTCTCTCCGGCTCTAACTCAAGCGCACGCAACACGATCTGCTCTACCAATGGCGATATATTTTCATTCAAAAAGCGTAGCGGTATCAGTTCTAGCCCTTCAACCTGTTCTTGCATCAGTATACTTCCTCCGCGTTGTGCTTTTCCAACTGGAAGACGTGCATATTGTCTTCTAATTGGTGCAACAGGGGCGAAGTGCGTCAATAGTAAGTACAGGATAGCACCCAGCGAGTAGACATCGGAGCGTTCATCAGCAATACCACTAAGCAATTCGGGAGCAGCGAATACACTTACGACAGGCTTTTCTGCTATAGGAAATATCTGGACATGAGTAAGTGGGACATGAATGCTTGTCGTCTTCCAATACGAGGGGGATGGAGGCCAGCAAGGAAGCAGGACAGGCGACCATACTGACTTCCCTTGTCCATCAACGAGGATTGTAGAAGGTGTCAGGGTACCCAGCACAATGCCTTGACGATGTAAGCGTGCAACCATACGGCAGAGTTGCGTTGCCCAATGGAGTGAGGTCGCGATGTCGATCCACGCAGGCCAGAGTGCGTCAGCGAGGATGAGCATGTCAAGCGGAGTCGCGGCATCGTATTGTGACATTTTCGCATCGGTTAGCTGCATCACAAGATAGTGTCGCTCTCCCTCAATCCATACGCGGTCGCCCGTGGTAGGCAAGTGCGACGAGCCGAAGACACTTGGCGCGACAAATTCCTCGAAGGCTGCCGCTTCGATAAGCATACGCATCTGTGCAGGCAGTCCAGTGAGCACCAGTTCGCGGATAGCGACAAGCGGCTCATACATCACCTGTTCGTCCTGATGAGGAAGATCATTTAAGAATGAGGACAGTTGTGTCTCTACCGAGAGACGACGCCCAAGATACAAGTTCAGTCGGGGACGCTGTGCCAGACAACGTATAATTCGATAACGGCCTTCAAGAATAACATGCTCTTGCATTCCACATCCACCTTATTTCCACATCATGCTTTATTGTACACAACGAAGAGTTTTGGCATGTTTAACATTTATCATACTCGCACGTCAAACCATTTAACAATAGGATATAAAACATCGTACAGGTGCTTTAGTTTATAAATCATCTGTGTGATGTTCTACGATGCACACAAGTACTGTTTGACATTTCATAGAAAATACCGTAGGATAAGGCCAGCACCACAGTTTTTCGTCCTTTTGCTACTGATTGTCAATCGTCGTTCGTTGTTGAACGGCCTAACAAAGGGAGTCTGCTAGATGGTTGATCGTCCTTCTCGCTCTGCTACGCGAAGAAGTCGCAGAGCCTTTCTTCTCCTGCTCATTATTCCCTTCATCGTCTTGCTCTGGCCGCCTTTTTATAATTTCACAGAGCCTAGATTGTTCGGCATTCCATTTTTCTACTGGTTCCAATTGTCGTGGGTCATCATCACAGCCATTATTACGGCGGTGGTCTACTTCGTAGGAGCCTAGATTGCCTCTGGTTCCCATTAAGTATTCGTACTCTCATCATGCGTTGTCGCATGAAAGTGTTCTCGTGCGTTGACAGACAGCGAAACGAGAAAGGAGTATTTTGTCATGGTTCATTGGGACGCAATTGTTATTTTCATTGTCTTTTTTCTGCTCGTCACGGTCCTGGGTTTTTTCGCGGCCCGTTGGCGTCAAGGTGACTTAAACCAGATTAGTGAGTGGGGTCTCGCTGGAAGACGCTTTGGCACCGTTATCACCTGGTTCTTGCTGGGTGGCGACCTCTACACAGCCTATACGTTTATCGCTGTCCCTGGCGCGATGTTCGCGGCTGGCGCGTTAAGCGGCTGGTATGCCATCCCGTACACTGTTCTCGTCTACCCCCTCATTTATGTCTTAATGCCCAAGTTCTGGTCCGTCTGCAAACAACATGGCTATGTCACGGCCTCCGATTTTGTGAAAGACCGCTTCGGTAGCCCCGCACTCGCATTGGCGGTGGCGTTCACGGGTATCCTCGCAACGCTACCCTATATCGCCTTGCAGATGTTTGGCATTCAGGTTTCGCTTGCCGCGATAGGCATTCCACTGAGCACCAACATTGGAGGCATAAACGTTGACTTTCCGCTCATCATCGCGTTTCTTATCCTGGCGGCGTATACCTATACAAGTGGTTTACGTGCTCCTGCCATGATCGCCTTGGTCAAGGACGTGATGATTTTCATTGTGCTTTTCGCAACGATCATCTACATTCCTATCAAGCTTGGTGGCTTCGGTCCAATTTTCGCCGCTGTGCATTTGAAAGCTGTAGCGAGTCATGCAGCCGCAACTGCCACCAAGCCACAGACATTCTTTGATATTCTTACACCCAAACAGTTTACCGCCTATGCAACCTTGGCACTTGGCTCGACACTTGCGCTCTTCTTGTATCCACACTCGCTGACAGGCATTCTGAGTAGCAGTAGTCAACGGGTTATCAAGCGCAATATGGCACTCTTGCCCATCTATTCGTTGATGCTTGGCTTGCTCGCATTGCTCGGCTATATGGCAATCGCGGCGAAAGTCAAACCCTTGACCGCCAACCTTGCGGTCCCCGCGCTACTCAACTACGCATTTCCCTCATGGTTCATCGGCTTCGCCTTTGCTGCCATAGCAATAGGCGCACTCGTACCTGCGTCTATCATGTCTATTGCTGCGGCAAACCTGTTTACCCGAAACATCTACAAGGAGTACATTAAAAAGGACGCAAGCGATAGGGAAGAGTCACAGGTTGCCAAGATTGCTTCATTCATTGTGAAATTTGGCGCATTGCTCTTCATCGCCTACCTGCCAACCGCGCAAATCATTACGTTCCAGCAACTTGGCGGCACATGGATATTGCAAACGTTGGTACCCGTCTATCTTGGTCTCTATACTCACTGGTTCAATCGTTGGGCATTGCTCATCGGCTGGATTGTAGGTATGGTTGCGGGAACAGGTATGTTCATTGCAACAGGTCTCAAATCGACGATTTACCCTGTTTTTGGTATTCAAATGTACGTTGGTTTCTCAGCTCTCTTGCTCAACATTATTGTCGCCATCATCCTCACACCGATTCTTGAAGCGGTGGGAGCACGACGTGGACGCGACCTCACCTCACCAGCAGACTACGACGAGGAAGAAGCTCCCGCCGAACCTATCGAGGTTGGACGCGAAGCGTTAGGATAATAAAAACAAAAAGGTGGAATGATGCGGCGCGCCGCATCATTCCACCTTTTTGTTTATTGAAAGAGTGAAGGTAGTTCGGCAACGCTTTTAATCAGGCGCGTATGCCGATAGGCACCAAGTGTCTCTGCAGTATGAGCACCACTAAGTACACCGATAACCTCGCCGCAACCAGCATTATAACCCTCTTCCAAATCCGAAGGGGAGTCGCCAAGTTTCATAACCTTATGCACATCGAGCACACCTAGTTGCTCCATCGCACGATAAATCATGTAGGGTGCAGGACGCCCCAATAACACATCAGTTGAAAAGATTGCAACGTCTACAAAACATCCCAACCAGTTCAGACGATCCATAATCAAACCGCCAATCGTGGCATCAAAGCCTGTATCGGTTGCTATCTTAATGCCTCGTTCACGTAAGAAGGCAAATGTTGCTTCAGCACCAGCAATAGGCGCGAGATGCTTATCATATGCCGCCTTCATCTCTGAGATAAAAGTTGTTAGAGCCTCATCTGCGACCCGTTCAGCATGCGTAGAATCGTCTGGATAGCGACGTGCGGCAAGCATAGCAAAGACTTCACGCTTGTTCATACCCATCAGATCGTTTAGCTCTTTTGGTTCTCCAGGTAGGTCATGGCTACGTACCGTATCAACCAGACAGGTCAGTACCATGCCATCGTCTTCTACCGTTGTGCCCGCCATATCAAACACAACAAGTTCTATTGGTCCCATCGTAGTTCCTTTCTTTTCTCGATTGTTTTCAATTGTAGGGACCGATTTATCACGTCCTCTTGGCATTCCAACTTTGGACGAGGACGTGATAAATCGGTCCCTACAGGATTATCTATCGTCCAAGAACAGCGTTCACATGCTGGCGCGAGAAGCCTGGTCCAGTTGACATGCCCTTACCCGCAATACCAGTTGTGATGTGAATGTTTCCCTGTATCGTTTCGGTATAGACCTCGTGTTGTGGATGAAGCAAGTAATACCCATTCCAGATTTTCTCGATTTCCCAGGATGGAAGGGCAACCATACGCTTTCCATAACGTAAGATAGCGTCGTTAATACGGCAGTTCGTGTATTCTTCTCCCGCGCTGGCATCTTGAAAATCGCTGTATTCATGAGAGTCGCCGATAATCACGGAACCATCTACCGCTTGCTTGAATAAGAGATGAATGCCATAGTCGCGCAAGTCCTCCTCAACCGGCTGTTGACGCAGTTTATCGTATGATGGCGTCGATTTGAACGCGGGATAGCGCAGGATAGAGAGGCCAGAGAGAATTGAAAGTGGCAGAGTGCGGAGTGGCAGTGCAACGGTTTGCATCATTTGTAGTTTGCAGATACGTAAGCCACTTGTACGAAAAAACTCAGGAAAAAGTGTACGATATTCTGCACCGCTACACACAAACACCTGTTCTGCTGTAAACGTATTGCCGCGTGCATCTTTCACAATGCACTGTTTGCCCGAAGACTCCACAGAAATAACCGTTGTGTATGGAACATAAAGCACCTGTTCCCGTTCAGTAAAATACGGAATCCATTGTTTCAGCAAGCGTCGAGGTTCAATCGTAAAATCGTTCGCGAAGTGGAGCGCACCCTGACAATAGTCAGCTTGTGCGAATGGATAACGATAACGTGCCTCAGCAGCAGAAAGATACTCACAATTGTAGGTAGAAGCGTAGAGCTGTGCAAACTCTTCCAACACAACACGCTCGGCCTCCGTTGAGGCAAGATAGAGACTGCCAGGAGCGTTAACCGAGATATCACACTCTTGCTGAATCGTTTGATAAATCTCTCGGCTTGCATGGGCATATTCAGCCCACTCGCCCTCCGCCTCAACAATTGACTGCACAACCATACCAAAGTTGCGCGTCGAGGCATCAGTGGGAAGTGCATTTCGTTCTAGCAGAAGCGTTTTATAGCCCTTCTTCGCAGCGAAATACGCATGGAACGCGCCCAACACACCCGCGCCAATCACAATGACATCAGCAGAATTGGGGTTTGGAGTTAGGGGGGAACTCATGTATTTGTTTCTCCACAATTTGATAGACAATCCTGTTTTAGAAGTATACATGAAGTTTGTTAAGGCTGCATTGTATGTTTTTTAACATTTGCCCTAAGACATTACTTGCATGAGCATGGTACCATGAGGAAAAAGATTATAAAAGATATACCAGAAAGAACATAGATACATGAATAACGATGAATTTCCTGATGAGTCTTCTGAAATAGGTAGCGACGAACTGCTGTCGGATGATGAGTTGCGCTTACCAGAAAGTGCTAACACACTTGTGCGACTCCATGCAGTTCGTGCTTGGCTAACGCGGCGCGAGGTGGAAACCAGCATGGAGATTGGCGAGGCTGCCCTTGCACTACAACAGTCTTTTGAAGAGCCACCACAAGAAACAAGGCTTCATCGCCGTGAACGCCAAAATCAGGGTGGCGGTATGCAACGTACACAACGCGCTCAGCAAGCACTCGAAGAGGCACAGCAACGCCTGAGCACCTATGAGGAAGCGCAAGCATTGCTCGAAGAGTGCGTGACGCACACCACAAGTGGCGAACGTGTGCTTGTCGAGTACTATCTGACATTGGAAGACTTGATGCAAAGCACTATTGAAGCACAAGAACCGTCGCGCCAGAGAATCAAAGCACTTGCCGATGTGCAACATCGCGTCGAGCGCGTCGGTGCTCCAAACGAAGAGGAATAGTAAATGAAACTACACAATCACAAATGGAGTTCGCGAACTCCATTTGTGATTGTGTAGTTTCATTTATTTCGAGAGCGTCATCGTTGCATCATTACCAAAATGGAGTGTAAGCGATGAAAGAGGTACTTGTGACGCGAGAGGAAAATCGGCGTAACCGTCTCGCGTACTGTTAGGAAGTGTTACTGGTACCAACGAAATGTACTTTGGTACGATCACTTGTCCATTTGCCATCACAAGTCGTAAATAGGCATCGAATTGTACGCCAACGGGTTGTGACCCGTTGTTTTTTGTATGCATCATCACGCGAACGGTGTATATTCCTGCCCGTTTGCGGTCGTCGGAGAAATTTTTTGCCTCCGTTGCTTGCGATACTGTCAGGTGTAGACCTTTCACATCCACGCTTTTGTTCACTGCTAGCGAGTCAACCATATTCGTAATACCAACCGTAGGCACAAACGCCGGATCACCAATGGCATTATCTGATTCACCCTCTGAAGGGCCATGAAAAGCCAACACAACCGCAACAGCTATTACTGCAATTGCAATTACTGTTCGCATACGCGGCGAGATACGCGAAAACCAGCCGCGCTTCTTTACACGAGGAATTGTCGGCACTTCTTGCTCTGGTTTCGGTGCCTGTGATGATTGTATATCCTGAGACATGAGTATTTTCCGCTTCTATAAAATTTGTAAATAAACTTGTTTGTGGTCATATTATAGCAACAACAAGAAGAGATGAGTAGAGTCCAAGAAATTTTTGAAAGTGAGAGCAAGGGTATCCGCAAGGGGATGCCCTAGTTCGCGACAAGAAGAAGAGAAATTGTTCGCGCAAAGAGTTTATTTTTCCTGGAAGCATATTCTTTTTTTCATGCTTTCAGTCGAATAATAGAGTATTTGTAGGAGTAGTTATGCTTCGTAGAACTCGTTTTCGTAGAGCGATCATCCTTCCCACAATAGGTGCTTTGCTTTGCATCTTCCTCTCGGCATTCACATTCAGCCAGTTTGCCGCCGCCCATAATGCAACCCTCGGTACCCTGGATGCAAGTAGCCTCAAAAAACATCCGCATCCAACAGCAACACCCATTCACCGTCACACACCAACACCAACACCACGTTCAGATAAAACGTCAACGCCTGGAATAACTCCAACTATTGGTACAACACCAACCGTCGGAGTAACAGCAACCGTGGGTACGACGCCAACCGTCACCTCCACACCCGGTTCGCAATCATTACAGCTATTTGTCGAACCGAATGCGGGCGAAACACCCATTCTTAACGGTATCAATAACGCGCAAAAATCTGTCTGGCTTGAAATGTATCTCATGACCGACACGAACGTTATTCAAGCGTTAGAGAATGATGCGAAACGCGGCCTGGATGTTCGCGTCATGCTTGACCCACATCCCTACGGTGGCGGTTCGCCACAAGCAACACTCGCGGCACTTACCGCGGCTGGCGCAAAAGCCCAGACCAGCAACCCATCCTTTACATACACACATGAAAAAGGTATGGTTATCGACGGGACTACTGCGTACATCATGACCAGCAACTTCACGGCTTCGGCTATCTCGACGGGCAAAAATCGTGAATATGACATCATCGACTCGACTCCACAAGATGTGCAGGGAACCATCGACATCTTCAACGCCGACTGGAATCGTACCGCCGAGCATGTCACCGATCCCAGCCTCGTTATTAGCCCCGACAATTCGCGTAACGATTTCGTAACCTTCATCAACAACGCCAAATCGTCACTGATTATCGAGGCCGAAGAGATGCAGGATAGCACCGTCGAACAGGCCATTGCCAGTGCTGCCCAGCGTGGTGTCAACGTGCAAGTGATTTTACCTACGCCATCAAGTGGCAGTACAGACTCCAACGCGGCAGGCATCGCGGTAATTAAAGCAGGCGGGGCGCAGGTCAAAGAAGACTCACAGCTCTATATGCACGCAAAAATGATGGTTGCCGATGGCACCAACGCCTATGTTGGCTCCATCAACATTTCTAGCAACTCCTTCGATAACAACCGCGAACTTGGTGTCCTCTTCACCGATTCGGGCATCATCTCGACACTCACGCAGACATTCCAAAACGACTGGGGCGTCTCTCAAAGTCAGGATGATTGGGGGTTCTTCTTTTAAATAATGTAGGGACCGATTCATCGCGTCCTTGTCGCCAGTTGGTCGCCACGAGGACGCGATGAATCGGTCCCTACTTTTTTCTTGACGCTATCTCTCTCCTATGCTATCGTACAGTCAGCTTTTATAAAAGAGGATGCTCAACATGAATACGATTCATTATCAGGCACATCCAACATAACAACCTGCGTTTTACATACAACTACACGCTCCTCCTGGTTAATGCAAGACGAGGCCATCTCATCCTGCCTTGCCCATCTTGTTTACTGCATTTCTTCACCTTTTACCAGGAGAATATACTATGCTCTCTTTACGACGTTTTGTGCCGGACCATGACTTGCTAGCCATACCCAATATTCGTTGGCTGGTCATTTCACGCTTCTTCGCGGACCTGTTTTTTTATTCGACGACGATTGTCTTGTTTCAGCATCAGCGTGGCCTGAACTTCACGGAAATGTTTTTGATGGAATCAATCATCTCAGCAACGGTCTGGCTTGCGGATATTCCGACGGGTGCATGGGCTGACCGCTTTGGCTATCGTCGGCTGATTATTGTGGGACGTATACTCAACATTGTTGGACTGGTCGTGTTTGTCTTCGCTTATGGCTTTTGGTTGTTCGCCTTCTCCAACGTCCTTACGGGTCTCGCTATTGCTTGCCTCTCAGGATGCGAGAGCGCGATGGTCTACAAAAGTGTGCCAACCGAGAAGAGAGAACAAGCGGTATCTTCGGCCTTTACGCTCCTCTATGCCGCGTCAAATGCCGGCTTTTTTGTAGGTCTCTTAACAGGAAGTTTCATTGGTGCATACAGTCCAACGCTGGCCGTTGCTGTGAGTAGCATTCCTGCCGTTCTTGCTCTCATCACAGCTTTGCGTCTGCGGACGGAGCCAGCAAAAGACACCACTGAGGTACACACAAAAGTCATCGATATGCGAGGATTATTGAGAAGCGCGATGACCATCATTCGCGCACAACCAGCACTCGTCGGCTTAAGTTTCTTCGATACAGCAGCGTTTGCCTTTGTCAATGCTATCTTTTGGTACAATCAGCCGTATCTTACAAAATCAGGAATAGCCATCGCGTGGTTTGGGTTAATCATGGCAACGGCAATGGGACTCAAAATACTGGTAGGGCTGCGGCTGCCATATATGCAATCACGTTGGGGAGTATGCTTTACACTGATGCTTTCATGTTTGATTCCAGGTATCGTCTATGTACTACTCGCGATAGCCCACACCTCACTACTCGTCATAATGTGCATCACGCTTATCGTGGCCCTTCCTGCGTGGCGTGCGCCTCTCGTACAAACTGAATTGAACCATTTGATATCAGATGAAGCACGGGCAACAACGCTTTCATCACTCTCGTTTCTGGGAACGATTGCAGGCATCGCACTTAATCCGTTGATTGGATACGTTGGTGATCTGGGTCTGGCAATAACGGGAGTAAGTATAGGGGTAGGGCTGATAGTGTTGTGTATTGTAGTGCCTTTTGTGGTCAAGGCAAATAAATAAAACATGCATGGGTTAGCAGTGCCAACCCATGCATGTTTTATGTGTATGTTTATGATTGAGGCAGGAAGTTTTGCGACCCAAACGAGTTTCCTAGCACATCTTTTGAGGATGCACCGAGCCAGCGATCAAGCACCGTGGCGTAGACGGAGCGGAAGTCGGTGGTGTACTTCAAATTGCCATCCTGGTCTAGACTTGTCAGGCTTGGTGGTTCACCGTAAATGCCTTTGACAATTGGATTGCCGAGCACGAACATTGGCGCAGCCGTACCATGATCGGTACCGAGGCTTCCATTCTCCTCGACACGGCGTCCAAACTCCGACCACGTCATGACCACGACGTTATCGGCCTTGCCGTGAGCAGTCAGGTCGGCATAAAAGGCGGCTAGACCATCGGCGAGTGTCTTCATTAGCGTATCGTGTGTTGTCTGCTGATTCGCATGAGTGTCAAATCCACCGAGCGTCACATAACCAACGCGTAAGCCCAATCCCTGCACAATGGCTTCGGACAGCACCTTGAGACCCGCGGCGAAAGGACCTGTTGGATAGGTCGCCATTGCTTTGTACTGTGAGTCCGCCTGATGCAGTTGACGCGAACCTTCCTGCGCGTTCAAAGCTGTTGTGTCAAGCAAGGCCGCATAGGGTGATGATTTCGGATACGTATTGTACAGGTTCATCAGAGCTTTGAGGCGGGCATTGCCACCATCTGCATCGAGTGGATCGGGTGCGACACGATAACTCTGCACACTCGCCACGGTTGGAACCTGAGCATTAATCGACGAGAGGGCTTGAGCGGTCTGTACACCGATGTCCATTGACTTGAATGGGTGTCCATCTTTATCAACCCAACCTGAAACAAGCTTGCCTAACCAACCGTCTGTACCCGTACCATTCAGGTCGAGTGTCTGCCAAATGTCCATTGCCTGGAAATGCGAGAGACTTTGATTGGGATAGCCAACACCCTCGACCACCGCCATATGTCCCTGATCCCAGATCGTTTTCAGTGGCGCGAGGTTAGGATGCAAGCCAAGCCGACCATCTAGCGACAATACTTTTGACTCTTGAATGCCAATCGTTGGACGCATCTTGCGATAGGTCGCATCAGCGAAAGGCACAACGGTATTGAGGCCATCGTTACCACCTGCCATTTGCACGACGATCAGGGTACGATCACTTGCCGCTTGTGCTATATGTGAGCCTTCAACCGATTGTGCATGAGCCGAGGCGATACCGCGACTAAAGATCGCGGGCATCACCATACCAGCCGAGACCACTAACATGCCATTTTTTATCATTGCTCTTCGTGAGAAGTTCATTTTTATGCTCCTAGTTCAATTGGTATTCGGGTGATGCCAATATCAAGTAGAGTGTGCCACGTACATTGCTTACAGGGTAGTTTTTCCCATTGGTCAACGTGATATATGCGCTACTCTTGCCTACGTTTTGTTGATTAAAGTAGCTGATAAACTGAGCGCGACGGTCTTTATCAACCACGCCATCAAGTAAGACTGCATTGAAAAAGTCTACAAAACGCTCTGGCGAGTCAATATGATTAGCGTTGACCAGCCCCTGTATATCAGCAGTCCCAAAGGTTCTCGCTTGTGCGGTACGCCCACCCGATACCAATGCATCAATATAGTTCAAGCGTGCCATCCATGTGCCACTATTGAGCCAGAGTCCGCTGACCTTATCTGCCGGCCATCCTGCTACATTCGGTGGATCGAATAACGTCTGACCCATAATAGCGGTCATATATTCCAGTCCTTTGCCGTTGCCCTGCACATCGAGCGCACGATACATACCAGCGACAAACTCTGAGGGCGACTTAACACGCGCACGATAGGCTTTTTGTGAGGCAAACTGCGGTGAGAGTAATAGCGTCTTCATCACAGCACCAATATTATGTCCACTCTTGACATAAGTATCGACGAGCGGCTGGAGATCGTCATTGCTCGGATTCTCATAGACAAAGAACGTGAACAATTTACGGGATAAAAACCATGGCGTCGCAGGATTGTTTGCCAGGATATGCACAACATCTTTATAGTCAAGATTGCCTGTCTGTCCAAGGTATGTTTTGGTCAAACTGTTATGATCTTGCTCGACATAGTGCGATTGTGTCGTATTCCCTTTGACATGCCAACCAGTTAAGGCAGCAGCACCCTGATACACGTCTTGTTGTGTGTAGTGACCTAGGCCAAGCGTGAACAACTCCATCAATTCGCGTGCGAAATTTTCATTTGGCGCGTTCTTGTGACTCTTTGTCAGGTCAAGGTAGACGAGCATAGCTGGATCGCTCACAATACCCGTGAGGATATTGTCGTAGGTATCAAAGGCATGCGTGCGGAAGAACTGATTCTGCGCCAGTGTGCGCCCATACGAATTTTTCCCGCCAACCTTACGATAGCTACTGGTGAGTAACCCGTGCCAGAACAGTGTCATCTTCTCCAGCAAAGGACGTTGTGTCCAAGCCATACGTAGAAGCCACCAACGTTGCATATTGGTTACAGCCGCACCACTTGGTGTGGAAAAATCCAGATTGAGCGACTTAAGCCGATTCTCCATGGCATCGTCTGATACCTGTTGATAGTTGATAAGACGATCAACGGCACCAGCGAACCCATAGCCTCGGTAGGTGTTTATGTCGGCAGGTGTCGCTCCAAAACCCGCGCGTCGTAGTAGGTGTCCTATTTGCATATTACCTGCTATCGGCGCGTTTGGCAAAAAGTTTAGTGCTCCATTTTGCCACGCTTGCTCCAACGCCACACCACCACCAGCAACCGCAACAACACCGACGCCCGTTGCCGCTGCTATCCCAAAGAGCTTTCGGCGTGACACTTTTTTCTGCGGACGTGAGAGGATTGTAGAAGGAACGGTAGGCTGTTTCTCAAAGCTTGGTCCTGCCGCCTGTGTTCCATTCATATTTCCACGCCACTCTTCTGTTGGTTGATTGTGTATATCCATCAAACGTCTCCGTCATATCCCTTGTCTATGTATTCATTGGTCATCGTTGTGAGTTTGTTGTCTATGTGTCCCTTTACACTCATTATTCTACCAGCCATACTTCAAGGAAACCTCAAGATACGGTACAGGTTTGACCAATGTTTCTATGCAAAAGTACCGATTTCTTCTCCATTTAGCACAACTTCATTTGGCTTTAACCTGAATAGGACAACATTAGGCAAAGGTACCATATATAGGAACAAAGATAGTCGTATAAAGGAAGAGATGATATAGTTCGTAGTGGCGTTCTACAAAGAGATATATACCAATATTTCTTTTCTACGCTTTGAACTTCAAGAGGAGTGTTTTCGACCTATGAGGCAAACGATAAAAGAATACCGGATTCCCATCATTGTAATCAGCGTTGTGCTCGTAGTGGCATTACTTGGTACAAGTCTCTGGCTTCTACTAGGGCACAGCTCAGACAACACGCAAAGTACTCACAGCGGCAGTGCAACAAAGACTACCGCAAAAACTGCTCCAACACAGACACCCACCCCACAGGCTGTTCCTGTATCACCACTCCTCTTTGGCACAAATCTGGCACTTTTTGATATCAACGATCAAGTAATCAACTCTACCACAACACAGACGTTACTTCAACAAATGCATGCACAGATTATCCGCATGCCTGTGCGTAAGAGTCTTTCCAATGCGACCGAGATACAGGCGGCACAGGATATCAAAAAAATAGGGGCGATTCCGCTTGTGGTGCTCCATGGTGCATCGACGCCGACTGCATTAGCCGATGATAGTATTATTGTTCAGGACATGAATACTATCTTTGGAAAGAGTATTGTCTACTATGAATATGGCAATGAAGAAGATAATACCAATGGCATTGACGCCACTACCTATACAAATAGCTGGAACAATACCATACCTCAGCTAAAAAAGCTGGCATTAAATGGAAACTTTATTGGCCCAGTGAACTACCAGTACACACGCTCATACATAACAACCTTCTTGCAAAACGCAAAACCGCGTCCCGACGAGATTAGCTGGCATGAGTACACCTGTAGCAAGAATGATTCATCTGATACATGTCTCGCCAATATCGATCACTGGACAACTCATATCAACGACGCACACGATGCGATGCAAACCACCATTGGTACCGTGCTTCCCATTATGATTACAGAATGGAATTACGCACCCGACCTGCAAGCCGAAAGCACGGGACAAGTACTTCCTGATGGCAAGCATGAAAATGCTGCATTTATGACTGCATGGACAACCAAGGCATTGCAAACACTTGCTGCAAACCGTGTTTTTGCCTCTATGCAATACTCTTGTACCGATACCGCTATATCCTTGGTCAATGCAAATAACACAATTACTCCGCAAGGCACCATTTTCAAAAATACCTATCAGCAGATGATTATCCAGCGTCAGCAACCAGGAGTTGCCTCTGCGACCATGGTGGCACAGCAGAATAGTACACCTACCACATCGACCGGAAATAACACCTCAAACTTTTCGTTTGAAGATGGTACAACTGCTGGTTGGGATAGTCACGGACAGGGTATCTCTCCTGTCCAAAATAGTACGATGTTTGCGCAAGACGGCACACATTCACTACAGGCAACGCTTAGTAATACAAGTAGCACCAATTTCCCATATGTTGCCGTCAGCATGGACAACACTTCAACCTATCCGCATGCAGGTCAAACAATCACAGCCTCGGTCTATATTTCTGGTAACGCAGCTAGCGTGAACGCGAAACTATTCATCACTGAACACGACTACACATGGCATACAAGCGATGCAGTAACATTGACATCTAACACGTGGACTCATCTGACATTCTTAATTCCTGCTATGGTGACAGAGCAGCCGCGCCAGATCGGAGTGCAATTCAATAGCCCAACAAGTGGGGGTAGCACCAACGTGTATGTTGATGCGGTTGGATGGTCTTAG
>CAXTWV010000022.1:5537-12039 GCA_964248005.1 uncultured Ktedonobacteraceae bacterium | reverse complement strand
TAGATAAAGTACATTGGACGCTCTGCCACAACGGTTCCGCTCATCGCTTGGACGGAAAGCGACACCTCATAGCCCGCGTTTGTGTTGCCTTGCGCGATTGGCGCAACAAGGCCATTAATATCGACAGTCACGCGTGTTTGTGGTCCAACGCTGACGATCTTTTGTGTTGAGATACTATTGGCGAGATACAGCGTTACCGCGACATTCTCCGGTGTAGCATTGGGGTTTTGTAGCGTGAGAAACTCGCTAAAGCCATTCGTGGTGTAGCCTTCGGCAAAACTGTAGTTTGTCTTCGCAGGTCCCGGTTCTCCGATCACATCGGTGCCTCCGGGGGTATTACCATTGAAGCGGAAGTATTCAATACGTTGTGCTACAATTGGCGCATCCGATGTGACCTCCGCTGACACTTCGGCGGTACTTTGTGCATAAGCATTTGAAGCCGCGTTTACATCGAAAAATGTCTGCGATTGAGGCAGAACCTTCACCGTAACAGGATTTACCATGCCATTACTATATTCGAGCTTGATGGTCACATTCGCAGTTACAGTAGGATCGAAGTTTGCTAATGCCAGATATTCGTGGAAGTTTGAGCCTGTATAGCCCTCAGCGAAGAGCCAATCGGTGTTAGGGGCTGCCGTTCCAACAACCGTTGAGGCTCCTGTCACAGGCCCGCTAATGTTGGAGCGTGCTGTACTAAAGTAGGTTGGTCGCTCGACCATCACGGGCTGATCGGAATGGACGTGTACTGCGGCAGTACGCACTCCTGGTGTGGGCACGGTTGTTCCGCGCTGACCAGGAGGGACAACCAGCGTTGCTACACCAACCTGTTTACTCCCAGAAAGATAGCTCACTGTAACATTCGCGTTTTGTCCACCTGGAGGATTGAGGATTGTGATAAAGCTCGCATAATTTCGTGCAGCCTCGACATCGGCGAAGTAGAAATCTTGCCCCAATGTCGTTGCGCCCAATGCATCGGTACCACTATTAATACCATGCCAGGAGAAGTACATTGGACGTTCCGCGACGATACCAACATTATTCAGCGAGGTGACAATCATCGAGAGCGAATAGCCTGGACCAGCATAGGGATGACCAAGATCATCGTTCACATTTACCGTTGCGCGGCTCTGTGGCAACACCATATGCGTTATCTTAGGACCAAGCCCCGTCTCCAACAAATATTGCACCTGCACCTGCGCGGTCTGAATGGGGTCAGGATTTTCTAATGTCAGAAATTCTTGGAAGTTCCCACCAACACGCCCCTCAGCAAAATACCATGTTGTGTTTGTTGCGGTTGTCCGTGGCAACGATGACTTACTCAAGGTAATCAGGTTCTGCGTGAGATTGTAGGCATCAAACGAGCCAAGGCCCGTTGCCATATCATACATTGTCCCATCAGGATAGGTCCCACTATTCCCTACGTAGTCATTGTTGTTGTACAGAGCATTAGGTTGTGGCACGATATCATGAAAAGCGGTCGTATAGGAAGTGCCCGAAGCACCATAGTTGATGCTATACAGACTTGGATTGAGAAAGCCCATGAGATAGCCATTGGCTTTTATTGATGCCTCGTTCGCAAGCGCAATCATAGCCGCCCACACGGGTGCTGCTGCTGATGTTCCGCCAATCGGGTGCCATCCCTTGCCACCAGCACAACCGCCAGCACTACAATATACATCATAGCCAGTCAGCGGATCAGCATTGACAGCGACATCTGGCACCTCACGCTTGCCCGTTGAGTAGGCATTCGCGACTCCAGGCCCTTGTTGCCAGCGTGGTTTATACCAAACTTGGCTCAATCCACCACCACTAGCACCGTTACCATACTTACGATCATTCCATACCTGTTCATAGGCATAGGTATTATCAGAATTGATGCGTAGCGTCGTGCCGCCTACTCCGGTGACAAATGGTTGAGAAGCGGGATCATCTGCGGATGGAGTTACTCCCGTTCCTTTTTTTGCATCGTAGCAGCCATTCGCACCAAGATCACCGCTTGCCGCGAGGATTGTTTGTCCTTGTGCGGCGGCGGCCTGGAAGAAAAGACTCTCTTGCTGAAGCTCATTTGCAATGCCTGATGCCTGCTCGCAGTTCACCCAACTAGTACTTACTACAGGAGTATCATCACTGATAATACGCGCCCAGGCGTCATTATAAGAGGTGAGTGTAGCATTCGATGCCTCATAGACACGAAGGGAAGCCAGATGTGGTGCCAAGCCTAACACCATCTCCATATCTAGCTCAACCTCAGACGCAGCAGGACCCGCGGTGCCTTTATAACCATCTATTGGAATCGTGCTAATCAGCGTATTCTTGCCACCAAAGCACGCCGTATAGATCGCGATATCGCTTGCTGAGAAACCATCGAGTTCGAGCAAGCCAACTGTTTGTCCCTCACCTAGATTACCTGCTTTGTAGAGTGGAGTAAAGTTATAAGCGGTAGCAATTTGCATGGGTGTATATGACGTTGGATAGATGTTGGATGGCCCCGGTTGTGGACACAGTTGTGACGAATTTGCATTGGCGACATTCGGTGTTTGTGGACCGGATCCCAATTTTATGCTTGCCGTTCCTGGCTTCAAAGGGCTACGTGTATAATGAATGCTTGAATCTAAGCCAGTTACCGACGAAATAAGGGCCGCGATATTCGCGGGAAGCGATGGTGCAGTATCATTGCTGTAGAAAAGCTGTCCGTCTGCCGCTTGATAGTTATTCAGATGTATCTGAAATGTCTTTTCAACCTGTGCCGCAGTCCCACTCACATCAATGATCATATGATGCGCGTAGGTCTTTGTGACTGTAAAGCCTTGAGTACGCAAATAGGTTGCAACGATATTCTCGCTTGCAGGCAGAGGACCGTAGAGTGTTGAAAACGAACTGGCATTCAGATAGTGATGATAAAGTGATGATTGCGGTTGCGTTATTTGCTGTAAATAGGCGGTGAGGTCCGCTTGATTACGTAAACCTAGTCCGATTGCGAGTGCGATTGGTTGGCTTCCTGCGACGTGCGCCATTAGTCGGCTCTTACTTAGAGCGGTATTCATCTGTCCGGGCAACGCGACACGATTCGTGATGCTAGAGGCGGCGTGTGTTGAAGGAAACGCATAGGTGCGAAGGAGAATGGTTATCAGGATAGCAGCCAGTAGAGGCACTACAAGAACAGGATAGAGTGAACGCAACTTCATACAATACTCCCGACGCAAACAAACACAGAAATTCTGCTTATAACTATTTCTCTTTTGTCTGAACGTCGTCTAGCAGAGTTTCCGTGCATATGGAGAGCAGAGTAGGAGGAATTGGTACTTTTAGATATACTTCTACAACACAGCTAAGTCACGTATAATGTCGAGTAAATCACGTACATGAAATGGTTTTACCACGACCTGTGACACGCCCAATGTACTTGCATCTGGAACACCCGCTTTCGCGGTGATAACTACGACTGAGGGCAAGGGGTAGATTTTTGCCCACTGGTGGTGTAAACGCTCTAAAAAGGCGTCGCCATCCATGCCCGGCATCGCAAGGTCAAGCAAAATCACAGCTGGATAGCGTCCTTCACGAGCCGCGTTAAACATCCAGTCTAATGCTTCCTGGCCCTCAGCGGCCTCAGCAGGCTCATACCCATCTAGCTCTAATGCCCAGGATACCATATCGCGAATAGCAGGGTTGTCGTCTACCACAAGGACAACAGGTTGACGTCCATCCACAGTTTGCCGTGTATGACTCATGTATTCCTCTATACTTTTCCTATAAAGCGTTGTTGAGCCATTATAACAAACTCTATTTGTGGTTTCAAGAGCATCAACCATATGTACAGGACTAATGTAGGGGCCGATTCATCGCATCCTGGTTGGCGGTTGATTGTCAACCAGGACGCGATGAATCAGTCCCTATATATTCTCTACCGCGTCGTCGGCCTGTTCATGCGCGTGATAGGAGCTACGAACAAAGGGGCCGGACTCCACATGACGAAAGCCCATCTTTTTGCCTTCGGCCTTGAGTGCGGCAAACTCTTCTAATGGGACATAGCGTTGGATGGGCAGGTGGTCGAAGGATGGACGCAGGTATTGTCCGATAGTAAGAATGTCCACATCATGTTCACGCATATCATGCATCACTTCGAGCAACTCGTCCCATGTCTCACCTAGCCCAAGCATGAAACCGGACTTGGTTGGTGCGGCTGGATTCATCTCTTTAGCCCACTTGAGTACCTGGAGTGAACGCTTGTAGACCGCTTGAGGACGTACTTGCTTGTAGAGTCTCGGCACAGTCTCAACGTTATGATTGTATACATTGGGCTTCGCGTCAATCACTACGCGCAATGCTTCATAGACGCCCTTGAAATCGGGTGTGAGTACTTCCACTTTACACTCAGGGTTCAAGCGGCGTATCCAGCGAATAGTTGAGGCAAAAACTGCTGCTCCACCATCTTTCAGCTCGTCACGGTTGACCGATGTAACAACTGCGTGACGTAGGCCCATTGTCTGTGCAGCTTCCGCGACACGCTTTGGCTCTTCCCAATCCAGGCCGAGGGGACGACCCGTTGCCACAGCGCAAAAGCCGCAACTTCGTGTACACACACTCCCTAAAATCATGAATGTCGCTGTTTTATGCCCCCAACATTCACCAATATTTGGGCAACGTGCCTCTTCACAGACAGTGTGCAACGATTGAGTACGCATCAACTGTTTGAGTTGCTGATAGTTTTCGCCTTTAGGAGCACGTACTTTGAGCCATTCTGGACGGCGTTCTGGAATCATGGTCGCCATTGTTTGTTTTCCTTGTTTTTGTAAGGACCGATGTATCGCGTCCTCGTTGGTGATTGATATGCCAAAAGGACGCGATACATCAGTCCCTACATTTAATACACGTCTATTTCGCGCCCGTAGCCTTGCAATTTGGTACGGACCGCTTGTAAAAATCCCCCTGCTCCCGCGCCATCGAGGATGCGATGATCGAAGGAGAGACATAGAAACATCATAGAACGGACCGCGATAGCATCATCCTCCACCACAACGGCACGTTTCACCACAGCATCCATGCTGAGAATACCTGCATGAGGCTGGTTAATAATTGGCACTGATAGAATTGTACCAAAAACACCTGGGTTGTTGACCACAAAGGTGCTACCCTGCATATCTTGCAACGTCAACTTGTTGTTTCGGGCGCGTTGCGCGATGGCATTGACCTGTTTTGCCAGACCAGCCAACGTGAGTGAATCGGCATCATAAAGTGTTGGCACGACAAGACCAGCGTCCGTTGCTACAGCGATGCCCAGATTGATACGTTTCTTGATGATGATTTTGTTGTCTTCGGTCCAGCTAGAGTTGATAGTTGGAAATTTGCGAATACCTTCGCAGACCGCCTTCATGACAAATGGCACATAGCTGATGCCATAGCCCTCACGCCGCTTGAACTCGTCCTTGTTTTTCGCCAGCCATTTCGCGATATTGGTCATATCAACCTCAACCATCGTGGTTGCATGTGGCGATGTACGCTTGCTCCGTACCATATGTTCCGCGATGGCTAGGCGCATACGACTTGGCGTCACGATCTCGTCTTCGCCACCCATGCTCGTAGGTTGCTCAACCAGAGCAGACTCATAGGGCAGTGGAGCGTTTTTCGACTCTTGCACAGGTCGCGCTTGAGGGGCTGGACGAGTTTCTGTACGGTGTGCTTGCGAAGGTATCGCATGTCCCACTTGTACTGACTGTGCAGGTGGTGCCGAGGTCATAGAACGTGACATGACTGCTGCTGGCTGAGTAGACGTACTATAGTCTGATTGCTGACGTTGCGAGACATACCCTAGAATATCCTCTTTCCGTACACGCCCATTCGCGCCTGTGCCTTGAATGGCGTTGAGATCGACATTGTGTTCGCGTGCAAGGCGACGTGCGAGAGGCGAGATACGTTGCCGCTCATCATCTTGCTCATTGTACTCATCATGCTCGGCATTGCCACCAACAATTGCGGGCTGGCTCGTGGACTGCTCGGTCAAGACGGGTGTATCTGCCTGTTGTGTGTTTTGCACGGGAGCCGCATCAGGCCCTGGTGCTGCCTGCGCGGAAGACGAGACATTCACATCCGCGCTCTCTTCGATAAGTGCGATTTGGGTACCTACCGCCACGGTCTCATCGACGTTGACGAGAATTTTTGACAGACGACCCGCGACAGGGGAGGGTAGTTCGGCATTGATTTTGTCCGTGATGACTTCAACGAGCGATTCGTCTTTCTCAACGTAATCGCCGATCTGTTTCATCCAGGACCCTATTGTACCCTCGGCGACCGACTCGCCAAGTCGCGGCATCGTTACAGGTGTCGGCATACGAAAAACTCCTTCGTTTGTCTTTTGATGAATGATGGCAATCGAAAACGATCTTTAAGAATTGACCCTCCTGTACGGGTCTGATTTTATAACACCCTTTCGGCATAGACCATTTTTTGAGGACATGATACACCTTTAAATATACTCCCAACATTAGTGAATGGCAAAAAGGTGTGT
>CAXTWV010000022.1:0-5527 GCA_964248005.1 uncultured Ktedonobacteraceae bacterium | reverse complement strand
GTAAAATAGAATGTCTTTTGTAGGGGTCTAATTCTATTACACCCTTTGCCCAACCGATTCTGTCCACGGGATTGATGAAACGTTTCAACATGTTTCCCACATAGTCAATTGCTACGAGGGTGTAATAGAATTAGACCCCTACAAATACTGTTTCATCCTAATACGCTGCTAATTTTCTGGCAGCCGTTAAAATCTTTTCTGCGTTCGGCAGATACGCGGCCTCTAGTGGAGGGGCGTATGGGAAGGGTACGTCGGGCGCGGCAACACGTGTGATCGGGCCATCGAGGTACTCGAAAAGGTCTTCGGCAAGAATCGCGGATAACTCGGCACCAATACCGCCTGTGAGCGTATCCTCATGCACAATCAAGACTTTGTTGGTACGTTTGACCGACTCCTGGATGGACTCACGGTCAAGCGGCGAGAGGCTACGCAGGTCCATAACTTCCGCCTCGAGGTCGTCCTCTTCCTCAAGAGTACGGGCTACTTTGAGGCACTGATGGACCATTGCACCATAGGTGAGAATGGTCATATCTTCGCCATCGCGACGGATAATGGCTTTACCCAGCGGCACAATATAATCATCATCCGGCAATTCCTCACGCAATTCGGGCAAGCGGTAGAGCAATTTGTGTTCAAGGTATAACACGGGATTGTTGTCGCGTACAGCCGCTTTCAGCATACCTTTAGCATCATAGGCTGTGGCAGGCACCACGACTTTAATTCCTGGTGTGTGAAAGAACCACGCTTCGGGGCTGGTTGAGTGAAATGGACCACCCTTTGTACCACCACCAGAGGGACCACGGATGACCATCGGTACTGGCATACCAACACGCCAGTACATCTTGCTCGCCATGTTGATAATCTGATCAAAGCCAGAAGCAATAAAGTCAATGAACTGCATCTCGGCAATTGGACGCATACCCATTAGAGCGGCACCAACCGCGGAACCAATAATCGCAGCCTCTGCCATTGGCGTGTCAATCACGCGCTCGGAGCCAAATTCTTCCAGGAGACCGGCACTGACCTTGAAAGCACCACCGTAACTACCAACATCTTCACCAAGCAGGAAGACTGCTTCATCACGCAACATTTCTTCACGGATGGCTTGGCCTATCGCCTCTAAATATGTGACCTTCTGGTGTTTCTTCTCTTCGCTCATCGTCGGACGACCTCCATAGGCGTGTTAGATTCGGCCTGTAGCATAGTTGTAAACGGTTGGCCTGTACGCCTATCAAGTGCATTCACATAGCGTGCATTCTCCGCACCCGGCTCACCAATAATCGCGGTTGGACCATCAGGAGCAAATACATACTCGGCTACTGTCGTCTCGTCTGGCGTGGGACTATGTTCCGCGAATTGTACAGCGTCATTCACGATAGCCTTAATGCGTGCTTCAATCTCTGCCTTTTTAGCAGGTGTAAGCACCTGTTGCTCTTGTAAGTATGCCTCAAAACGTTGTATCGGGTCTTTAGCTAACCATGCTTCGCGCAACTCCTGTGGCACATAGTCGGCCTTGTCAGCTTCTGAGTGTCCACGCACACGAAAAGTTTTACATTCGACAATCGCTGGCCCGTTGCCACCACGCGCATGTTCTACGGCACGTTCCACGGCCTCAAAGACGGCAAGCACATCGTTCCCGTCCACGCTCTCGCCTGGGATTCCATAGGACTTCGCACGGTCCGAAAGGTTCTGGATGGCGAATTGTTTCGCACTTGGAGTCGAGTAGGCATAGCCGTTATTTTCGATGACCAGCACCATCGGGACCTTCTGTACCGATGCGAAATTCATAGCCTCATGAAACGGTCCGGTATTGGTTGCTCCATCACCGCAGGATGCGAGCACAACAGTCGAACGCTTACGCATCTTCATGGTGAGCGCGACACCACACGCCACAGGTAATGATTCGCCGAGCATACTAATCATCGGCACAATGCCATGATGCATGTCACCAATATGCATCTGTCCGTCGCGCCCCAGTGTTGGTGAGTTGCCACGCGCCAGCCATTGACACATCACGGCACGCGGTGAACCACCACGCACAAGATGCATCCCTAGATCACGGTGCTGCGGTACGATGTAGTCGTCATGGCGCAGCGTCATTGCTGCCCCCACAGTTGTCGCCTCATGCCCTTGCGCGGTATAGACGCCGCCCACAACCTTGCCTTGCAAAAATAGGGTGCGGGTTCGATCTTCCATAGCACGGGTGAGACGCATAAAATAATAGGTCTGAATCAGTGTATTACTATCCATTCAAAAAGATGCTTACTCCTTTGTAGTCTCTCCATGCATGATATCACATTGGGGGAAGAGGTGGCAGATTAAGGAGATTTCCTATACACGAATACCCATCTCGACTCGTCGTATAAGAGAGGCAACTACAGTGAGAAGCTCTCACTGCTTTGTTCTTATCCTCTCTACGATGATTTCACAACTCTGCACGGATGCTCTATACAGGAGTCTTTATGTCTTATCTACGCCATGTCGTACAACACCTTTTGCCTCGATTTGGGCTGGTGTTTTTCATTATGCTCCTTGTGCCAAGTGTAGCATCTGCACATGAGAAGTGGTTTACCGATGGCAGCAAGTATCCGCCACAATTTGGACTACTTTTTACATTGCCCGTTTTGGGTATGATTGGGCTTTCGTTTCTGGGAATTGGCGTGCTGGTGCTGCTACGTCGGCTTGTTGGAGGAGATAACCGCTTTCCACAGATTGGCTTTCTGCGCTATTATGACCGTTCCAATCAAGTCATCCTCGCGGTTCAAACAGCGATTAGTTTGATCGCGGTCGCGGTCACACTGCGCATCTTCGCGCCTAATTTATATAGTGGTTCAGGTGTGTTGGGCTTCGTACTCGCGGGTATCGAGGTATTCGTCGCCTTCACATTTATCAGTGGCGTGTTAACACGGCTTGGAGCGATTGCGCTGATTGCGCTTTTCTTGTTCTCATTCTTCTTGTATCCGGCATGGGAAGTGTTAGAGCAAACTGTGTATGTGGGTATCGCGGTCTACCTGCTTATCATGGGTCGGGGTTTGGTCAGACCAGGACCACATAGAGAGCCACTTTCGCGCTTCGCACGGTACTGGCGTATGGCACCCTTCATATTACGAACAGGGGTAGGTATCTCTATCGTCGTGCTCGCCTTTACAGAAAAGCTTATCGATCCCGCATTAGCACTAGCATTCCTCAAGACGCACCCGAACTTCAATGCTGCTCAACTCA
The DNA here is from genome assembly GCA_964248005.1 of uncultured Ktedonobacteraceae bacterium. Taxonomy (GTDB): domain Bacteria; phylum Chloroflexota; class Ktedonobacteria; order Ktedonobacterales; family Ktedonobacteraceae; genus JBBQVS01. The sequence continues at coordinate 2,305 of CAXTWV010000022.1, read as the reverse complement.
TTGGCCTGACGTGGTTCACCAACGAACGCTTTATCTTTGCGGCTGGTGCTGTCGAACTGACAATTGGCCTAGCATTGATTAGCGGCATCCTGCCCAAGATTGTGATCTTTGGCATGTTTGTCCCCTTCAACCTGACGCTACCATTTCTACCGCCAACGGAATTGCTTGGGCATCTTCCCATTTTCGCAGTAATGTACACTCTACTCTTCCTACCACCTGTGAGCGAACAAACGATTGACGGCACAAGCTTGGAAGAACACCCCCATGTCGAGGCACCACCACAAAAAGAGGCACAATTGTTACGATCATAAACATGCATAAACACGAGATAGGATGGCACTGCTCACGGTACCATCCTATCTCGTGTTTATGCATGTTTATTTTTCTCCATCGTCATGATCTCGTAGCGGAGGCGTTTGATGCGGTGACGATAGGCATCTTCGGGCTGACGATAACCCAATTTTGGTTTATCGCCCATGCTGACATGCCATTTGCGGAAGGCCAGACCAATCTCGGTTTGATACAATTCTTTCACACGCATCCATTGCTTGATGCCACAACGCAGCAGGACACGCCGTTCTTGTCGTGTACGCTGGAACGAATCTTGTAACAATGCGTACTCGTCTACGCGCACAACACCATTACTCACCTCAGATGCCAGGAACTCACGAATAACCGCTACCTCGTGTGCAAGAGCTTTAATCAAGAAGTACAGCAGAACGATCTGGGCAATAAACGGTGGAATGTAGTCTCCAATCACCGCGATCAATGAGTAGTGTGCTACTGTAGGATTGTTAGGCGAGGCAATGACGGTTGCGTTGGCATAGATATCCACAAAATCGAAGACACTATGCAGCGCGACCGCGACAAGATAGCCCAGGAGCGGTATAGCGATGTGTCGCCAGCGCACATTTGTATGCCGTACATAACCGAGAGCGGCTCCGAAACAGACGGTAAAGGTTGAGTGGCTGAGCCAACCAAGCACAATACGCCCGACAATCAGGAAAAGAAGGAAGTCTTTCGAGTTTTGCGCGAAATAGCTAAAGTTCTCAACCATCGCGAAACCAGCACCGATCAACGCACCATAGACGATGCCGTCGGTCACATTATCGAACTCGTCTCGTAAGACAAAGAAGAGCAACAAAAGTCCCAGCCCCTTGACCGTCTCTTCGGTGACACCAGCATTTAAACCTAGCAGTGCGGAACGTAAAACGATGTTCGAGTCTCGGCCTAATGCATTTTGGATGAGGGTTTGTACATTTGTTTCGATAAACAGCGTGGGAGGAATAGCGATAATCGCCCCCCATAGAAACGCGGCGAGTCGTAGAAACCACGGTTCACGCTCGAAGCGGTCAATAAAGTTGACAAGTAGATTAATTCCAAGTGCAGGGATAACGGGAATAGTCAGGGCTGCCAGGATGCTTGAGGGGCCGTTTTGCGTCAATGAAGCTAGTCCGATGACGCTATTCAACACAATCGTAATAATCGCGCTGATCATCAGGATGGTGAATCCTATTCCCGCGATGAGCCAACGTGTGCGCGTGCCCATACGTTGTGGAAGCGCGAATTGCATTGTGATACCCGCACCGAGGATATCATCATCATCTTCATTCCACGGTTGCGCTGCCAGTTCCGGCTCCGGCTGTTCAGGCAGTGACGTAAGAGCAGGGTGTTGTGATGAAGCAAAATTTGGGGAACGTGTTCGCCCGTTCCCCTGTACATGCATGGGAGCGACGTTCGCATCGAATGCTTGTTGACCCCTATGATGAGATGGCGGTAGACTCTGTTGCGGCTGCGGAGTTTTCGGGTGCGATGAAAGGAGTTCGGTTGGTTGCTCACTTTCTTCTCGATAGGGCAGGACTTGATGAGGTGCGATGAGTTGTAGCATCGTGCTACCCAGGACAAGTACGTCTTGCGATTTCATTGCCATGCTCACGCCGCTCGGCACAGGATGTCCATTGACACGTACAATATTATTTACAGTTAAGTTTTGTATATTCCAGCCGTATTCGTTCAGTACCAGACGCGCGTGCTCACGCGAAACGGTAGGGTCCATGAGGAGAATGTCATTATTCAGCGCACGCCCAATCGTCGTCTCCCGACGTGTCAGCAGGTGTACAAGTTGCTCTTCTGGCAACCATCCATCAGGATAGCGCTCTTGAATATCCGCAGTCGCATTGGCAGGTGGACGCACACGGACCACCCGCAACACTCCATAGTTCTGACTCATGGTTCATTCCTGCGCAAAAAATTACACATCATTGTATGTTTTACATCATGATAATTTATATTGTACACCATCTGT
>CAXTWV010000021.1:23676-29574 GCA_964248005.1 uncultured Ktedonobacteraceae bacterium | reverse complement strand
AAACTGTGACACGATGATGCACGTTCTTCCATATTCTCTTCTCAAGAGGACGACGCGAACGAGTAAGAGAGTAGTAAGGAATAGCGGAAGCAGAAAGAGAGATATGGATGTTTCTTCAACAGAAATTACGTTTTGGTGCAACGTTCCTAATCATCGGGAGTCTTCTTGCGGCAGCAGGCGAGATTGTAAATACACAAAGTACGGATGTGTTCAGTTCTTTCTGGCGTCTCTCGCTTGGCCTACTCGTTATTGGCACTCTGATTCTGCTTCTTGGTCTCTCCACGTTTGCCTCAGTGTCCGGTCAAATCAACGGTTTCGGCTTCCTCGGTAGCAACCTGCTCGTCCTTGGTGGCTTCCTTTTGATCATTGGGGTAGTTGTCCTTGATTGGATACTGATACCATTCTTACTTCACCTTGCAATTACCATTGCTTCAACGATCAACGGTCCAGCAATAGAGACACAGGATGCACTCAATAAAATTATTTCAACCTTGAATGGCTTAGGTGGCCCAGTTCTCCAAAAACTGTTTCCAGGCTCCACTCCTCATATCCCCTCTGCCCATATTCCTCTTGCTAATGGAATTGCATTAGTGAATAAAGCATTAGTTCAGCTCCACGTTCCCACCATTGAGACGCTCGAATGGTGGGGACACTTCATCCTCTCAGGAGGTACACTTACCCTCGGTTGCTTGATCCTGGGTTTTGCCTTGCCACATAGAAACGGCTTCCTCACCCCTATAAGTGCTTTGCTGATTCTCTTCGCTTTGTTGAACCTCTTGTGTCAAATCTTTCCAGTGATACCATTGTTCTTTGGGAATATCACGGCAGCTCTACTCTTTCTTACATTGGGATGGATAGGAGTTTCAGCGTGGTCATCGAAACCTATTTATGTTGTCGTAGCTGAAGAAAGAGCATAAGTAGATTTTACGTGTGAAGAAAGTGGAATGCTAGAAGGATGCAACTCATTGGCACTTTGCAAATGAACCAAAGCAGTTACTTGAGCCGTTATCAATACATGAGCAATATGAATGTGTAGAAGAAGGTCAATTGTGAGCGAACATAAAGGCAAATTAGAAGGCAAGCGCATCACAACAACGAGTGGCTTGTCCATGTATAGCCGGACTTCGGTAGACCCTGTACATGCTGATGCACCAACAGTTGTGCTTGTACATGGTCTATCCGTTTCCAGTGGATACATGATACCAACAGCTGTACGTCTGGCACCGCATTATCATGTCTACCTGCCCGACCTGCCCGGCTTCGGCAGAAGTCCAAAGCCTCCTCATATTTTAAACGTCACTGAATTATCTGATGCTTTGGCTTCCTGGATGCAAACGATGAAACTACCACCCGCAATGTTTCTGGGCAACTCGATGGGATGCCAGGTTATCGTGAACTTCGCCTTGCGTTATCCTGAGTGCATCAAACGAGCTATTCTTGTGAGTCCAACTATGGACCCAAAAGCTCTTACTATTCATCAGGAAGCAGGACGATTGCTGCAAGATACTCCTTGTGAACCAATACATTTCCTTCCTGTCTTGCTCCGCGAATATGCACTTGCTGGCATTCCTCGAACTATTCGCACGCTTCAATATGCCTTTGAAGACCCAATGGAGGAACATCTTCCTCACGTTCACATCCCAACTCTCGTGATACGCGGTTCTCGCGATCCAATTGTGCCCCAAAACTGGGTCGAGAAGGTCAATAATCTCTTACCAGACAGTCAACTGGTTGTGATACAAGGAGCAGGCCATGCGGTGAACTTCAATTCTCCTGACAAACTTGTACACCTCGTCCATTCATTTCTTCAAGATGTAGCACAATAACCTGTTATATACCGTTTTTCAGTAAAAAAATCTGCTTTGTCGGCTGCTTCTTTTACGTGTGAACCAAAGCAGTTGTGTGAGCCGTTATCAATACATGAGTAGTATAAGTTTATAGAAGAAGGTCAATTGTGAGCGAACAAGAGGGAAAATTAGAGGGCAAGCGGATCAAGAATATCTCTCAATTATCATCTTTTCTCAAATGGGCGGGTGGTAAAGAGCAGGAGCTAAAACATATTCTCCCTTTAATTCCTGCATTCAATAACTACTATGAACCCTTCGTCGGTGGTGGTGCTGTATTTTTTTCAATAGAGGCGGAGAAAAAATTTATCAATGATAAGTCTCATGAACTTTTTAATCTCTACATAGCCATTCAAGCACAGGATAAAACCTTCTTTCATGCTCTAAATAATCTGTTATATGGTTGGCAATGCGTAAGTAGACTTGTTGATACTAATGCCGAAGACCTTATAGAGATGTATAAACAATATTCTTTAGGTAAATGTACAATAGAGGATATGACGAGAAAATTGCTTGATTTCACGCTATATCATAATCACGAATTTCAGGCAATGTTTACAGCATTCTTTGATAGAGATGTTGAGAATTTTGTGCGAGAGGTAAGACGGAACTTGTTGAGCAAGACGAAGCGCATGAAAGAACTGGAAGATAAGAAGTGGAAATTGCCTGGTTCTGATATCGCGGATAATATAGAAAGTGCTTTAAAGAGTGCTTTTTATATGCATCTACGATATCTGTACAATAATGTACAGAAGTATGAGATGTCATCTGGTTTAAAGTCTGCAATATTCTTTTTCATTCGAGAGAACGCGTATGCCTCTATGTTCAGATATAATAGCCGAGGAGAATTCAATGTTCCTTATGGGGGTATATCTTACAATCGAAAAGACTTAGCGAGAAAAGTTGCTTATATGTGCTCGTCAGAACTGAGATGCCATCTCTCCAATACCGTGATAGAGAATATGGATTTTGAAGCATTTTTACTCAAATATCCTCCACAGCCTGACGACTTCATTTTCCTGGACCCTCCATATGATAGTGAATTTAGTACGTATGCTCAAAATACATTTACTCTTCACGATCAGGAGCGTCTAGCAGAATATTTGTTCACGCAATGTAGAGCTAAGTTTATGCTCGTCATCAAAAACACATCTGCTATTTTTGATCTTTATGAACAGAAAGGTCTCAATATACAGACATTTGATAAGAAATATCTTGTTAGCTTTCAAGACCGAAACAATAAGCATGCGGAACACTTGCTGTTAACCAATTTTTAAACTACTTAGAACCCAACTGGCTCTTGGTTGGCTCCGCTCAGCAGAACCACGATTCGGTAAGATGAGGTAATATCTTTGGGGTCCCATAACTGCGAAGAGCCTTAAACAGAGATACTCTTGCACCTTGTGCCGCATGTACTAATGCCTTGACACGTAGGAATGTCTCAATAGTGTTGCCCTGCGAACATTCGGCTTGCTCGACCTGTTGCGCTATTTTGCGTTGCAGGTCGTCCATGCGAGGGTCGGGATGTTGCCAGCGATAGGTATAGGCCGAAGCATCAAGCTCACCTAACCACGTCTCACTATCTGGTTCATTCAGCAAGGCTGAACCAGGAGGAATCAGTAGCCGAATCGAGAGATGTACAGGGTCAATGTGTTCGATGAGATGCTGTTCCTCGAAGAAATCGAGCAACGCTGTATAGCTTTCCAATGTCTCCCACGGCGAGAATGGCAACAACGATGGACGCAGAGGAATACCAACACGTTGCATTACGTCGAATACCTCAACTACATCAGCCGCTGTATGCCCCTTATCCAGGTGCAACAAAACATCATCATTGATTGACTCGACGGCAGAGACGACAAAAACACAACCAAGTTCGCGCATTTCTGGCAAGAGGGAACGATGTTTTAGCAAATGCTCGACCTTGATAGTGGCGTCGAACGTCACATCTGGAAATTCTGAATGCATCGCTCGTGCAACGCGTAATGCATGGGTCGGTCCATTCCAGAAATCGGGGTCGCCAAACGTGATATGTTGTACACCTTGCGCTACCTGTGCGCGAATGTCGGATAACACCGTCGTCACTGGCACAGCGAAGAAGCGACCATTGTAAATCGGCGTTACCGGACAATGCAGACACGTATGTTTACAGCCTCGTGTGGTCTCCGTGTACCCAGCTAGGCGTATCTCATTGCCAACCTGTAAACGTGCATAGTTCTCAGGTGATGGTAGCGATTGGCGATCCGGTACAAGGAATGGCGTGCGCTCTATCCATGGACCACTTTTCTGCGTTCGTGTATGAACACCAGAAACGTCTGTCTCTCTATGTTCATCCAGTGCGGCAACGAGGTGAAGCAAAGGCGTTTCGTACTCGCCGCCGATAGCCGAATCAATCGTATCTTGTAACAGGTAATCAGCGTTCAGCAGAGCATATAAGCCATAGAGACAGATATGAGCAGAAGGATTCATTGCTCGGACTCGGCGTGCAATTTGTTCACCGAGGCGTAACGCTGTATGCATAGGCACAGAAATACCGACGAAGCGAGCCTTTTGTATGGCTTCGTCGGTGAGCGTCTCAACTGAAGTATCGACAGAGGCAGGTTGATAGTCTGCTTGTCGCAACATGGCAAGTAGTGAGGCGAGATGAAATGGTTGATGGCCTAATTCATAGCAAGAAATGAGTAAAATGTCGCCAGGGTTTCTCATTTCCGTGGGGCTGCCCCACCGCCACCTTTACTACTTGGAGCACCGCCACCTTTACTACTAGCTGCACCCCCTCCTCCAGCACCTGCACCAACACCTTCTGGCGACCAGCCCTCCGGCATTTGTGCATCGGCACCAAAGAAAAATTCTTCCATCTGTTCACGCAGTATCTTGCGTGACTCAGGATCAGCCATATTCAGCCCATAGTGATTGATGATAAGCGTGCTTTGTGCGGGCCACATATCATATGCCTGTTTTGAAATCTGCTCGTAAATGCGTTGCCCTAAAGGACCAGGAAATGGTGGTTTGTCCAACCCTGGAAGTTCGCGCCCCAGTTTGACACAATAGACGATGCGTGCCATGATAAAATCTCCTAACCGTGTTGCCAAGTTCTCTATAGATGATACCATAAAATGCAAGATACTAGAACAACGAATACAGAACGACGACCGCGCGTGCTTTTCTTTGGTATGCAAGGTAATTTCTCCACACCTTCGCTACAAGCATTGCTTGCTAGTAACATTGAAGTGTGTGCGGTCGTCGTACCTGTCTCTCCCATCCCTGGTGGAAAACAACCTGCTATTCAACGTCGAGAGCAACCACACGGGGTGCGTTCAGCCCTTCCACTTTTTGCTCTTCATCCTTCGATTATAGAGATGGCTTGGAAGCAGCACATACCAGTATGGGAAGTGCGTCGTCTATCAGACACTACAGTACACGAAATACTTGCCTCCTATGAGCCAGATATCCTCTGTGTTGTCTGTTTCTCGCAACGTATTCCTCGTTCCATTATAGACCTTCCACGTCTCGGTTGTCTCAACGTCCATCCATCACTCTTACCAGCCAATCGAGGTCCCGAACCGCTTTTCTGGACATTCCGCAACGGCGAGCAAACAACAGGTGTCACCATTCATTTCTTAGATGAGACAATGGACACAGGTGATATCCTTGCACAAGAGCGTATTGAGGTCCCCGATAGTATCAGCTATACACAACTAGAGATGCAATGTGCTGTGACAGGTGGAACATTGCTTTCCAACGTTGTACAGAATGTGTACAGTGGAAACACAACACGCACAGCGCAGGACGCAACCAAAAGCAGCTACTACTCGTTCCCCACAAACGAAGACTTCATCGTGCATGCGGAAGAATGGGATGCACACCATGTTTACAACTTCATCAATGGAATAGGCCATTGGGATAATCCAGTAGAACTACATGTAGGGGAACTTGTATTTTTGACTAGAGAATGTATTTCTTATAGTCGAAATGATACAAACAGTTGGTTAGAGGATACACGCTCAGAGGATAATTTGAGCAGGAATATACGTTGTTGTGATGGTTGGGTAAA
>CAXTWV010000021.1:14872-23576 GCA_964248005.1 uncultured Ktedonobacteraceae bacterium | reverse complement strand
AACAAGACATGGAGAGATCAAGGAATAGGGCGAGCCTTACTTTCTGCGTTAATCCTCTGGGCGCAGCAACAACCTGTTATTGAAAAGCTATGCTTGGAAGTGTTCGCGACGAATGCGCATGCAATCGCCCTCTATACATCACTCGGTTTTCAAGAAGAGGGACGGCTTGTCAAGGAGATCAAATTAGGTCCTAGCATATACGTCGATACTCTCCGTATGGCAAGATTTGTCAAATAGAGCAATGAACTGTCCTCAATCTTCCTGTTATTACTGAAGAGGTATAAACATGGACACGTCGAATCTCTGGGAAGCATGGCCTATTGCAGGACCGTGGCAACTTTCGTCTTTGTCGGGTGGCACAAATAATACCATTTGGCGTGCTGATACTGTCGATGGAAAATCTTATGTGTTGCGTCTTGTCACTAGTAGTCACATTCCATATAATCTCTATGAAGCAACACTGCTTGAGACGTTATCTGCCAAACATCCGCCATTTCAGCTACCACTTCTGCTAAGAACTCATCAAGGATACATCGTTGTTTCTTTTCAACAAGAGACAGGAACGACAGCCTTTGCCACCTTGACTCACTTGCTACCTGGGAATTTGCCAGATCGTAACAATATCACTATTGCATCTCATGCTGGCTCAACTCTTGCATGGCTCGATCATGCACTAGCGACGCTTCCTGCAACATACCTTCCTAAAGAAAACCAGTCGCTTCCAACCTTTGGCAAGCTTACTCAACTACACCCTCTTGTACCAGAGCCTCTTCTTGCTGTCGAACAACTTCCAATTGAGAGGGAACATGCAAAGCAAATAACTCATTTTCTGGCAAATGTTATGGAACATGTCGATGACCTGTACAAAAGACTTCCTCAGCAGTTGTTACATCGTGACTATGATCCAAGCAATATCCTTGTGCAAGAAAACCAAATCACGGCTGTCTTAGATTTTGAATTTGCAGGGATGGATTTGCGAGTGCTAGAGCTTTGTGTCGCACTCAGTTGGTGGCCTGTCAACCTGCTAGGAACTGGCAAAGAATGGGACATCATTGATGCCTTTGGAAATTCGTATATCAAACATTTTCCCTTAGATGAGAAAGAACTTCTTGCATTTCCCGCTATTTGGCGGCTTCGTGATGCAACCTCATTTGTGCATCGCATGGGACGATACATGACTGGTCTAGGGACAGATGCAGGTATACAGAACCGTGTACGACATTCGTTATGGCGCGAGGCATGGCTATCCGCCAATCAGGAAAAGCTCGTACAACATGCACTTGCATGGGGAAGAAACGCGAATCGGTAGGGGCGCAATTCATTGCGTCCAAAGATGGGCGGGGAAGGGGACTCATGAGGCAATCCATTAGAGATGAATCTTCTCTCCTTTTGCCAGCATGTCCACAAACTTTTGGATACGGGCAGCACGCGTCTCGGCTTTCTTGGCTGTCTGGATTCTGAATAAAATGGCGTAGCGGTTCACGCTGTTCAGAGTGAGAAAGAAGTCATGCGCCTGAGAATTTTTGTCCAGCGCATCTTGCAAATCGTCTGGTACTGTTGCCTTGCTCTGACCAGCATAGGCGGCCTCCCAGCGACCATCTGCCTTCGCCAGTTCAACTTGACGCAGACCAGATGGCTGTATTCTTCCAGACTCGATTAGTGTCGTGGCTTTGTCGCAGTTGATCTGTGACCAGATGCTCTTCGCACGGCGCGGAGTGAACTTCTGGAGCCAGTACTGCTCATCAAACGCAGCCTTTTGCCCATCGATCCAACCATAGCAGAGCGCACTCTCCAATGCTTCCGAATACGAGATTGAGAGAACTCCAGTAGCTTTTTTTGCGAATTTGAGCCAGATGCCCGTTGGATCGGCGTAATGCTCTGCAAGCCATGCTTCCCAGTCTTGTTGAGTAGCAAACTCTTTAATTGGCAATTCCTCTGAACTTTTCATATCTCAAGTATACGATAGAAGCGGCAAAAGTAAAAGACCTATGATCTAAAGTAGTGGGTAGTAAAGAGAGGCGAGTGGAGTTGACATCACCCATCACATCTGTTATTATTTAGTCGGCATAATAATAATAACAGGTGATATCTATGCAAGAACCAACCACAACGTATCTGGAAGAGAGTATTAGCTTGTCCGTTGTACGGCTCTGTAAAGTGCAGCGCCAACAGACGGAAGTACGGTGTCAGCAAATCGGCCTCCACGCAGGTCAAGATCTTGTCATTTTCCGCTTATTGGAGCAGGATGGCCTCTCGCAGTCTCAGCTCGCCACTGTGCTTGGCGTCGAAATTGGCACTGTCGCCAAAATGGTCCAACGCATGGAAAAAGAGGAGTTGCTGATCCGTCGTCAGGATGCTGAGGATGCTCGAATCTCGCGGGTGTATGTGACTGAAAAAGGACGGTCTCTAGGCGGGCCAGTTTTGCACATTTGGCAAGATATCGATGCTCGACTCGTGCAGGGGATGAGTCAAGCAGAACAGCTCCTCTTTCGTCGCATGCTCATCCAGGCGGCAGCCAATTTCTCGCGCAGCTAGTTTTCTAGCAGATGAGCACTCAGAGAAGCTTTTTTCTCTTATTATTATGCCGGCATATCGATAGATCATTTTTGCACGAGCAATGCCTGAAACAAAGCGACATTGCTCGAAGACGAAAGGAAAGAGACACATGAGTTCCATACGTGTGATCGTCGTTGATCCGAATGTTGCAGGACGATTTGTCATCAAAGAGGTCGAAGCACCCCAGCCTAGCCCGTCGGAAGCACTTGTTCAAGTGGAAGCCATTTCGTTGAATCGAGGAGAAGTGGTGGTTGCTATGACAGCCGAAGCAGGCTGGCGACCTGGGCGGGATTTGGCCGGAACAGTCATCACACCAGCTGCCGATGGGACAGGGCCGAAGGTCGGGAGCCGGATAGTGGGCATGGCTGATACAGGTGCATGGGCTGAGCAGGTGGCAGTTCCTACTAGCAGGCTAGCCGAACTTCCTGCCAGCGTGACGTTTGCTCAGGCGTCAACCTTACCGACGGCTGGACTCACTGCGCTTCATGCGGTTGAGAAAGGAGGATTTCTGCTGAACAAGCATGTGTTGATTACCGGTTCCACCGGTGGGGTGGGACTCTTCGCCCATCAGCTCGCGAGGCTTAGTGGTGCCTATGTTGTTGGCACAGCTCGCTCTGCTCACAATGAGGCAGTAGTACGTGAAGCGGGAGCCGATGAGGTGATCGTGGGGGATGATCTTGAGCTTGCGCGTGCCTATGGCCCGTATGACTTGATTATCGAGTCGCTCGGAGGGAAAGCACTGGAGAGTGTACTTTCTCTGCTGACACCAGGGGGAACTTGTGTCACGCTGGGTTGGTCGGTATCGCCATCGGTTACCATTGATCTCAGAAATTTCAACGCTACTGGGGGAGCTACCCTCTATGGGCTGAGGATGTTTACAGAATTACAGCGTCGTGCTGCCTCTGAAGGTCTTGCCACGCTCACGCAACTGGTAGCCGAGCAGCACTTACGGACGTCAATTGAGGTGGAGGCTTCCTGGCACGACATTGGTGAGGTCGCGCAACGCCTGCTGCAAAGACAATTCACTGGCAAAGCAGTTCTGCATCTGGCGTAGAGAGTCCTGATGTTGTTAAGACGTAAATGAGATAGGCCCAGGACACATGAAAAAATTGCTTACTCTGAGTGGTTTTCACACGTATCCTGGGCCTATCTCTAGTCTTTTTGACTCGTCAGGTACATATTTCTATGGTACGCCATACTTTTTGTGCGCAAGGATAAACTAATCCTCCATAACTCATCAAGTGAAGAGATCGCGGACATTCCTGATCTTTGTGTTCAGGTGGTGAGAACGATTTTGGCGGTACCGCCCTTTTCGGCGATTACCTGTGCTGCGGCGGCATCAGCGAGTGGCATGATGCGCTCGATGGGGATCGTCAATTTGCCGTCGCGTACCGCCTCTGTGTAGTGCTGCAAGATTGTTGCTACCTTGAGTTGGTCGAGTTGCCCAAAAACGATAGTGATATGGATGGTAGGATGAAGCGCAGCGTTTTGTGGCTCTCGCATTGGGAAGCAGCCGAACGTACCACCTGGCTTGACCCTTGCAAGTAACTTGTCGGCGAGCTCCCCACCGACAGCATCAGCGACGCAATCCACTGGACCGAGTTTGTCAATCTCTGCGTCATTATCGATGGCGATAGCCTCGCTCACTCCGGGTAGTTGCCGTGCGGCGTCAAGTCGCCTGCCACGAACACCAGCAATGACCCGCGCACCGATTTCCGCTGCCGCGAAGACCGCTGAGCGACCGACAGAACCTAACGCTCCGGTGATGAGAATGGTCTGACCCGGTTGGACGTTGGTACCAAGTCGCACCAGGTTATCGCCCGTGAGAGTAACTAGGGGCAGCGCGGCAGCCGTGGTCATTTCCAGACCAGCAGGAATTTTGACGAGAGTGGAGGCCGGGACAGTGCAGAGTTCGGCATAGCTTTTCAGAGCCACCGCCATGACGCGGTCGCCAGGATCGAAACCGGTGCTACCCTCGCCTACCTCGACCACGGTACCCGCGAGGTCGCAGCCAGGGATATAGGGGAATGCTACCGGAATGATGTCCTTGACCATGCCAGCGCGTACCATCCAATCAGCGGGGTTGACGCTGGTGGCAGAGACGCGCACAAGCACCTCGCCTGCGGCGGGCCTTGGATCTGGGACGTCTTCGTATGTGAGATTTGACGCGGGGCCATACTCACGGAGGACAATTGCTTTCATATTTTCCCTCAATTTCTTAAACAATGTTGATGGTTATACATGTGTCTGTTGCTTTCTGGTTACTCCATCCACCATGAGTGTATAATAAGGGATAGATTTTAACCAGATAAGAGTTTATTCAGGAACTAGCACTTCCCGTTTCCTGTCACATCACTGAGTGGAGCATATTTATGCATCAATTGGAGTTGGATCGTCATCACGAATTAGCCGCGTTCTTGCGTAGCCGCCGCGCTCGCATAGTGCCAGAACAGGTGGGATTACCGAGAGGGACGCGAAGGCGTACACCGGGCTTACGGCGGGGAGAAGTGGCTCTGCTTGCTGGAGTCACCCCCGAGTGGTATAGCAGGCTTGAGCAGGGGCGAGATATTCACGTCTCCGTGCAATTGTTAGAAAGTCTGGCGAGCGTCTTGCAACTGGACACGAACGAACGCGCTCATTTATTCTTGCTTGCACTCAGACAGCCACCTCCCGTCGAGACGTTTTCACACACAACGATCAGCCCAACCTTACAACAGTTTCTCAATCAGCTTGGAACAACACCTGCGTGCGTTGTTGATGCTCGTTTGAATGTGGTGGAGTGGAATACAGCCTTTCATGCAACCATTGGCGTCGCTTCTGGCTACTCTGCCACGATGTCTGAGCGAGAGCGTAACATGATCTGGAGATTATTCACACCTCCTTTGTTGCGGAAAGAAAGCGAGGAATGGGAAAAATTAGCACGCGTGTTTCTGGCGCAATTTCGCGCTGGATATGGTCGTTTCATCAACGATCCCTGGTGGAGTACACAGATCGCAGAACTCTCTCGGATCAGTCCAGCGTTTCGGGAATTATGGGCCCGTCACGATGTACTCACCAGGCCGGAAGGATGGAAATCGATACCTCATCCGCTTGTAGGAGAACTGACCCTTGATTTTTTCTTGCTCCAAGCGGTCGATTCCTGCGACCTGCGACTCCTGATTTACTCGCCTCGTAGCAATTCCGGGACCGCCGAGAAAATCGAGCGGCTTATGGCTTTGAGTCTAAATGGAACGCGTGCAACCTTCTGACACATATCTTCCCTTTTTGGCGAACTTATGAGTCAAACAACAAATATTCTTGTCCTTGATTAGCTATTTAGCTTTGGCAGCACTTCATCCACCAACATCTCTAGTGTTGTAAGCTCAGGAAATCCTCCACAGTTTAACATAAAGTAGTCAACACCGAGATCGAGAAACGGTTGCATTTGTTCGAGGATTTGTTCAGGCGTACCCACAAAGGCATTGGAGGAACTCATTCCTGCTCCGTTTAATGCCTTGACCTCGGCTTCTGTAGGAGCACAGAGACAACCACCAAACCATGTGCGTCGTAGGGTAGAGCTATCCCTTCCTACAGCGTCACACGCTTTTTCACACTCCACAACCTGTGCTCTATAGGCTTCGATGCCCGTCCACGAAACATTCCACCAATCCGCATGACGCGCCGTCAAGCGTAGCATCCGTGGTTTCGAGCCGCCAATCATAATCGTAGGAATCGTGTCAGGCTTTGGCTCGGCATACGCATCCCGTACTTGATAGTGTTTGCCTTCAACGGTTGCCTGTTTGTCATGCCAGAGTGCTTTGACAATTTGTAGCGTCTCCTCTAGCTCCTCGATACGTGTTCCTGCTGATGGATATTCATAGCCATAGGCAGAATATTCATCCTCTTTCCATCCAGCCCCGATGCCAAGAATGAAATGTCCATTGCTTAAGTATTGGAATGTTGTCGCCATCTTTGCCAGCAATGCTGGATTACGGAACGATTGACTGAGAACCGCATGTCCAAAATCAAATTCTGGATGCTGTGCCGCATGATATGTCAGTGCGGTCCATCCTTCGAGAAGAGGACTCGCATCATATTGTAGATGGTCGGTAAGCCAAGCCGAATCAAATTGTCCCTTGATGATATCAAATCCTTGATTAATGGTGGCAAGAAAAGGCGCACGTTCCTGAGTACGCGGACCACTAGGAATTGTCCAGCCAAATTGTATACGCTTCACAGGTATATCCTTTCTATTTATTGATACCAAGTAAATTGTATGACAAATTGCTCCTAATTGACCACCATTTGCGGAGTCATGACTTTGCCTGCTTAGGCTGGAATCTCCAAGAACATCATCAAGTGACTCAAGGTTGGTGTGGGGAGAGGAGATTTCTGTAGCTGTGCCATAATGTCCCTTGCCATTTGATTCACTTCATCAAGACCTCCCTGTAAGCCAGAATCGAGAGCAAGGGTCGCAATCGATGACTGCAAAATATATTGCCAACATAAGACTGCAAGCCAGCGAGGTATCCGAAGAAAGAGAATTTTCATACTGAGAGGCGTTATAGGAATATTTTGCGCTTGCATGACCCGAAGCCCTTCACGAACGGCCTGAACCATCATCACCACATGTTTGCGGGTTCGTCCAAGCTTCGCACTGCTTCCTTGTGTCATGATGACAGCTGCCAAAATACATGCATCAAAGAGGGCATGTGTTTTGAGCCAGCTCTGCATATCGGCATTCAGGGCAACAGAGAAGCCTGCTTTCTTGAATGCTGTTGCCAGGAGCCGAAGACGTGGTGTCATACGACCATTTTCTTTTCCCAGCGTCGTTTGCGCAAGAGCAGGGTAATGGGCATACCGAATAACCTCTCCCTGTCGCGATCCTCCTATGGATGGGAAGCCAAGAATTACACGCTGTGGATCAAGCATCTCCAATCGTTGCATACCATCAGGATTATTAAGCATGAACAGCATTGTGGGAATCTGGTGATTGGCAGCAAGACTCGGCAGGATGGATGAGAGTTGATCCATCCGCACGGTCACGAGAACTACATCGTAGCTATCCGTTGGGGTCAGATGCTCGACGACAGAAACCTGTGTTGTCGTCTGCTGACCTGTCCGTATATTTTCAAGCAGAATGCCGTGCGTTCGCAGTGATTCTGCGCGTTGCCCTCGCGCAAGCAGAGTCACAGTGTATCCTGCCTCTTGGAGGTGTGCGGCATAGACGCTACCAATAACTCCTGCTCCATAGACTAAAATGTTCATTTTTCTTTCGTTCCCTTCTCGTATTTTCCTTCGAGGGATTTCCTCAAAGCGAAGCATCATAACAAATTTTTTTCAAGCATCTTGTTGAACGAGTGTTGACTAATCAACATTTGTTCAATATACTGATCTTACTAGACTTGTTGGCTTGCTTCAATAGGGAAAATAGCAGAATTTGTTCATTACTCAACAAAATCTGGCTGTTTGTTCATGAAGAAAAACACGCTAGCTTGCAGGGATTCAAATGGAGAGACACAGTTTTGAGGAAGAAATACGAGAAACAGTCAAAAGGGAGAGGCCAATGGACAGACGAATACGCAAAACACGGGAAGCCATTCTCGAAGCTTTTGTCGGGCTGGTGGCAGAGAAAGAGTTTGAGCACATTACGATGAACGAAATTGCGGAGCGGGCCAATGTAAACCGAGGTACCGTTTATTTGCATTATACGGACAAGTTCGATCTGCTGGACAAGTGTATAGAGACATATTTTATCCAACTATTTGAAAACTGTCTGCCCATTAGCAACACCACTTATGCACCTTCCAAAGCTTCCATGCTCCGTATATTCGACTATTTGCAGCAGCACGCTTTTTTCTATACCACCCTGTTAGTCAACAAAGGTATCCCTGCTTTTAGAGAGCGCCTGATGGCTGTGATGCTGCAGGGAGTCGGCGAATACCTTGATATGAGTGGTATCAACCGAGGTATGAATAAGGAGATAATGGCACAATTTCTGGCTTCAGCTATCGTGGGTGTATTGGAATGGTGGATTACTCACTCGATGCCCTGTTCCACGACAGATATTGTAGACCAGTTGTGGTCATTGCTGGAACGCATTCAGGTAGTGCCCCAGCTAGAGGGACAACGAGGATAAATAAAAGATTTATCAAGAATGGTCATCTAA
>CAXTWV010000021.1:0-14772 GCA_964248005.1 uncultured Ktedonobacteraceae bacterium | reverse complement strand
GTGGTATCGAATGGCATTGAGGTCTACTTGACCAGTGTTGATATCTACTTTTGACTTGATTTCCCTGCATGTTTCGTATATAATTTACCTGTAGCGAAACCTTGAAAAGAGGTACTCATACACTACCATGCCCCTTGCCACAACCTCATTGTTCTCAATATGCAACACAATCAGTAATAATGGTAATGATGGTAATCAATCCTCAGTAAGCGCACTCTCATCTCATGTAGCTATAACACAGCGTCGGTAATAATAGTAATATTGGTAATGAAGTAATAAGTAAGATGTAGTCTTATCTTGAATGAAAGGACTTGATGAATGCAGGTCATCTTTGCTGGTGGAGCAAGTGGCGTTGGTGCGAGTTGCCTTGCGATTGAACTTGCGGATCAGTGGATTGTTGTCGATGCAGGTGTACGCGTAGACCGTAAAGCCGATCCTTTGCCCGATCTCGCACTACTAGAGGGAAAAGATGTACGCGCCATCTTTGTAACACACGCCCACGCTGACCACATTGGTGCCTTGCCACTTCTTCATCAAGCATTTCCCAGCGCACCCATTTTTGCTTCGCGTGCCACCGGACTTCTCATGGAGGTCATGCTTGCCGATGCTTTGAAAATCATGACGCGCCGTGCCGTTGACGAAATGGAATTGCCTCTGTACCCCCAGGAGATGGTCGCAAGTATGCTTAATATGGTGCGTCCATTGCCTGTTGGAGAATCTATCACGCTAGCTGAACTACCAAACGTGACCATTCATGCGAGTCGAGCGGGTCACATTGCGGGTGCGGTCAGCCTTGCGTTCAAAGCCCCTGATGGGTCGCTCGTCGTCTCTGGTGACATCAGCATTACGCCACAAAGAACTGTCCTTGGTGCAGTCGCGCCGCCCATGAAAAGCTGTGACCTGCTTGTCCTAGAGTCAACCTATGGTGCGCGTCTACACCCTAATCGACAAGGTGAGGAACAGCGTCTAGCACAAGCCGTCGCCGACGGACTTGCTCGTGGCGGACATGTCCTCATTCCATGCTTTGGCCTCGGACGTGGGCAAGAACTCGTCCTGTTACTGCAATCAGCCCAGGAGAAGGGCCAAATACCACAATTTCCTATCTATGTTGATGGCCTAGTACGTCGGGTGTGTTCAACCTATTTGCTCTTACCAGAGGCACTAACACCCACACTCCAACGGCAAATTCGCAAAGGCTATGCACCGTTTACGGGACCAAATGTCTCGTTTGTGCGTGACGAGCGTGATCGCGAGCGTATTCTCGCGGGCGGCCCAGCCTGTATTGTCTCAAGTTCGGGTATGCTCACCGGCGGACCGAGCGTCTGGTTCGCCGAACGTCTTGTCTCAAATCCAAATGCATCAATCCTAATCACTGGTTATCAAGACGAAGAGGCACCGGGCAGAAAATTACTCGATCTCGCTGAGCAAAAGAAAAACACGCTTGAGTTGAACGGCTCATCGTTTCAAGTTCAATGTCAGGTTGCAAAGTACAGTCTCTCGGCCCACGCGGATGGAAGCGAACTCGCATCATTCGCAGCCTCGGTCCATCCTAGGCAGGTCGCGCTTGTGCATGGCGATCAAGAGTCGCGTCTTGCCCTTCGTAGCAAACTAACAGATACAGAAGTGCTCTTGCCGATGAACGGTTCAGCCATTGAGGTGCAGCACAATCGTGGGAAACGGTCCGCAAAAACTGGCACGACCGATGCCGTGTCACTGTCAAAACTGCCAATAGGTATTAGCAATGACCGTACATTCGAGTGGAAATATGTTGAGGAATTATGGCACGCGGTCACGCAGGTTCCTTCACTGCGTATCGTGACTGCACGCGAACTCGCCCTCGTCTGGTATGGGCAAATCGTACAGGATGCACAAGACGAAGAAGTTTTGGAAGGTCTGACACGCGACATCATGTACGTGCTTGCCGAGGATTATGAGCAAAAATACTTTGTACGGCAAAGTGCGCTCACTGAAGCCTATCGTGTGCGTGGACAACAGGAAGAAACGCCGCAAGATTTTATCACCGATATCGTTGGGCAAATCTTCTTGTTACAGGTCAGTTTCGATAGCACAAAACCTGTACTATGCCGTGCGGTTGAGCCTGTAGCCTCTGTACGTGTCTCACTGCCAAAAAGCGTCTCCTCTGAGCGCACACGTTATCCTCTCTCATCGCTTCTTGATCTCTTAGGTCCCGTGCCGCAAGACAAAGAAGAGATTCCGCATGGCGTGTTGCTAGAGGAGCTGGTACGTGCTGCGCGGCGCATTCGCCGTACTATCTCAATACATGCACTTGCGCGAAGATGTCAGGAGAGTGCATCCTATACGCTTGGTGAGATGTGCGAGATGGCAGGTGTCTCGTCACAATCGTTGGAAGAACGACTCGCCGTCGCGAAGATTTTGCACAAATATCCGCGTCTCTTTCTGCCTAAAATGACGTTCATGGAAGGCGAAGGTACCGCCCTCTACTGTCTTGCTCCTGAATGGCGCGAAGCCATGCTAGAGCCAGAGGAGCAAACACGCCCCGATCAGAATGGTATTCTTGCTATCATCGAACGTCACATCGGCTCGCCCTCCGACCTATACAAGCGTAGTATCGATCCTGAGACAGGTGATGTCACACTTGCGTTCCATTTTCCCGATGTAGCTTGGCTACAGTATAAAGATGCGTTGGAAGATGCAGCGGAAGAAGCGGGCATCATGATTACGATTGCGCCCAATGCCCATCAAGGTATGCTTGCTGCAATGGCGCGTAAATTGCTCCCACAGAGCTTATCGACACGTGGCGCACCCTCACTCTATCCCGAACATCGCACTATCCAACTTACCGCTATCGGTCAGGTCTCGCAAGCAACCATTACCGAGGCCGAAGAGAGTTTTCACGAAAAAACAGGCTGGACGCTACACCTTGTAGGCGATATCGTTGCTAGTCCTGCAGATGCATCTGAACCGAATACAACACCAGTCTCAAACGAAGCACAAATAGTTGCTGCACCGTCTCAAAAGGTGGCGACGAAAAAACGCTTCAATCAGCAATTGGCTTTACAGGTTGCTCAACACGAGTTCAATACCCTTCCTGGCTACTACAAAACGGGTGCAGACGTAAATAATGCAATACTCATACCTCGCTTTTACTTCCCCGATGTCGCACAGGCACGCTATGCCGATCTGTTCGCACAAGTAGAGGAGAAAACAGGGTGGAGCGTGCGTCTCTATCCAAGCGTGAATCAAGAGGCACTTGCATCTACGGCGCTACAAGTGCTTCCAGAGGGACTCGTGAGCAATACAACCCCTTCGATGTACTTGAGTCAGCGTATTGTCAGCGTAACATGCTCTGGCATGAGCACCACGGAGGAAATAGAGGCTGCAAAGCAACGCTTTGAGAACGTGACAGGCTGGCAACTCGAAATACTTCTTCCTGCGCAAGAATCCGCTACAAGTGCTGTTTCGCAAGGCGAAGCGATGGCGATAGCAACTGCTCTGTTTAGTGATGCCCCCGATTTCTACCGTGTAGGTGTTGACACGACGCGTAAAGTGCTCTGGCTCCATTTCCATTTTCCTGATGCCGCACGTAGACGCTATGCGCAACAATTCTTGGAACTTGAAGCACAAACGGGTTGGCATGTAGACTTGCATCCCAACGCCCATCAAAAAGCCCTCGTCGAAGTAGCACGCCGTTTCCTACCTGAAACCGTGAGTATCGTCAGTAAATCGTTGCGTCAAGAGACAAAGACACTGCTTCTCACCTGTACCGGGAGTCTAAGTCGTGCCGAGTTAGAAGCTATTCAAGAGCGTTTTACCGACGAGACAGGGTGGCGTCTCGATGTACAAGTGACGGTCAAAGTATAATGTACCTTATCGTGTAAAAAACCTATCCTCCAAAAAAACTTCTATGCTTCGTACACCTTCTTGAAGAAACAAAAACACAACAAGGAGGGAATGTATGACAAACACGCTTGACTACAATTACACCGTGCCAGGTGTTGTGCCGACTCTGACTCAGCCTAGTGATATGACCTGTTGGGCTACAACCGCGACAATGATGGTCTCCTGGCATGACAGTGCTTCTTACACTATTGAACAGGTCATGAGTATGGCTGGACAAACGTATCAGGACAAATTCGCTAATAATAATGGTTTGGCGAGTTCAGAAAAAGCGGATTTTCTCGCAACGCTCGGACTACAGGCAGAACCCCCAATGAATAACAGCGTAAATGGACTCCTGCAACTTTTGCAAAACTCCGGTCCCTTATGGGTTACAACGGATGAGGACCCATCAGCGAATTTTGCTATCCATGCTCGTGTCGTTACTGGTATGTCTGGTGATGGCTCAGTAGATAGTACCTTTTTACAAATCAACGATCCTGCTGATGGACAGGCTCATAGTGAAAGTTTCCGAACCTTCGCGCAAAAATTTGAGGCAGTAGCGGGTCCTGGTGGTGATCTGCGCATTCAGGTTGTGCATTTTTAGCTAATGCTGCATGCATGTATGTTAAATGCGCTAAAGATAAAAATCTTTCATGTATAAGAACAAGTGTTTTTAGTAGTTGCTCATGAGAGCATGCATAAAAGAAGGGATACATAGTATGACTAGCGAACCCGGTCAAGGCGTACTTTCCATTCTGGATCAACTTGTAGATCGTATCAAGTCGTCACGTCCTCTTCGTACTAATGGTAAACCACTCACCGAAGGTTTTGTCTATTCACAACTCGTGCTAGGGCAGCCGATAGAGCCGCATGATTATATGAATGCATGGTCTCCTTCTGGAGGAACTGTGCAAGACACGGTGGGAACAGCACCCCCAGCAGGAGGAACAGCACCAGCTCCTGACCCAAACGTCCCAAACGCCATTCATGCCGCATTTATGACCACTCAGCTTGTAGACAACATGATTATGGTGACTGACGATGACTCATGGCTGGAATATAAAGGCGGAGGCCGTCACATCAGTTTTGCATATGATGGCATTATAAATGCGATGCAACCAACTCCCATGCCGCCTATCTCTCCTGATGTCCAAAAGCAAATAGATGACTCTAAAAAAGTACTCTACGATATGGACAGCGATGGCAATATTCTCGGCAAAAGTAAGATGTACAAGACATACGCCAAGAATGCTGCCGCCTATGCCAAAGCCAAGATGGACTACGCCGACGCACAGGCCGCGGCACTAGCAAATCCTGCGAAAGCAAATCTGTGGCCTCAAGACTCAGTGTATTACCAGCAACAAGTAGACGATGCCTATGATACGCTCAAGACAGAGGGCGCGGAAGTTATCGAGCGTGCGCTCGATGTGATAGAGTCGGTTGGTGTGAGCTTACAGGACCGTATGATTGCCAAAGCACGCAAGGTATATGATGCCTGGAATCTTGGACTGGCCGGAGTACCTATAACAACTCCCTATTCGTATGTCACACCAAGCGGTTGGAGTGACCCAAGCGACGACGCTGATGGTTGGGAACACTTGGTCGTGACACAATCTACCTACCAGCACCAGACACAGAATCATTATAGAGGCAAGACTGAGGAAGATACCAGTAGTAATAGCCAATCAGGGAGTGCGGGGGTTGGCGTTTTCCTCGGTTTCGTCAATGTCGCTGGTGGAGGTAGCGCGGGTTCTTCCCAATCGTCAGCCAGTAACTCATGGCAGTATTCAAATGAAAACAGCTTCCATAACACTGCTACCAATTTGACCATCGACATTGAATATGCCTTGTGCGACATCAATCGCCCGTGGTATATTGGCGATTTGTTCTTCATGAAAAACTGGTATCTTGTGAACAATCCCAAGAATGCTGTGAGTGATGGCACAATTCAAAATCAGATTATGAACGAAACCGCGCTCCTTCCCATGATACCTGTGCAGTTCCTGGCGATTCGTAATGTAACGATCTCGTCCGACAATTGGGGCAGTGACGGTGACACAATTTCTAACATTGTAGACACGAGCAGCAGCAACAGTAGCAGTAGTAATGCCAGTGGCTCTGCTGGTGTAAGCTTTGGCTTTGTCAACTTCGGCGGCTCATACTCACGTAGTGACACGAAGGGTCATGCACAATCTGATGCGCAGAATGACGGGTCCTCCAATTTCACAACGTATTGGGATGGACAATCGCTCTCCATTCATGGCACACAAATTATCGCGTGGCTCAGCGACGTATTGCCCCCATGTGCGCCACTGGACGATCCAAACTTGAAAAAATAAATCTTTACATGCAATTGTATCGTCAGGTAGTGGTCGAGCAACATACCCTACTACTTCCTGACGCTACACAAAGGAACGGACCATTATGAGCGATGATATCACCAATTTAATGCAGCAAATACAGAATTATTTTCTGCATCTTTATTCACAGCAAAGTAGTGTTGCTCCTGAAAGCACGTTCTTATCGTTTGAGCCAATAGGCACACCCATCACTGACGATATGTTCAAACTGAATCCCTCTGATACGACCTACTCGCGCCCATTAGCCGTTGAGCAGTTCTCAAAGCTGGTTAACACCATTTCGCCCATCAATGCAGATGTTTTTCAACATACTGATAGGCAGGTAGATGACTTCTACAATATTCTCCTTGCAGGAGCGCAATTAGCTGACAGTAGTGCTGACAATACTGTATTCACGACAATCAAAGCCGAAGCTGCACGTCGATTTGAACCAACTGTTGGTTCGTTGCTCGATGAGACCCCTGTTCCATTTCATCCATCCTATCCCACACCCGATGATTGGTATGACATGAGCAATCAGAATAACTGGACGACATATACCTTCAACAGTAGCCAGACAACAATACCCCCTGTTGTTATTCATCCACCAATCGTATCGTTTCCACCTTGGAACTGGCGCGTGATACCCGAAGCCGCGCGTCCAATCCTGGAAAGTCCCAAATCGCTGCAAGAACTGATAGCTACGCCAGAACGAGCCTTCATTCTCAACCCGGCACCTCCAGTTGTGGCTCACCCAGTTATAAACCCGGCAGCTTCAGTCGTAACTCAACCAGTCATATCTGAGGAAGGAGCGCATCTCAATCCAACAATACTATCGACACCACTTGCATCTACCTCTAGTCCACTATTAAGGGAGGTTTCACAGCCACAACTTGCCGAGCAGGTTGTTTCCGAGCACGTTAATCGTCTACCAATAGAAATTTTGGAGCATCCCCTTTCACCTATAAATGAAGGTGATACGCCAACCAAAAATCCTACGTTTCATATCAATCAATCATCCCTCGTGGCGGCAAGGCTCCCATTACAAATTATCAAGAATACCACGCCTCAACCAATTATATCGAACAGCATTCAATTGACATTTAAATACTGTTTAGTGAACGTCAATCGGCCCTGGTTTTCCGAAGCTTTCTTAGCCTTACAAGGTTGGGACGTACCAGGATACGCAGCAGGAGCATTTTCCACCGGAACTGCTACAGAGAATACAGGATTTTTTCCAGCTATGCCTGTAGCTTTTCTTGCGGTTAAAGATGTGCAAATCACGGCGAACTGGACAAATGATGAGTTCAATATATCCCAGCAATCGGCAGCATTTGGGCCGTTCTCGCTGATCGGGCGTACTATAGATAGCACATCAGCATCCCTAAGTAGTAAGGGGACATTGATTATTGGTTGGATATGCCAGATTATGGCACAACTTCCACCATCATCTTCCCCTACCAACTCTTAGCACTAAGTAGAAAAGGTGTATCGGAAAGCAAAAGCATTCTCTGATACACCCCTCAATCACTTTTTCTCAGGTAGGGGAAAGCCCTCCCGTGTCACCGTCCGTACAAGCAAGACTGGGCAAGGTGCGTGATCGACGACGAAGCGTGCAATATGGCCAAGCGATTTTGGACCAATTATTGGACCACCATTTTGTGGCGAACGTGGACAAATGACAATCATATCGGCATTCCATTCTGCGGCATAATTGACAATCACCCGCTCAGGTTGTCCTCTTCTATAAAGCGTTTCAGCATTTGGATGAACACCGCGTGCCTCTTCCAGAATTTCCTGTGCGGCTCCCTCATCAGCCTGATGCATCCTTTCAATTTGTGGTGCATCAGGTCGAGGGCGACGTAACAACGGTCCAGTCCGACGCTCCATTTCTTCGTGTGGCCTCGTGTCAATCGCGTAAAGAAAACTGAGCGTGAGCGTCTCAGCAGGAACCAGCGTCACAATCGCATCGCTTACCTGTTCCAGGTTTGTACCATCGAGACAACATAAAACACGCATGATATCTCTTTCTCCTTGCTAGTACGTTATCGTGGCAGTAATAGCCAGATAGCTAAAGCACCAATCAGAAGCATAAGTGGGGTGACAAGAATACCAATCTTAAAATAGTCTAGTCCTGACACGTCGAGGTTGCGTTGACGCAGAATGAGTAGCCAGAGAACAGTTGCCAGTGAACCAACAGTCGTCAAGTTTGGTCCGAGATCGCATCCAAATATGGTCGCTGCAATGAAGCCATAACGAACACCTGTTGGAGCATGTTGTATTGTATGCAGGGCGGAATTGAGTACAACTGCCATTGGTACGTTGTTAATCAGATTTGTGCCGAGTGCTGAGCCAAGTGTACCAACCATCACGGCACCAAAGCTATTGCCTCCCGAAAGCTGTAATAAGAGGCGTCCAAATGCCTCGGTCAAGCCTGTACTTTCGACTGCCTGCACAAGAATAAACATGCCAGCGATAAATCCAAAGATGGACCACGAAATCTGCTTTCCTGTCTCCCTCACCGTTGTCTGTTTCCAGAGAAGCGCACCAAATAAGAGCAGGAGCGCACCGCTTATTGCAACTATCGAAAGTGGTATCTGTGTTGCTGATGCGATGACGTAGGCGATTACCACGAGCACAAGCACGCCACAGACGTAGCGAAAATAACCCTTGTGGTGAATCGACTCTTCCAACGAAGGTAGGCGTTTGATATCAAATGTGCTTTGCAGTTGACGACGATACAACAGAAAAAACACTCCAACATTAATGCTTATGACCACAATGCTCGGCAAAAGCAAGAGGCGGAGGAACGTGAAGAGATCGAGAGGGTATTGCGAAAGTACGATAATGTTGATTGGATTGCTGACCGGTAAAATAAAGGATGCGGTATCGGCAATAAAGGTACATGCAAAAAGAAATGGTAAGACTGGAAGTTTGAGCCGTGTCACCAGTGTATACACAATTGGTGTAAGTATAAGTGCTGTCGCGTCATTCGAGAGAACCATTGAAATCAGCGTTCCTAGCAGAAAAGTATTGAGGAAGAGTCGGCGCGAACTACTGCCTGAAAGCCGTGCTGCCTGTATCGCTAGCCAGTCAAAAAGCCCTGCAACCTCTGCCAATGCGGAAAGACTCATCATACCAAGAAAGAATAAAAATGTATTCCAATCGCGAAAGAGTGTACTGAATGCGCTTATCGGTGAAATAAGTCCTAGTAGAAGTAGCAGTCCAGCACCAAGAAGCGCGAATGTCGCCTCGTTAAGTTTAAATGGACGTAACATAATGCCAAGCAAAGCGGCAATAGCAATAACTGAGATAAGCACAGTCTTTACAGTGGTTGATACATGAAAAAAGAGTAGCACAGAAGGTATCCTTGCATGAGTAAGCTTCCAGACGACGATACTACATATACGCTTTATGCAAGAGAAAAGAAACAGCAAGGTTTCACTACAAATGACTGCGCATGAAACCCTGCTATTAGCGACACTATTATTGCTGAGGCGGCTGAAAAGGTTTTGGTCTCATAAATTGTCCTCCTTGTGGAGTAGGTCGTTGTTGCTGTGGTTGACCAAAGGGATTTGGTTGTTGCTGTTGCTCAATTGGCTTCGGCTGTGGTTGACCGAATGGATTTGGCTGCTGTGGTTGTGGCTGCCCGAAAGGAGTAGATGGCTGTTGGGGATAGTTGGGAGATGATGGTTGCTGAAATGGCCCCGGTTGTGGTCGATAGTTTTGTTGTGTTGGTGGGTAGGCAGTTGGATATCCTTGCTGTAAGGGTTGTCCGTAGGGTGGTGTATTTTGCGGATACACCGATTGCGGCTGTTGAGCTTGCACCGGAGTATATGCAGGTGCAATTGGTGCAACCATTGCGGCGGGCTTTTTCTTGGGCAGGAAGAATGAACCACCTATCAAGAGCAGGCCGACAACCAATAAACCAATACCAATAGGCCATTGATTATTATCATAGCCCTGTGGGTTATTTACGTATTCGGGCGTCGTATAGGTTTTCTGACCAGCTGTGTCAGTCGCTGTAATAGCAACAACTTTTGCTGCGGTTCCTACAAGGTGTGTGCCAATTGTAGATTTCTCATCTATAGCCGTTGTCTCGCCTGGATCATACACAAAGGAAATTGTATCGCTATCGGCGAATGTCGGTAGCTTAGGGCTAAAGTTATCTTGATGAACGATGTAGAGTGCCGAAGTACCCTCCATTTGCAAGTACCCTGTGCCATCCGCAGAAAGGTAATGGGCAATACTGCCTTGACCCACACTTCTATATTGGACTTGTCGTGAGCCGAGGCCATACACAATACCTGCTAACAGCAGGATTACTCCAAGAGCAAGCAATGCAAAAAATGCTGGTGAACGTTGCCGCATAAAATAAGTCCTGTTCCTCTTACTACTACATTTCTACAAACGCTACAGAAAAATACATCTTTGTAAGTTCAATATCTATAAAACGAGAACTCACTACTTGTACAACGAACGTACTCGACGGAAGTACTCTATTATGGTAATATCGGGAGAAATTCTCACACATCAGGAAGGATACGTCGTCTGTGTATCTTAAACGGCTAGAGATGTTAGGCTTCAAAAGCTTTGCCAATCGAACGCTCCTTGAGTTTAGTCCTGGTATTACGGCGGTCATCGGGCCAAATGGTGCCGGAAAATCAAATGTCGCGGACTCAATGCGTTGGGTACTCGGTGAGCAGAGTATGCGACAACTACGCGGAAAGAAAAGCGACGATATTATCTTTGTTGGTGCTAGTGGTCGTGCCGCTCTCGGCATGGCAGAAGTTTCATTGACACTCGACAATAGTACTGGTTGGGTTCCCTCAGACTACAGCGAGATTACCGTTACACGTCGAAGCTTCCGTTCTGGCGAAAACGAGTACCTGATTAACAAGCAGAAGGTTCGTCTCAAGGACGTTCTATTGCTCCTGGCACAAGCACGTATCGGTCATGACTCGTATACCGTTGTCGGACAAGGCTCAATTGATGCCGCACTCAGCTTGCGTGCTGAAGAGCGACGAGGCTTATTCGAGGATGCGGCGGGTATTCGTCCCTTTCAGGTGCAACGAGCCGATGCTGAAAATCGTCTCCGCCAGACAGAACAAAATCTTGAACGTCTGCGTGATATCGTCAACGAGATCGAGCCACGTCTCACGCCACTGGCTGAACAGGCACGACGCGCAGTTGAATATACGCAGTTGAATAACGAATTACAGGATGTCCTTTCCACATGGTACGCCTTGCAGTGGCGTCGTTTGCGGTCGGCAAGAGAGCGTGCGGAAGAGGCAGAGCAAGAGCAGGCTCTGCGTGTGCGTCAGCTAGAGCAATCTGTCCAAGAGTTACAGGAGCAAGGCAACAGCCTAAGAGCTAAACGTCAGCAGATACAGACGCGTATAAGCACCGCACGCCAATCATATAATGATGCCAATAGCAGCATGCAGAAGAGTGAACGCGATCTGGCTATCAGTCAAGAGCGTATCGTGAGCTTGGAGCAGCAGCGAGGTGATATTCAGCAAGAAGAACGGCGTCTGCGTGAGCGCGTGATTGCTGCTCAAAAGAAAACGATTGATCTTGAAGAGCAGTGTGATCTCGCAGACGAGGTGGTAGATAATGAGGCCACATCACTAGCAACACTAGAAGTGCAAGTTTCAAAGGCACAAAAAGAATATGAGCTAGATGAGCGTCGCTTACGTACTGCACAAAATGATCTGATTCAGATACAAGCCCGTCTGGGGTCTAGCCAAACTGACCTTGGACGCATACAAAAACAACTTGGTGAGCGAAACCGTACCCTTGCTGGACGACGAGATATAATCGCTCAAGCGCAACAATCTCTGCGTACAATTGAAACACGGCTTGTAGATGAGCGTGCAAATCTCAGCACTGTGCGTAACGAAGAGCAACAGGTGACATTGCGTAAACAAGCCCTTGCACGTGCCATATCTGATGCACAGCAAGAAGTGGAGCGTCTGAAGACAGCACTGGCAGAAGCAGAACGTCAGAAGCGCACCATGACTGATCGCCTCAACATGCTCAAGAATTGGCGTCAAAGCTTGAGCGGCTATAGCGATGGTGTTCGTAGCCTCCTTCGTGCTCCTGTCAGCAAGGTAACAGGATTGATTGGTCCTGTACCTCAACTTGGCGTTGCACCGTCGGGCATGGAAGTAGCCTTAGAAACTGCGTTTGGCCCCTATATGCAAGCAGTTGTGGTGAAATCTTTGGATGATGCTTATCACGCCCTTTCATTCCTACAAGGCTCTGGGAAAGCAATGGTTGTATGGCTCGATAGGGAAGACGATGATAGTGATGCTACGATACTCGCGATACAAGGGCAAGAGGAAGAGGCGGTATTGCAACGCTTTCTTGCCGAAAGACCAACGTTACGTGATGCTATCATCGGTTTTGCATGGCGGTCAATTTCCTGTGAAGCCCACTATACTGCGTTATTTCGTAGAATACTGCGCGGTATCGTTGTCGCTCGCACGGTGGAAGCTGCACAAGCATTACTCGCATGGGCGTTGCCTCTCAGCCTCTCATCAAGTAGTGACCTTCCATTCACGTCAATAGTCACTCTGAAAGGGGAAATGCTTCATGTCGATGGATGGCTCACGAGTGGGGGGAAAGAGAGTGGGCAACAGGGATTGTTGGCCTATGAACGTGAACTCAGCGAACTTCCCCAACAAGTAGAGCAACAGAAGACACGTATCGACCAGATAAACAGCGTGTTGAGTGAGGTGCAACGTGTACAAGAAGGTCGCCGTATAGAGCAAAATGCGGTAGAGAAAGAGCTTCAGAAACTGACCAGTCGTATCAATGAACTGAATAGAGTCGTCAATACGTCACAGCGCGAGTTGGAGCGTATCCATACAGAAATACAGCTTGCCGCATCTGTGGAGCAGCAACTTGCCGCAGAGGTAACAGGACTAGAGCAAGAGGTCGTGGCGGCTCAGGAGCGTGTCAAAGCGCATGAAAAGTCACAGCGTGAGTTAGCAGGTCGCGCGGAAGAAATGCAATACGAGATGGAAGAGCGAGCTATTCTCTACCGTCGTCAACAAGATGAAGTGGGGCGCGTGCGTACAAATGTCGCGGTGAAGCGTCAGGAGGCAAAGGCACTGCAACAACAATTGACGGTACAGCGCACACAAGCCCAGGAACTCAAGAGCATGGTTGAGCAACAGGTAACGCGTCGCAAAGATGCCGAGCAACGTCTGCAAGTCGTGCAAGAAACAATCACGCTTCAACGTCTTGAGCTAGAAAACGCTCAAACCCAAGTACAATCTACGAGTGAGACATTACGGACAATAGAAGGTGAGTCAACGCAAGTCGATCAGTACATTGTCACGGTAGAGCAACAACGTACCCAGGTGCAACAACGTATGACTGAACAAGAGACGCTGTATCGACGCTACTTGCTCGAAAGCCAGCGAGCGCGTGACGCCGTTACGACTCTGCTAGAGCAACTTCATGAAGAAATGGGCGTTGACGATCCACAAATGCTTGGGAGATACGAGTCTTCTGCACCTGTTATGACGGAAAATGAGGATGTTTCTGCAACGGAAAATGGTGTGCTTTCAGAAGGAGAGGAGACACAGCTACGTAAATTGCGTAGACGTGTAGACGCGCTTCGTAGTCGGCTCAAGGCTATGGGTGGCTATGATAGCAATGCACCTCAACTCTATGAGGAAACACGCACGCGCTTCGAGTTTCTTTCAACACAAATCACCGATATGGAACAGGCCGCACTACAACTACACTCCATCATCAGTCAGCTTGATGTCACGATGGCGCGACAATTCGAGGTTACATTCCAGGCCATCAATGTGCGGTTCCGCGAACACTTTACAATACTCTTCAACGGTGGGACTGCACGCCTCGAATTGCTTGCGGCCAAGTCTAATGAGGAGGAACAGCTTGTGCCATCGAGTATGCCAGCAGGTGTGGATGTGATTGTGCAACCACCTGGAAAGAAGGTACAAGACCTCTCGCTGCTCTCTGGCGGAGAACGCGCCCTCGTCTCAGCCGCATTGCTCTTCGCCCTGCTAGAAATCAATCCACCGCCCTTTTGTTTGCTAGATGAAGTAGATGCTGCCCTCGATGAGTCAAACGTGACTCGCTTTTGTGACATTTTGAAACGCCTGGCACAGCGTACACAGTTTATTGTGATTACCCATAATCGTGTTACGATGACCGTTGCACAAGTCGTATACGGTGTCTCTATGCGTGAAAGTGTCTCGCGGCTGTTATCTATGAGAATTGAGGAGGCGGTAGTTGCAGGGGATCGTTAGTAATTGTTCCCTTCTAAAATTTACTCAAAAAGGTGTTGACAAGTCGCAAAGTCTATGATACTATACATTGTGTGAAGAGAAACCGCCTGCATGTGCAGGTGAGCTGGTGACTATAGCGAAGAGGGTACACCCGTTCCCATCCCGAACACGGAAGTTAAGCTCTTCAGCTCTGACGATACTTTGGGGGCAGCCCCACGGGAAAATAAGAAGTTGCCGTCTCACCCGCCCACTCAGGTGGTTTTTTGATAAATGAAAAAGCATGTGCAATGATGGAGCAAAGC
>CAXTWV010000020.1:2450-30605 GCA_964248005.1 uncultured Ktedonobacteraceae bacterium | reverse complement strand
CTTGTAGCACAGACTCTTGATGCTCAAGCGTACTGCCACCTAATTTTATCACGAGTGTCTTACCTTTTAAAAAATCAATGTACGGCAATGCCTCGCTGAGTACCTGTGCGATGAGATGCTGATCGTTGATAATGTCGCCTTCCGGCGTCAATGAAAAACTAATAGCCATAAAAAATCCCCTCTTCCGTTACGGATAGACAGCCAGTGCTGTCAATCCAGTTGTTTCTGGTAAGCTATAAAGAATATTTGCGTTTTGTATCGCCTGTCCTGACGCCCCCTTCACGAGATTATCAAGGCACGAAACGACAACCAATCTCTGTGTGCGAGCATCTATAAAGGGATGAATAAAACAATGATTGCTCCCATAAGTCCACTTCGTATGTGGTGATGAGTCAACAACATGCACAAATGGCTCGTTCGCATAGTGTTTTTCGTAGAGTTCGCGCACGTCTTCTGTTGTGATCGAGTGCTGCTTCAAGTCTGCATAACATGTCGCAAGAATGCCACGTGTCATTGGCACAAGGTGCGGAATAAACGTCACTCGAAGTTGCTCTGAATGATCGTCATCTGGCACAGCTTCTGTGAGTTCCTGTGTAATTTCTGCTAAGTGCCGATGTCCACTGAGACTATAAGCATTGATGTTCTCATTCACTTCGTCATAGAGCGTTGTGAGTGAAGGTGTACGGCCAGCACCGCTTACACCGGATTTCGCATCAATAATAATTCCAGGTTGAATAATTCCTGCTGCAATGGCTGGCACCAATGCAAGTATGGAAGCAGTTGCATAGCAGCCAGGATTAGCGACAAGTGATGCATCTATAACCTGTGCTCGATGCAGTTCACATAAACCATACGCGGTCGTTTCCAAAAGTGCGGGTGCAGGATGTGTATGTTTGTACCACTCCTCATAAACGGTCACATCATGCAAACGGAAGTCGGCGGACAAATCGACAACCTTTGTGCCTCGCGCTAAAAGCGTGAGCACAGCATCTGCCGCCGCCGCATGAGGCAAACAGACAAAAGCAAGGTCCGTTTTCTCCGCTTCCTCTGTAATCATCAAAGTCGGGTCAATTACCGATGAAAGCGCATACAGTTGTGGAAAAACCTCACCCAGACGCTTACCCGCTGCACTACGTCCCGTTACGGAGGTAACGACAAACTGAGGATGTTGTGCGAGCAAACGTAA
Organism: uncultured Ktedonobacteraceae bacterium; assembly: GCA_964248005.1. Classification (GTDB taxonomy): domain Bacteria; phylum Chloroflexota; class Ktedonobacteria; order Ktedonobacterales; family Ktedonobacteraceae; genus JBBQVS01. Next base: position 29,419 of record CAXTWV010000020.1, on the reverse strand, counting down.
CAATTCCAGGGCAGTATAGCTCGTCACATTGACGATAGAAACAGTCACCATGCGCTTCTCCTTTAGAAAGGTGTGAGTAATCAAGGCCATCAAACTCATAAAAAAAGCCCTCGTCCCCTATATCAGGGACGAGGGCAAATATGTTGCTCCCGTGGTACCACCCACATTGTCTTTCATTCTTGCGAAGCCGCATTCTTCACGGCCCACATTCCCTACCTCAGCGTAGCAAATGTGGAAAGACCACTTTTTTGTTGACTCTTGTGCTGCGTGGGAGTCATCCACCCATACCTACTTGTCACACAGTGACTTTCTTCGGTCAGCCGCTCACGAAGCGGTTCTGAGCTAGCACACCCATTCCGATCTCTCACCATTCATCGGATCGCTGTTGGACACTATGCTCATACTCTGTTCGATCAAAGCGGGTCAGTCTCTATTTAATTGTCTTACCTCTAAGGATACCAGTATGGAAAGCGAATGTCAATTTTATTTTTGGTGGTAAGTAACACAATTATATGGTGGAAATAACCATAGTGGTTCTCGTGTTATCAAGTGGAATGCATTTCTCATAACTATAGACCTTGCCCTATGACAACGGTTTGCGTACAATGAGAGCATAGGTAACATATCATCATGAAAACACTTACAGAGGAGACCATCCACCTCTATGCCATATGACAAAGAAGCACATCGCGAAAAGACCATGGTCGCACTGTCGTCGGTTGGAGCCGCAATTGGGCTTACGACCCTCAAGATCGTTGTTGCCCTGCTCACGGGAAGTCTCGGTATTCTCGCGGAGGCTGCACACTCTGGCCTGGACCTTGTGGCGGCACTTATGACCTTTTTTGCGGTGCGCGTGGCGGACAAACCTGCTGACGCGACACATAATTATGGTCATTATAAAATAGAAAATCTTTCAGCTTTTTTTGAAGCTGTACTGCTCTTAATAACTGCGCTATGGGTTATCTATGAGGCCGTACTCCGTTTGTTGTTTCATGAAGGGCAAGTCAACATTAGTATATGGGCATTCGTGGTTATGCTGATATCTATCGGAGTTGATGTGACACGTTCACGTATCCTGTTACGAGTGGCTCGTCGCCTGGGTAGTCAAGCATTAGAAGCCGACGCCTTACATTTCAGTACAGACATTTGGAGTTCTGCTGTTGTTATCGCAGGTCTACTCGTTGTGTGGCTAACACACCATTTTTCGCTGCCCTCATGGTTATCACAAGCGGATGCAATCGCGGCACTCGGTGTTTCAGGCATTGTCATCTGGGTTGGTCTACGACTCGCAAAAGAGACGATTGATGCCCTCCTTGACCGCGCTCCCGATGAGCTTACACCACAGATACAAGGACAAATTGACCATGTGAAGGGAGTGACAGAGGTACGGCGTATTCGCATGAGGCGTGCGGGTAACAAACTCTTTACCGATGTCATCATCGCGGCACCACGCACGTACAGCTTTGAGCAAATACACGAACTCTCAGAAGATGTCGAGAAGGCTGCACGTGATGGCCTACACAATGTCTCTCCACAGGGAGAGGTCGATGTGGTCGTACACGTCGAGCCTACCGCATCACCACAAGAGACCGTCACGGACCAAATCCATTATCTCGCCGAACTGCAAGGAGTTCATGCACACGATATTCATGTACGAGATGTCAATGGACGCTTAGAGGCTGATTTTGATGTTGAAGTGCAATCCGATATGAACCTACAAGAGGCTCATGCGGTGGCATCACGACTGGAACAAGCTGTATTAGATGGCAACGACCGTCTCAGACGTGTCACAACACACTTGGAAGCCCCCAATGAGATTGTAGTACCGCGTCAAGAAGTAACACAAAACTATAACGACATGAAAACCACAATCTCTGCTATCGCTGATAGTGTCGCTGGTACAGGAAGCGCACACGACATTCACCTCTATCGCTCTCAACCAAATCTCGTGGGAGCAAATGGAAAAAAAGGGAACACGACCGACCACGTAGAAGACAAACTTGACCTTGTGCTTCACACGACATTCGATGCCCAGGTACCGCTTAGTCAAGCACATATCCAGGCCGAAGAAATCAAACGCAGGTTGCGTCATGAGTATCCCCACCTGGACTCCGTGGTCATTCATACAGAACCGCCCGAAGCGTAGAATGGTCTCTCCTTCGTTACAAACTATTAGGATAAGCCAGAATGCAGAAACTCCAGTAAGCTCTCTATATCAAGCATATATTCTGGTGGCGCATTCTTTTCGAGCAGTTCGTACACATGAGAGATGTATAACACTGTCACATATCGTGTCAGTTTCTCAAGAGGAATATCCCTACGAACGTCACCGTGCTGTTGACCACGCAACAAAATTGTCTGTATCATATCAAGAAAGCCTGTATCTTTGTTGATGTCAACATCCTGGGGATGAGGCTGCAAAACTTCCTGCTGTAGAGCCTGAAGTGCGCGAACTATTTCAGGGAATTGGAAGATGTGTTCATAGATACGCGTAAAGAGAAAACTCAGGGCTTGAAGTGTGGATGGATGAGTATTTATATATACAGTCACCTCTGGTTGCACCTGCTTAACATATCGTTGTTTCAAAAACGGAAGCCATAACGAGCTTTTCGTTGGAAAGTAATTGAATAAGGTACCACGACTCGTTTCAGCCTTCTCAGCGATCTCTTCCATCGTTGTTTGCTCATACCCAACCGTCCGAAACAGCTCAAAAGCAGCCTCCTGAATACGCTGGAGAACCCGTTGCTTATTACGTTCCCGTAGCGGGACACGCTCGATCTCCTGTTTTTTCATGAATGCCTTTCTTTTCTAAATGTGTACGAGAAAGACAGAAATTGAGCAGCAAAACCCACTCTGTTCTACTCAATCTCTATTCTCACTCCACATGTGATGTGATGAGAGACACAACGCTCTCTAGTTTCTGGAAGACCGATTAGAAGGCGACAGGTAAGCTAGTGATCCCATGCAAGGCAAAACCACCATTCCAGGTGATCGTATCGCGTGGTATCGCAAGCCGCAAATCTGGCAGGCGTCGGAGTAGCGTTGTGAAGGCAACATCGCCTTCCAGTCGCGCCAGTGGTGCTCCCAAGCACACATGAATTCCTTGTCCAAAGGCAACATGACGATTGAGGCTCCGAGCGATATCCATCTCCTCTGGCTGTGTGAATTGGGACTCATCACGATTCGCCGACCCCAACATCGTCAGCACCATATCACCTTTCCGAATTTGTTGACCACCCAGCATCACATCCTCAGTCGCATAGCGAGGTGCAGGAGAGAGAACAGGACCATTGTAGCGCAAAAACTCTTCCACTGCTGTAGGCACGAGACTGAGATTCGCTCTCAAGTGCTGCAATTGTTCAGGATAATCAAACAACATCAGTATCCCATTGCCAATCAAGTTCGATGTTGTCTCATGCCCAGCAAAAATGAGCAACGCGATCATCGAGAGCAGTTCATCCTGATTAAGCCGATCACCAGCCTCTTCGAGCTGAACAAGCTGGCTGATCAAATCCTCCTGAGGATGCACTCGTTTCTCCGCAATGAGCTGATTGAGATAGTCTACAAACGTCTGTGTGACCAGCACACCAGAGGAATCTTGGCGCATGACTCCCCCACCAGTAAACAGTTCAGACCATTCCCGAATAAGCGTTTGTCCCTCCGATGGCACTCCCAACATCGTCGAGATCACCGTGATCGGCAGAGGGAATGCATACTCGTTCACTAGGTCCATATGCCCCCGATTCTGGACGCGATCCAGCAACTCATCAGCAATCTGCTGAATGCTGGGACGTAAGCTTTGGATATACTTGGGCGTAAAGACCTTGGAAACAAGACTTCTCAAACGACGATGATCTGGCTCATCAACGGCAATCATCGAGTGACCCAAGATTCCTCCTTGAAGTCCTTCTTCTATGAGATTCTGCGAAGAAGATAGCTGCTCATCATCGTGCGAGATAGCTGAGGGATCAACGGTAAAGAGTTGATTTTTCAAGACCTGAACGGCTTCCTCAAGCTGTGTCACTATCCAAACCGGAGGTGCGCCAGGCCCAAACGGTGCGGGTACAGCAACTACAGCTCCTGCCGAGCGCAACTGTGCAAACAGAGGAAACGGATTGGCAGCAAATTCATTGCTAAAAAGAGTAGTAGGGATGAACCCTGCTGACCCAACGTTCTCACCTGAGTTATTCATATGTGCTCCTCATTTATTATACTCAGTTTAATATTTTACTCACATCAAACCTATACATAGTTTAATATTTTGGCGAGAACAGTGTCAAGAGTTAGCACAAAAAAGCGCACTCAACCTGGGACGGTGAAAAAGCTCTTCATTTAAGCTTTAGGTCGGAGTGGACGGAAGAAGGCACGGAGGTCTTCAGCAAGAAGTTGCGGCTCTTCCAATGCTGCGAAATGACCCCCTCGTGGCATCGATGTCCAGCGAGCAATGCGCAATGTACGCTCCACCAGTTCACGTGGCGGGTCTCCAATCTCCTTTGGAAACTGTGCGTATCCGGCAGGCACTTCGAGACGTTGATTCTGTGACAGATTTAATGGGTCTTTGCTGTTCTCGTAATACATGTAGGTGGAGGAGCGAATCGTCTGTGTGACCCAGTAGATCATCACATTCGTGAGTAGTTCGTCGTTGCTAAAGCTTCGCTCGATATCACCGTCGCAGTCGCTCCAACTACGGAATTTCTCAATAATCCAAGCGGCCAGACCTGTAGGAGAGTCGTTGAGTCCATAGGCGAGTGTTTGAGGCTTGGTCTGATGCATGTGAGAATAAGCACCCTCCTGTTGGCTCCATTGTTGCACCTTTTCTATGTATTCTCGTTCAGCTGGAGAGGGATTTGGAGGCAGGTTACGACTACTGAAATAGTTAAGATGGATGCCAACGAGAAGCTCTGGATAATTCAGAGCCAAGCGTTGAGTCACTCCCGATCCAATATCGCCTCCTGAAGCTCCAAAGCGCGTGTAGCCAAGCTCTTTGGTCATCAGATGTACCCACAGCCCTGCTGTACGCGTCATATTCATTCCACTTTGATGAGGTCGATCAGAGAAGCCAAAACCTGGTAGTGAGGGAACGATCACATCGAAGGCATCAGCAGCATCGCCTCCATATTGAGCAGGGTCGGTCAATAGAGGAAGAATTTTATGCATCTCATAGAACGACCCAGGCCAACCGTGAGAAATGATGAGCGGAAGTGGATTTGGTCCTTTGCCGCGCTCATGCAGAAAGTGAATCCCAAAGCCATCAATCTCGGCACGAAACTGCGTGAAACGATTGAGTTCCGCCTCTTGCTGACGCCAATCGAAGTGGTTTCGCCAATACGTCACGATGTCTTGCATGTAGTTTAAACTAGACCCAAAATCCCATTCTGAGCCATCAATCTCATCAGGCCAGCGTGTATGTTCCAAGCGTGTATGTAGATCATCAAGGACAGTCTGAGGTACGTCAATGCTGAATGGCTGTATGCTCATGTTTCTTCCTTTCATGTATCTCCAAGTAGTTTTTCTCGGCAATCGTAAAAAAAATTCTCCAATTAATGAGTAAGTTATGCTCTCCACACCATGCTATGGTATAGTACTTACTATACACTATTTCATACTAACGGAGTCCATATATGTCCACCTCAGCCAACCGCGTGTCAACCTTTGGCACAACCATCTTTACAGAGATCAACACACTTGCACAACAGTACGGAGCACTCAATCTGGGACAGGGAAAACCGGATTTTGATACGCCACCCGACATCGTGCAACAACTGACGCAGGCTGCACAATCAGGAAAGTATAATCAATACGCTCCTGGCCCTGGCAGTTCTTCATTGCGTCAAGCCGTTGCCGATCATGCAGCGCGTTTTTATAGCATGGACATTCATCCAACTGATGGAGTCGTCATTACATCGGGCGCGACTGAGGGGATTCTCGCAGCACTCATGGGACTTGTCGATCCGGGTGATGAAGTGATCGTGATCGAGCCATTTTACGACTCCTACGTACCAGGAATTATTATGGCAAACGCTGTTCCCGTCTATGTTGCTTTACATCCTCCCACATGGACCTTTGATGCCGACGAGCTTCGCGCTGCCTTCACCTCAAAGACGCGTGCGATTATTTTGAATACTCCTCATAACCCTACAGGTCGCGTCTTTACCCGCCAAGAGTTGAGCTTGATTGCTGAATTGTGTATCGAGCACGATGTAACGGTTATTTCTGATGAAGTCTATGAACATTTACTATTTGGGAACGCGCAGCATATTCCTATTGCTACCTTGCCGGGCATGTTTGAGCGAACTGTGACGGTCAGCAGCGCAGGTAAGTTGTTTAGCGCGACAGGCTGGAAAATTGGCTGGGTCTATGGAACACCGCATTTGATTGAAGGGGTCATGCGTGCGCACCAATTTGTAACCTTCGCGGTCCATTATCCGTCACAAGAGGCAATGGCATATGCACTCAACCTGCCAGCAACATACTATCAAGAGTTTCAGGCCATGTATGAGAGCAAGCTTCAACTCATGCTTGCCGCCCTCGAAAGTGCTGGACTTTCATGCGTCGCGCCGGAAGGCACATACTTTGTCATGGCGGATTTTTCAAACGTTTTTGCGGGAACATCACTCGCATTCACACAGTACTTGATACAAGAAATCGGCGTGGCGTGCATTCCACCAGACACGTTTTATGGTCAGGAACACGCTCACATTGGGCGGAATTATGTACGGTTCGCGTTTTGTAAAAGTGATGCAATGTTGCAACAGGTTCACACTCGACTAGCACAATTGCCGCAAAAACTAAGAGGAAACGTTATAAAAAGCTAAAATGCGACGTTGTAATAGATAATAGGAACTAGTAAGAGAAGAGGTAATCGGCAAAGCGATGGCTAGCAATAGAGGAGACCTTACAGGCAGAACACTCGGAACGTGTGTCCTTGAAAATCTTGTTGGACAAGGTGGTATGGGGGCGGTATACCTCGCGCATCAGACGCGACCAGCACGTAGGGTTGCGGTGAAGGTCTTGTTACCAAATACTGCGATGAGTAGCGACGTGTATGAAGCATTTCTTGCTCGCTTCCGTCGTGAGGCTGACGTTATAGCAAAACTCGAACACGTTAATATCATGCCGATTTACGAATATGGCGAACAAGATAACCTGGCGTATTTAGTCATGCCCTATCTTACAGGTGGAAGTTTGCGCGATGTACTACAAAGACAAGGTGCGCTTCCACTCGCACAGACCGCCACCTATCTGGATCAGGCCGCATCAGCACTTGATTATGCACATGGACAAGGCGTCATACATCGCGATTTGAAACCCGCCAACTTCTTGTTAGCATCAGATGGTAGACTTGTACTCGCCGACTTCGGTATAGCCCATATTATGGAAGACACTTCCGGTGGCTCAGGATTAACCAGTACTGGCATGATTATTGGCACGCCTGAATATATGGCACCAGAGATGGTCAATGGTGAACAGGTCGATTATCGCGCCGACATCTACGAACTTGGCGTGGTCCTCTTTCAAATGCTTAGTGGACATGTGCCATTTAGAGGAAACACGCCTATTGTTGTCATCACAAAGCACATGCAAGAGGCATTACCTTCGCTCAACCAACTCAATCCAGCTATTCCTGCTCCTGTCGATGCAGTCATACAAAAGGCCACAGCAAAGAGGCGAGAAGACCGTTATCCGTCTGTGAGTGCTTTTGCACGCGATTTTCGTAGAGCCATAAGCCAAGCTCCTGCACCCTATGTTCCCTATGTCGTTGATATACAAAACAACCCTGCTTTTTCCGCAGAACCTACCGTTGCCCAGACAGCACAAAGACCATATACTACGTCTTCTCCGCAGCAAGAGCCTCTCTACTACAATCAGAACAACCCAAGCAGTCAGCAGATAAATAGCTATGGAAACTATCAACAACCTCCATATCCACCACCATATAACACCCCGCTTGGTGCAACACCATATCAAACGCCAGCGCGGAATACCAATCGCCCTCTGCTTGTCATCCTGGGTGTTCTTGTTGCGCTTATACTCATTATTGCTGGCATAACTGGAGGTATCTTCTTAACGAATAGGAACCAGCAGGGCAGTACAGGGACAACACCAACAGCAGGAGCAACAGCCCAGCCCACGGTAGCGGCAACGGCGACAAAGGCTCCGCCAACTGCAACACCAGTTCCCACAAAACAGCCTACAGTAGCACCTACCCCAACCCTAAAACCAACAGCAGTACCTACTCAACCAGCAACAGTACCCGTTGGTAATCAATTGTACACGGCGGCAAGCCCCGGTGCAGGGAATGGGTGTGACTCAGGTGGAGGAGCATGGGACAACGCTAGTGGCATCCAAGTTTCCTGTCAAAATGGAAAAACGTCACTCAATAATCCAACTCAGTCACTCGCTGGCACGTTCTTGACATCGATTCCAGGACACACATATCCCACAGACTACGTGATACAGGTACAGCTACAACAAGACCCTGCATCCACGGCTGACTTTGGCGTCTACTTTCGCAATCAACCCGGAAATCAGCCAGGAACGTATGCATTCCTCATCCATCCCGACGGTACATGGGGAGCGTATGTTTACGATAACAATACAGGCAAAGCGATACGTTTCAAACGTGGAACGTTAGGAGATAGTCATGCCCTTGTCACACTCGCTATTGTAGTAACGGGAAACAACTTCACGTTCTATGCCAATGGCAATAAACTAGCAGGTGCCTATAGCGCAAGATATGCGACAGGCACCGCTGGCATCGCCTTAGATCAGGGAGGAACAGTGACAGCAAGCAATTTTGCACTTTACACACCCGCGTCTTAAGCTACCCATAATAGGTTTATATACGTGTATACGGGTAAAACTCTATCACTAGCATCTCGCTTCTGATAGAATTTTACCTCATGAAGACTTCCCTCTTGGACATCACACCTCATGATTGAAGTAGTGACCTTGTTCAATGTCCGCGATCAGTGTAGGACCCTCTGGTCGCCATCCCAAGAGTTCCTGTGTCTGCTTGCTCGACGTTGGGTTATCAGTCGGCACGAAGGCGGAGAGGAAGCCGAAGTGGTCACCCGCGTCCGAAGCCTCGATGCTGACAACAGGCAGCTTCAGTTGCCGACCGATAGCCTCAGCAATTTCTCGGAACGGCACGCCCTCCTCACCAGCTCCGTGCAGCACTGATCCCGCAGGTGCCTTCTCCAATGCCAGACGGAATAGGCGTGCTGCATCGAGTAAATGCACGGCGGGCCAGCGGTTCGAGCCGTCACCAACGTAGGCTGATACGCCCTTTGCACGAGCAATACCGATCAAAGTCGGAACGAAGCCGTACTTGTCAGCATCACTGTGTACGGACGGTGCGAGTCGCACGATTGACGAGCGCACCTCGCGTGCGGCCAGCGCAATCGCTGCATTCTCCGATACGATCCGGGGTGCAACCGACCCGGTGTCGGCTACGTCCTTCTCCGTTCCGAGACGCCCAGGCGGAAGGAAAAAGGTGAGCATCAACGTTCCTGAGGTGATCACGAACGGCTTGCCGGAACCTTGAAGTGCGGCTCCAATCGTCTCGATAGCGCGTAGGTCCATTTGCGCGGCACCCTGGAAGTCCGAGAAGTCGCCGTGGTTAAACGCAAGATGGATAACACCATCTGATGCAGCTGCTCCACTATGCAGGCTGTCCAGATTATCGAGCGCACCACTATGCACCTCTGCACCGACAGCGGCAAGCGACGCAGCATTTATGTCTGAGCGGGCGAGGCCGACGACCTGATGACCCGCTGCAAGCAATTCGCGGACGATGGCAGAACCGATATATCCAGTTGCTCCGGTAACGAAAACTCTCATAGGAAATTCCTCCATTAGATAGACTTAGTATTGGGATGCTCCATGATGAAGTTCGCTCATCTCATCCCTGACTAGTGTATAATGAGAGACAGGTTTTAACGAGAGAAGCATTTATCCTAGAACTAGCACTTCTAGTTTCCAGTCATATTATTGAGCGGAGAATGTCACGTGCCTATGAATTCATTGGAGTTGGATCGTCATCACGAATTAGCAGAGTTCTTGCGGAGCCGCCGCGCTCGCGTATCACCAGAACAGGTCGGATTACCTGGAGGGACTCGAAGGCGTACACCGGGGTTACGGCGGGCAGAAGTAGCTCAGCTCGCTGGAGTAAGCCCTGAGTGGTATACGTGGCTTGAGCAGAGACGAGATATTCATGTCTCTGCTCAAGTATTGGAACGTCTGGCGAGAGCGTTACAACTAGACGCGAACGAACGCGCACATTTATTTGTGCTTGCACACGGACAGCCACCACCAGTAGAGTCATTTTCATCAACGGCGATCAGCCTTACCTTACAACAATTTCTTAATCAACTAGGGACCATCCCAGCGTGTGTTGTTGATACTCGGTTGAATGTCATAGCGTGGAATACAGCCTACTGTGTCGTTTTTGGCGACTTTGCCACACTATCTGAGCGAGAGCGAAACTTGATCTGGCGATTATTCACGTTACCTTTGCCACAAGGAAACAAGGAGTGGGAGGAAATTGCACGAGTATTTGTGGCACAATTTCGCGCTGAATATGGTCGTTTTATCAACGATCCTTGGTGGGCCAAACGGATCACAGAACTCTCCCGAATCAGTCCAGAGTTTCGGCAATTATGGGATCGTCACGATGTGCTTAACGTGTCGGAAGGGCGGAAAACGATGCACCATCCGCTCGTAGGAGAACTGTGCTTTGACTTTCTCTGGTTACAAGCGGTCGATTCCTCTGATCTTCGGCTTCTGATTCACACACATCGCAACAACTCTGGGACCACTGAAAAAATCGAGCAGCTCCTAGCACGTGAGTTAGAGCTGTAGTTTGACCCGTTCATACTCAATAACTTTACCTGGATTCAAGACGAGGGACAGCCGTGAAAATATCTTCTTTATTTTCACAGCTGTCCCTCGTCTTGAATCTAATACTACACTACACCCTTGTTGCTATAGGCTTGCGTAACATCCTGCACAGGCCCAATAAGCTTTTGCGCCACCAGGAATTTCTCCATTGATGACCATGTAGCACTATCGTTGTACCCAAGCTGTCCATTGCCTTGCCAGATAGGAATGGTTGCCTTCAATTCGTTGAGTGTTTGTGCTGTATTGGTCAAGCCAGGAATAAACGGTCTACAAAGCGTGACCGCTCCCGATGGGTCCGCGATTACATCTTTGAGTCCCTTCAACGTTGCCTGCACGAAATCTCGCACCATCTGTGGCTGACTGGCATAGGTATCCTCTGTCGTTATAATGCCGTTCGAGACAAGAGGCTGGTAATTTGACACATCGAATGTGCGCACATCAAAGCCCTTCGCTCTTAATTGAAGTGGCTCATTGTTCGAGTAACCTACTACAGCGTCTACTTTATGTCCAACCAGAGCCGCCACTTGTGTGAAACCGATTGATTGCACTTTCACATCGGACAGCGAGAGTTTCGCACTGTACAGCAACGCCAACAAACCCGTGTATGTTGAGCCATATGGACCAGGAACACCAATCGTATGTCCCTTGAGATCAGCAAGTGTCTTAATGGAGGAGTTAGCAGGCACAATCACGCTCACAGGATATTTCTGGAAAATGGTGGCGACATCAATCGCTTTGACATGTTTATCGCGAGCCTGCAAAGTTTCATCTCCACCAGCGAAGACAAAGTTGTTCTTACCTGCAACCATTGAGCCAATCAAATCAGGCACAATGCCTTGATTAAAGGTCACATTCAAACCTGCCGCTTTGTAATAGCCCTTACTTTGGGCGACGTAAAACGGGGCAAATTGAATATCAGCAATGTAGCCAAGTCCAATAGAGATATTTTTGGTTGTTGGCTGTGTTGTTGTATTGCCCCCACCAGTTGTTGTGCTACTACCACACGCACTCAATAAGAGTGCAAATAGCGCACACATGGACAAAATGGGCAAAAAGGTAGCTGGACGATGACGAATAGGCATCGAGGTGTTTCTCCGTTTTCTTGGAATGTCTTCCTAATAAATGATTTCAGCGAGTTTCACTAACAGCCACGTCGCACCATAGTATAGTGCTGCTAAAATAGCGAGCACAATAACTGCGGCGAACATTAATGGCGTATCGTACTGATGCTGACCTTGCAGAACAAGTGAGCCAAGCCCTGCCGCCCCACCACTGACAAACTCACCCACTACCGCACCAGTAATCGACAGTGTTAAGCCTGTGCGTACTGCGGCAAGCAGAGAAGGCAATGCTAGTGGAAACTCGATATGCGCGAGTAGCGACCAGCCCGAAGCTCCCTCAACTCGTGCGGCATCAGTCAGGGCTGAGTCGATGGTCTGCACACCAAGGATTGTGTTTATCACCATTGGGAAAAGTACAACCAGCATGCATATCACCATGATAGGCACCAATCCGTATCCTAACCATAAAATTAGGAAAGGAGCAATCACAAGTGCTGGAATTGCCTGACCAGCCGATAAGTACGGCTGAATGGTGATAGCTAAGAATCGCGACTTCGCGATTCCATATCCTAGTGGCAACGCGACAACAACTGCCAATAAGAAACCCAAAAAGCTTTCTTGCAGTGTGACAACAAGCGCATCCCTGAGATACATTCCAGCACCCAGGCCATCCGTCAAACGCGCAAGAACATCACCCGGAGCGGGTAAGAAGAGACTCGAAACGTGACCTGCTGTTGTGCTCACATACCAACTTATGAGGAGCAGTAGGGCCAGCATAAGTGATGGCGTAATCAAGAGAAACCGCCCTGACGCGTTTCGATGAGAAGTACGCACGTTATTTGTGCGTATTGGACGTTGCTGCAAGTCATCCTGTGCTTGCGCATACGCGGACACCGTTGTAGGTGCCTCTTTTGTCGTAGAGGTTGTAACACTCATTAGACTTCCCTTAGTCATAGCTACACTGACCGTTCGTCCTAAAACAAAGCAGGAAAAACCGTCAATTCAACTGACACTTGGGAGGCATTGTAGGGAGGTACCGGAAAATCATTAGTGACACAAAGTATGCACTAATAGACCTATTACAACTCTGTAACAGGACACATTGATTTTCATTTAAACCTTCTCCCATCCAGACTATACTGTCGGCTTCGGAATCACACCGAATCCTGTCCACCATTCTGCCTCGCAACAGAATGGAGACTCGCGGGCTTAGCACATGTACCGCGCACATGTACTTCACCGCCGGTCGGGAATTGCACCCTGCCCCGAAGGTCTCTAAGGATAAGTATGCCACAAAATAATGGAAGAATGCAAGGATAAGAGCCAGCGAAATTTCGCTGGCTCTTATCCTTGCATTCTTCCATTATTTATTATCTGTTTTTCGCCAAATGAAACTCTTCGGCATACTCGTACTCGTACTTTTTGCCAGTTTCCTTGCCAAACTCACGTATCATCTGCTCTACTTCTATCGTACCGTTCTCAAACTGGCTTACGTGGGCACGCAACGCTTGCATCTTGATATCAATAACCGGAGTGATATCAACCGCGAAGTTTTGTACAGGCGCACCAGCAATGTAGACCTCTGAGACCTTGTGCGGTTTGAGACCCTCTTGCATCAGTTCTGGAAAATCCCAGGGATTTTGTGACGCTGGATAGATGGCCTCCAGTGTCGCACGTCCTGCCGTGAGATGATCGCGGTGATCCCGTTGCAAGATATATTCTGGTGTCCACGAGCGGTCCGGCGATTGACAAATCACGCGCGATGGCTTGTGAGTACGCAACAGACGCACAATATCGCGACGCATCTCTAGCGATGGCTCCAACTGTCCATCAGGATAGCCAAGAAAGTAGACATCTTTTAAGCCAAGTACCTTACCTGCATTACGCTGCTCTTCCTTGCGCGTCTCGACAACGCGTTGACGTGCTGCAGGACTCACGTCCGTTGCCTCATCAGAGCCACCACTTCCACCATCGGCACAAATGACATAGTAGGCATCCCAGCCATCACGTACCCATGTCGCAATTGTACCCGAACAGGCAAACTCGGCATCGTCCTCATGTGCAACGACGACCATTGCGACCTTGTTTAGTTCAGACTCGCTCATATGGACATCCTTAATCTTTTTCGAGTAGGACGAGTAGTAAGCCACCAATCATAGAAAGATTTTTCAAGAATTGACCTTGATGCATTGCACGTCCTTGTGGTGTTGTCTCTTGCCAGAAAGCATGCCCAACGAGCGTTGTAGGAACAAGTGACCCTATCAATCCAAGAGCGGCAAGCTTCGGCAAGAATCCAACAGCTAATGCTGTTCCCCCAACAACCATTGCGGCCCCATTAAAGATGACAGCTTGTCTCGGGGCCGGAATACCAGCCCGATCTACCATCGTAACACGCCCCCCCGGTTCTGCAAACGCACCATACCCATTTATAATAAATATACCCGCTAATAACGAATGACCAAGTGTCTTACTGAGTGACATAGCAATCTTTCTCCCTGCTATCATAGAATAAAAAAGAAACAATTTTTGTTTTCCACTTTATACATGTACCTATGTCCTTATAACGCGCTCCAGGGCACGTTCGAGTTTCATTATGTGACTTAGTACTATAAAGTGCTACAATTCCGAAGAGAGTTACTCCTTTATTTTGTGTTGTAGTAACTCTTTGATGATAATCATACATGACGAGGAGCTAAATGGCAAACGAATTACGCATATTACCTATCATGGGTATCGGCGAAATCCCACCCGGAACCGACCTGGGAAAACTTATACATGACGCTCTACAAGCACAATACCTTGAGATTGAACAAGGAGATGTGCTGGTCATAACGCAAAAAATCGTCTCGAAAGCTGAGGGACAACTCGTCAACCTTGATGAGATTGAGCCATCGGAGTTTGCACGTATCGCCGCCCAGCAGAGCAAAAAGGATGCACAGCATCTCGAAGTGGTTTTGCGGGAGAGTAAACGCATTGTGCGCATGGATCATGGCGTCTTAATTAGCGAGACACATCACGGCTTTATTTGCGCCAACGCAGGAGTAGATGAGTCAAACATTGGTGGCAAGCGTCAATTAGCCTTGTTACCCGTTGACTCAAATCGCTCGGCACGCGAGATTCGTGTACGGCTACAACAGTTATCGGAAAAGCAACCTCAGCCCGACATTGCCATTATCATTTCCGATACCTGGGGGCGTCCGTGGCGTTCTGGGCAGGTCAATAACGCAATCGGTGTAGCTGGCTTGGAATCAGTGGTTGATTATCGCGGTCAAATCGACCCGTATGGCTATGAACTGCAAGCAAGTGCCATTGCGGTTGCCGATGAGTTAGCCTCAGCCGCCGAACTCGTGATGGGCAAGATTGATCGTGTTCCGGTTGCACTCATTCGCGGCTATGCCTACATTCCATCAGAGAGCGACGCGAATACGCTGATACGCGATGGTGCATCAGATATGTTTCGCTAAGTAGCCTTATCAGAAAGTAATACCGCGTGACAATACATTCCGAAATACGACAGGAAACGCAGCCGAGTCGCTCGTCTGACCTTGCTACACTCTTACGCAGTCGGCGTAGTGTACGTAGTTATCAGCAGCATCCTGTAACACGAGAGCAGTTAGAGCAGATACTAGAAGCAGCACGCTGGGCACCTTCGCCTCATGGCAGACAACCCTGGCGTTTTGCCGTCTTAACACGACAAGAACCAAAACAGGTACTTGCAGACAGCATGGGTGAAACGTGGCAGCGTACTCTTGAGATGGATGGACAAGATGCAGCGATTGTCAACATCCGTCGCGAAAAAGCACGCCAACGCATCTTGAACGCGCCCGCGATCATTATCCCTTGCCTCTATCTGGAAGACCTTGACACCTATCCTGATGAGCAGAGACAAGAAGATGAAACAACGATGGCGGTGCAGAGCATAGGAGCGGCAATACAAAATATGTTGCTTATGACCTATGATCTCGGCCTTGATGCTGGTTGGATGTGTGCTCCACTGTTCTGTCCAGAGGTGGTATGTGACGCCCTGAAACTCGATACTCGGCTCATTCCACAAGCACTTATTACCATAGGTTATGCCGCTGCCGATCCGAAACGGCGCGAACGGCTTCCATTGAATAGTTTAATTGTACGTTTTGATTGAGGGAAAAAGATGATTGTTGTTCTCGCGGGTGGCGTTGGCGCGGCACGCTTTTTACAAGGTGTGGTGCAGGTTGTGCCACAGGAACAGATAACGGTGATTGTCAATACAGGTGATGACCGAAATTTCTACGGCTTGCATGTCTCGCCCGATAGCGACATCGTGATGTATACACTCACAGGCATGGTTGATGAAGCCCATGGCTGGGGAGTACGCGACGATACCTACAACACTATGCAACAACTGACCAAGTATGGTGAAGAGGATTGGTTTATGCTCGGCGACCGTGACCTCGCAACACACATTCACCGTACTCACCTGTTACGTGAGGGCAAAACACTTAGCGAGGTCGCAGACAACATTCGCACACAACTCGGTCTAGGTGTACGTGTCTTGCCTATGAGCGATCAGCCCATCGCGACACACATTCAAACGCCTGCAGGATTACTCCATTTTCAGGAATATATGGTGAAACGGCGCACTATTGACGAAGTTCAGGATGTTGTCTTTGTGGGCGCACAGGAGGCCAAGCCTGCTCCTGGTGTACTCGACGCCTTGAGAGAGGCTGACGCTATTTTAATCGCACCCAGTAATCCTATTGTCAGTATCGGCAGTATCTTATCAGTACTTGGAATACATGATGTCTTACATGAGGCAAGCGGAATGATAGTAGCGGTCAGTCCTATTATCGGTGGCGCACCAATCAAAGGACCAGCCGACAAACTCATGAGCGGGCTGGGACTTGATGTCTCTGCCGTAGGGGTGGCACGTCGTTATCGCGATTTTCTGGACGTGATGGTCATTGACGAACAGGACAAAAGTCTTGCTACCGCGATTGAAGACTTGGGTATTCCCACGGTCGTCACAGATACCATTATGCGTGATAGTGCGACAAAAAAAGCTCTCGCCCAGACTGTCTTACAGGCAGCGGGCCTATCTTTTTAAACAATGTTTTTTTAGTGGAAATAGTACTCAAATGTATCATGCACTTATTCCGGTTAAGGCGTTGAGTGAGGTCAAAAGCCGACTCGCGCCACATCTCACCCTATATCAGCGCGAAGAGTTGGTCTTAACCATGCTCAATCACGTCATTCAAACACTCCTGGATTGTTCCACACTTGAACGTGTTTCAGTCGTGAGTCCAGACCAACGAGTCTTAGACTACGCGGAAATGTGGGGGGCCTACACGCTTTTGGAGGAAAAACAAGGCCATAATCCCGCATTACAAGCCGCAGCAAAACGAGAAATTGCGCAAGGCACAACAGCTTTGCTCACCATCTCTGCTGATCTTCCGCTCCTGCAACAAAGCGATATCGAACGTATGCTGCTAGCTTCTCAACATTATGAAGTTGTGCTTGCACCATCACAAGAGGGAACGGGCACCAATGCAGTGCTGATGCGCCCCCCACTAACACTTCCCTATGTCTTTGGCCCTAACAGCCTGCAACGCTATCAAGAAGAGGCCGAGCGGCGTGAATTGCTTACAACACAGGTAAAACGCCCCGGACTTTCCCTCGATGTCGATACACTCAAGGACCTTGAACTCTTTCGACGCTATGAAGAGGAGGAGCAAACAGCAGCCCATATCGTCGATGTTGCCTATCTGCTCTAATAAAAGAAAAACTTTTGCTGTGTATGACCGTATCTGAATCAAGCAAGATATTTTTGTGTTTAGAAGAGGATATAATGGTTATCACAAAAGCCGCTCGTGTAGCTGCACTAGAGCGACAAATGGAGCGTATTACGCGTCGATTGGAAACCTTGAATGCTGTGAGTAGTGGCTTCTGGCCTATGAAGCTTGCGATTATCCTTGGTGGAACTGCCCTCACGATTGCTATATTTAGCGTTATACATTGGCTAGGTCTGCTGTGCATTCCGCTCACAGTTGTACTTTTTTTGATCGCGCATCGCCGTCATACCAAAGTAGATAAAAGCCTTGTCAGGCATCGTGTATGGCTGCAACTAAAGAATACGCAAATCGCACGGATCCGCCTCGATTGGGAAAACATACCAGCCACAGCACCACGAGATGAACACGCGGACCATCCCTTTGATACCGATCTGGACATTACGGGTGCGCGTTCGCTTCATCAGCTTATCAACACGTGCGTTTCCTTTGAAGGTTCCGAGCGGTTACGTGAATGGCTCCTCAGCACAATACCAGACAAAGACGCCATCCGCTTTCGACAGGCCATCGTGCGGGAGCTGACTCCGCTTTCTGGCTTTCGCGGCAAACTCGCGCTCAATTCGCTCTACGTGACACGCTACGTTGCTGAACAATGGAACGGAGAAAGACTGCTTCTATGGCTACAAGAACAGCAAGAAATACCAACAACGGGCGTAACACTGCTTGTGCATAGCATCCTTTGTGCTCTTACACTTCTCCTTGTTGTCAGTTATATTTTTCTGCACACTTCGCCATTTTTCTGTATTGCCTCATTGCTTGCCTCACTTGTCTGGTTTTTCAGCAGACGAAGTGAGCAAAAGAACATTTTCAGTGATGCCTCATATATGCAGCAAGCCTGCGGACAATTACGTGTCATTTTCGAGTATCTCGAAAAATATCCCTACGCACAACATGGGCACCTTCGAGCATTATGCGAACCCTTTCAAGACACGGAGATACGCCCATCATTCCTATTGAGGCAACTTGCTCTACTCGCAACAATGGCTTCAGCATCCAGTAGTGGTGAAGGGTCACTTTTCCTCAATGCCCTTCTGCCCTGGAATGCCTATATTGGCTACCAACTCAACAAATACAAACAGCAAGCGGTCGAGAGCGTACCAGTCTGGCTCGACACATGGTTTGAGCTTGAAGCTCTCTGCTCTCTAGCAAACTTCGCCTATCTCAATCCCGACTATATCCTGCCTGAGGTCACATTTGACGACAATCAGCCAGCGCATTTTCGTGCAAAAGGCTTGAACCATCCCTTACTTAAAGACGAAATAAAAGTCTCAAACGATATTGCTTTTGAGAAAACGGGCGAGATATTGCTTATCACTGGCTCAAATATGGCTGGTAAAAGTACGTTTTTACGCACCATGGGTATCAATCTCTGCCTTGCGTATGCAGGAACAGTAGTCAACGCAACCAGTTTGAGCACGTCACTCTTTGAGGTCTATGCGGCAATCAAAGTCAGCGATTCTGTCACTGACGGCTATTCGTACTTCTATGCGGAAGTGAGACGCTTGAAAGCACTGTTGACACGCCTTGAGCAAAAGCCAGAGTATCCGCTCTTTTTCCTCATCGACGAAATCTTCAAAGGAACAAATAATCGCGAACGCCTGATTGGAAGTGAAGCATACATTTCCACACTTGCCGACAAAAACTGCATTGGAGCCGTCTCCACACACGACCTCGAACTCGTTCGACTTTCGGAGGAACTACCTCTCATGAGAAATTATCATTTTCGCGAAGAGGTCATCAACGGTCGTATGGTCTTTGACTACAAGTTACGTAGAGGTCCGTCTCCTACTACGAACGCGCTCAAAATTATGCAATTAGAGGGATTGCCGATAAACTATAAGAAGGTTACGTCTTAACTCAATCTTCATACGCCTACTTATGCGGGTGTCGCGGAATACACTATATTCAACGAATCTGATTGCGTATGGACACTTGTAGCACAATAATTAAATCCAGATGGCAAGTCCGATGACTTCAATTGTATTGCCTGATTGATTTGGTCTTCATAGTTCTGCGTGAAGTCTGTCACAGGAATATTCCCAAGGTCAGCGTGAATAAGATGCACTTTTGGTTGACAAGTTTGCGTATAAGGCTGCAACGTCAAAGAAAATGGCGCGGGGATACTACCAATACCAAACACACTCACATTATCAGTACCACTCACCTGTATTAGGTTATTACTTGCCAATACAACCTGCACATTACTAACGTCTCCTGGCAAGCCTGACGTTTTCAACTTCCCCGATACGAGTTGCGTCAGGTATGTATTGCTTATTTGTACGGTCAGAGACGATGGTTGTGTGGATGCAGTCGTTTGAATTGGT
Organism: uncultured Ktedonobacteraceae bacterium; assembly: GCA_964248005.1. Taxonomy (GTDB): domain Bacteria; phylum Chloroflexota; class Ktedonobacteria; order Ktedonobacterales; family Ktedonobacteraceae; genus JBBQVS01. The sequence goes on along the minus strand of CAXTWV010000020.1, from coordinate 9,307 downwards.
GTTCTATCATGAGCAACAAAGAGTATAAAAAACAATGTTGCTAAAATTCCTAGCATAATTCCTAAGAGGAAGAGAAGAAAAGAGAGTAAGGGCCTGCCTCTACGAGTTATCACGGGGCGTGGTTGCACAGGAGCATTGTTGCTCACAATAGGGGAACGAGACCCGCGCGTTATGGGTTCGGTTGGTGACTCATGATGCGAATCCATGCATTTTTCTCCTAATATTCTATAGTTTAGCTTATATTACCTCGTTTGGACAACTATGTGCAAGAAGAGCAGGAAGAATTCTCTGCTTTATGACAAACGAATATTTTTTGTGCAAAGTGTACAAAAGGATGAGGGTTACTTTCTCATAAAATACCTATAGCATCCCATCTATTCTGCGTCATATGATACATAAAAGTAAAACACACTCCATCAATGGTCGGTTTTACATGCCCTTATTTATGCAGACTAGCCAAACTTCAGTACGTGCAACGCGTGCCACCATATCTAGCAACGACGCTGGAAGTAGTTAAACAGGAGAAGAGAACACATGACACCCGAAGAAGTCCTCCAATTTGCCAAAGAGAATGGCGCAAAAATGGTTGACCTCAAGTTCACGGACCTGCCGGGGTCCTGGCAGCACTTTAGCGTTCCAGCGCACGAATTGAAAGCAGCAAACTTTGTTGAAGGCTTCGCCTTCGATGGCTCCAGCATTCGCGGTTTCCAGAGCATCAATGAAAGTGATATGGTCATTATTCCTGATGCTGATACAGTTATGATGGACCCCTTCACCACCATTCCAACCTTGAGTCTGGTCTGTGATATCGGGTTCCCCGGACCTGCCGGAGCAAAAAAGCCGTATACACGCGACCCACGTTACATCGCGAAAAAAGCTGTTGAGTATTTGCGCTCGACAGGCATTGCAGACACCAGCTATATGGGTCCAGAAGCTGAATTTTTTGTCTTCGATAGTGTACGTTATAGCTCCACGATGAACACACAATATGTCGAAGTAAACTCTGATGAGGCCCATTGGAATAGCTCACGTGATGGTGTTCAAAACCTTGGACACTTGATGCGCGTCAAAGAAGGCTACTTCCCTGTCGCACCGAATGACACCCTACAAGACTTACGTAGCGAAATGGCCCTCTTACTTGAAACACTCGGTATTCCTATTGAGGCACAACATCATGAAGTTGGTGCCCCCGGACAATGTGAAATTGATATGCGCTTCGATACCCTCCTCAAGAGCGCAGATAACATCATGTTGTACAAGTACGTCGTCAAGAACACCGCTCGTAAATATGGTAAGACCGCGACATTTATGCCTAAACCTGTCTTCGGTGACAACGGCTCTGGTATGCACGTCCATCAAAGCTTGTGGAAAGACGAAAAGCCTCTTTTCTACGCAGAGGATGGCTATGCTTATCTTTCACAAATGGCACGCTACTATGTTGGTGGTATCCTTACGCACGCACCCGCGCTACTCGCTATCGCGGCACCCACAACGAACAGCTACAAACGCCTGGTGCCAGGATACGAAGCACCTGTCAATCTCGTCTTCTCGTCGGGCAACCGTAGCGCGGCTGTACGTGTACCAAAGACCTTCACACCGCCTGCCAAGCGCATTGAGTTCCGTTCACCAGACCCAAGTGCAAACCCGTACCTGCTCTTCTCAGCATTGCTCATGGCAGGACTCGACGGCATCAAAAACCAGATTGACCCAAGCGATCACGGCTTTGGACCAGTCGATCAGAACCTCTACGAAATGTCGCCAGAAGAACTCCGCGAAATTCGCTCAGTTCCAGGCTCACTCGAAGAGTCACTGGTTGCACTCGAAGCGGATCACGCCTTCCTCCTCGAAGGTGGAGTCTTTACAGATGATCTGCTCCAGAGCTACATCACCTTCAAGCGTGGTCAATCAGACGAAGTTCGCCTCCGTCCCGCGCCAATCGAGTTTGGCATGTACTACGACGTATAACCTTTATAGGGTATAGAGCAAAGGGACAAGGGAACCCGCAAGGGGATGCCCTTGTCCCTTTGCCCCTATCATGTTGTCCCCCAAATTATCCACCTCTCTTTGCAAACGTGTTTACATACAAAGGCACAATGCGTAACATACGTCGCTGGAACAGACAACAAACGAATTGTGTTATATTTATGTAAACACTCAACAATGTTGTTGTGTCTGTTCAAAAGCTGCACAAGAGAGACGAAATCATGCAATTACTTACAGACAGTTACGGACGACGCATCAAAAGTATGCGTATCTCAGTCACCGACAAATGTAATTTTCGCTGCACCTACTGTATGCCAGCAGAAGGGTTGCCGTGGCTCAAAAAAGCCGATATCCTTTCTTACGAAGAGATCGTGCGCGTGACTCGCGTTGCGGTCAGTCTTGGCATCGAGCAAATTCGGCTAACGGGCGGGGAACCACTTGTTCGACGTGATCTGCCAGAACTGGTTCGACAGCTTCGTGCCATTGATGGCTTACATAGCTTGAGCTTAACTACAAATGGCATCCTCCTCAAACAGCAGTCCAAAGCACTTGCAGAAGCGGGCCTTACCCGTATCAACGTCAGCTTGGATTCGCTTATGCGCGAAAAATTCGCTCAACTCACGCGCCGAGACCAGCTTGATCGGGTGTTAGAAGGTCTCGACGAGGTTGAGAAATACCCCACCATTTCTCCTATCAAGATCAACGCCGTGGCTATTCGTGGTTATAGTGAAGCAGAAGTGCTTGATTTTGTCCGTTTCGCACGCAACAAAGCCTATGTCATGCGCTGGATTGAGTTTATGCCGCTCGACGCAGATCAAGCATGGCGCAAAGAGGACATTCTGACAGGTGCCGAGATGAAAGCGATTATTGAAGCAGAGTATGGTCCACTCGTACAAATCACTTCGGGAGATCCATCTGAAACCGCGCGTCGCTATACCTTTAGCGATGGCATTGGCGAGGTTGGCTTTATCAATCCGGTGAGCGAACCCTTTTGCGCCAGTTGTGATCGTATTCGCATAACCGCCGATGGGCAACTTCGTACTTGCCTTTTCGCGACAGAGGAAACTGATATACGTGCCGTTCTCCGCTCTGGTGCCGATGACGAAGCACTCGCGGCAACCCTTCGACAAGCCGTCTGGAAGAAAGAGCTAAAGCATTATATCGGCGACAAACGCTTTAAACATGCGAGTCGTAGCATGTCGATGATTGGTGGCTAAACAGAAACAAGCACTAAATATCTATTTGACAATACGCATCAAGTTCAACCTGTAATTACTGCAACGCTGCTATAAAAGGCATAGTTACCAAAAAACAGGATACTCGTTGTTATAGTCAAATAGATATTTGTTTATGTAAACAGTCCCAGAGTGCTCATACAAGGTATCAACAAGGGCTGGCGAGTAGAACGGTCTGACCGTACATCAGTACAAGACCAGAAAGAGGAACCTGTGATATACGATGAGGGAGATTTGCTTACAGTACGAGAAGTCGCGCAACAACTACGAGTCGATGACACAACGGTACGACGCTGGATTAAGAATGGTGTGCTTGAGGCCATCACGTTGCCGCACAGAGGTGCGCGGCAAGCATATCGCATTCGTAAGTCTACGCTAGACAACCTCCTTGCCCCACCTCCACAGCCAACCGACAACGAGTAGTCAGAGAACGCATAACCTGATAGACTGTAGGCATAGAAAAAAGCAGACAGATCGTAAGGAGGTTCTATGTCTACAGTTGATAACGAGGCACTCTTTCAGGAATTGCAAGGAAACGCGGGAGCAGGGTTCGCCACAATTCACTCAGAGGTACACCACTCATCAGGAGGAGTTCCCTACTTACGCAAGCCAGGAGTTGTTATACTTGCCCGTCCTAGCGTGCAGACAACCGGGTTAACAGGTTTCCTACAAGGTTTTGACCCCTCCCTCAATTTCTCAGAGTACACAGATGATCCCACAACTTTACCCGATGGCGCACAGTTATGCAAGATCGCTGGTCAGGTATGCTACATGAGCTTTGGGCGCATGCGTTCGATGAATGCACAAGCCAAACGCTATTTCGATAACCTCAAATCCTCCGGTCATGGCTCCGTCTTTGAACACGCGAACTACAGCCTCTTGTTCTATGGCATTTCGCGTAGTGTGACCCATGAACTTATCCGTCACAGGGTCGGAATGGCGTTTAGCCAACTTAGTCAGCGCTACGTAGGAGGACGAACGCTCCGCTTTGTTGAACGACCAGAATATCAGGACGACGACTTCCTCCACAACCAGTTTCTACAACGTATCGAGCGTGCGGCAGATGAATACGCAACGCTCACTAACCGCTTATTAGAGATGCAGAAGGCAGGAACAAGCATACTCTCTGCAGAAGCGAAGACAGACTTGCTCAAGAAAGTGCGACAAAGCGCACGTTCTGTTCTACCAAACGAAACAGAAACGGTTATTGTTGTCACGGGCAATGCACGCGCGTGGCGACACGTTATCGAGGAGCGAGCCAGTTCACACGCCGAAGTCGAGATACGTGAACTCGCAACACGGGCATTCCTCTGCTTGTATCAGGCTGATCCGGTCCTCTTCGATGACTATACGATAGAGCAACTTTCTGATGGCACATACATTGTGAAGACGGATTTTGTAAAAGTCTAGTTAAGGGAACATCTTCCATCTTTCATGGAGTCCAAAAGAATACACAAAAAGACATCTCAAAGAAGGTTGTCTAAGTATGGGTCTATTCGCTCCCGCGTTATTTCGAGCTAATCTAGGGCCGAAATGACGACTTTGCAAGGGAAGAAAGATTTAGACTCATTAGTAGTGCTCAACAAAAAGGAGAGATCTATGTTCACAAAAATCGGTACCATCACTATAGGTGTCAGCGATCAGGACAAAGCCCTCGATTTTTATGTTAACAAGCTCGGCTTTGAAAAGGTAGACGACCAGCCCATGAGCGAAACTGAACGCTGGCTTGAAATTGCTCTCCCTGGCACACAGACCCATATCATGCTCGGCCTGCGTGGTCAGAGCGGGAGCAACACAACAGGCATGACTGGCTTCGTCCTACACACAGACAATATAGAAGAAACCTGTGCAACTCTCAAAGCTCGTGGAGTCACTCTTACCCAGGAACTCACCACTCAACCCTGGGGCAAATGGGCCCAGTTTAGGGACCTCGATAACAACGAATTTGGTGTCTGGGCACCTGCTTGGTAATATTCCTTTCCTTGTCAGTCTCACGCTTCACTTGAAGAGTCCACGCATCAAGAACGAGAATATAAGCTTGGGATGGCTCACACGCTCGTTTTTGATGCGCATCCTCATACGTAGAGCAATTACCACAGTTCACGCCTGTACAATTGCATGCCGTTTTGCTTTTCGTTGTCAACCGCCTGCATCTCGCATTTCTCAGTTAAGCGTGAAGTGGTAGTATTTCTTATGGGAAGTAAGGCTTCAAAGTAGACAGGAATACCGTCTTGCTCAGCCTCGAACTCGAAATCTGCTGCAAGAATGCGTGCTCGGTTGAGTGCCCCGACAAGTAAGAGTCGTCCCGCTCCACGTTGTCGCTGTTGTGGCTGTACTGCTCCCTGACAAACGAGATGGTAAGCATCGGTATCTTGATACAAGGTAAGCAATGTGTAGCCAACAAGCTCGCCTTCAATCCCATCAAGTGTTCCTGCTTGCCCCCATGTATTCAGTTCATCATCATCATCAGTAATCACAAAAACATTTGAGCGTGCGTCTATTTCAGGATCGGTAAGTTGTCTCTCTATTGACGTTTCAGGTTGCATACTAGCATAGCCATCGACCAGTGCCGCCGACTGCTGAATCTGTACAAGCGTTGGCAAGTCTTCTGGTCTGTAATTGCGTATACGCATAATTACAAGTTCTCCATTAGCATACATTTCCTTTATATCCATATTTTACCGTCATCTTGCAAAGCGATTAGTTGCGGCAATTAGTGCCGCTTCCATTCCTGAGTCAGAGGTTGAGTGACCTGCATTCTCAACAATTACCAGTTCGCTATCCGACCACACCTGAGCAAGTTCCCATGCCGATTTTAAGGGACTGCCAACATCAAAACGTCCATGTACCATAACACCGGGAATGTTTGCCAAGCGATGTGCCTGTACCAGGAGTATTCCCTCATTCAGCCATGCACTATGACGAAAATAATGAGTAATGATTCGTCCACGCGCCAACTGGAAGCTCGGATCGAGCCAGCGACCACTGAGTGTTTCATTTGCAACCGCCGAGAACAACGCCCATTCCCAATCGTGAAAGTCACGTGCAGCTTTAGCACATACATCTGGATTTGTGCTGTGCATAAGCCCGAAATAGGCTTCCACCAAATCACCTTCGCGTTCCTCCTCTGGCACACCTGCGATGAACCGTGACCACTGTTCGGGAAAGAGCGGGGCAACATCACGATACAGCCAGTTGATTTCTGTTCGTCGCGTCATCGCAACACCCCAAAGGACAATTGCGGAAACTAATTGCGGATACTCCTCTGCATAAGCTAGGGCAAGTGTGGACCCCCAAGAGCCGCCAAAAAGCATCCAGCGATGAATGCCAAGATGCTGGCGCAACAGTTCCATATCAGCGAGCAGATGCCAAGTAGTGTTGACTGACAAATCAGTGGTCAGGTCACTCGCGTGTGGTGTGCTTCTTCCACAGCCACGCTGATCAAACAAGACAATACAATAGGTGGCAGGATCAAAAAAACGCCTCATGCTAGGTGTGCAACCTGACCCTGGTCCGCCGTGAAGCACGACGACTGGCTTACCGCTCGGATTACCACACGTTTCCCAATAGATAGTATTACCATCACCCACCTCTAACATACCATAATCATACGGCTCAATCTCTGGATAAAGTACAGTC
>CAXTWV010000020.1:0-2350 GCA_964248005.1 uncultured Ktedonobacteraceae bacterium | reverse complement strand
TCACTGCCCTTGCTCCTAAGCGTATTGTCATATTGTACTCTCTCTTTCATCAAATAGACAAAATGCTGTGCCACATAGACACTTTGCTTGTCCATATGGCACTTTTTTAAGAGGGATATATATGCGCGAATCACACCTTCAGCAGATGCTAAAGGCTCTGACCGCCTGAAGCTTCAATTCTCTGCCCGTTGATCCAATGAGTATCTTCGGAGAGGAGGGCCGCGACGACGGGGCCAATGTCTTCGGCTTGACCGACGCGACCTAGAGCTATCTGTGAAGCTACTTGTTTGTTGACTTCTGCGTTATCACGAACCATGCCACCTCCAAAGTCCGTTGCAATAGCACCAGGGGCGACCACATTGACGGTAATGTGTCGCGAACTAAGCTCGACAGCCATGTAGCGCGTCAGCACTTCTATTGCCCCTTTCGAGGCTGCATAGACACTATACCCTGGACCGGAGAAGCGTGCAAGTCCCGATGAGATGTTAAGGATGCGTCCACCATCAACTATCAAGGGAAGCAGTGTTTGTGTGAGAAAAAAGACGCCTTTGAACTGTACGTTGACTAATTGGTCAAATTGCTCTTCGGTTGTCTCTGTAAATGGTGCGTAGATGCCAATGCCCGCATTATTGACGAGAAAGTCAAAATTCTCCCGATTCCATGTAGATTTGAGTGTCTCCTTTATAGTGTCTCTAAAGGCAGCAAAAGTCTTGATATTGGATGTATCGAGTTGCAGAGCGACGGCTTTGCGACCAAGCTTCTGAATCGAAGCGACGACCTCTTTCGCTTCCTCCTGTTTACTATTATAGGTCAAGATAACATCTTGCCCTTTTTCGGCGACACTGAGTGCCATAGCTTTTCCGAGTCCACGGCTTCCGCCTGTGATAATTCCTACTGTCATGAGTCTTCCTTTCAAGAAGATATCTTATTTTTCCTTGACGAAATGCTTTGCAAAGTCAATAAAGGCATTATGCAACACCTAGAGTGCTCTAGGTCAAGCCATTGTCGTATCTTTTTTGGAAATTGGTAGGAATTTCCTGAGCGGAATGAATGTCGTATAAAATGATATAATTCAGGAATGGTTATCGTCCAGTAGTTCTTATCTTACATGCATACAGCCACCCTCGGCACAAAGGAGCTTTATCTTGGTTAGCATCACGAATAATCTTTCACATATCCAGCATATTCGTCAAGAAATGCCTGCCGCAACATCGCGTATTTATCTCAACAATGGCACGTTTGGTCCAATGCCGACGCGTGTTGTAGAAGCGATGCAGGAACGCCTTCAGTACGAATTGCAGAACGGGCGTCTGGGTACCGAGGCATTCGAGAGAATGAGAGGCGTCTATGTAGATGCACGCACTCGTGTCGCGCACTTGCTGAATGCTGATGTAGAAGAGATCGCACTCACTGATAGCACGGGCGATGGTATGAATATTATGAGCTATGGTCTCAATTGGCATGAGGGTGATGAAGTTGTGACAACCAATCATGAACATATTAGTGCGCTTGCCCCCCTATACCAGCTTCGTGATCGCTATGGCGTTGTTATTCGTGTTGCCGATCTTGGGCCAAAAGCAGACCGTTCCGCGCTTGAGGTCATAGAACCACTTGTGACCTCGCGCACACGTATGATTGTACTTTCACATGTTACCTGGACCACCGGAGCAGTCCTTGATGTTGCAGGGGTCACGCGGTTTGGACGTGAACGTGGCATTCCTGTAGCAATAGATGGCGCACAATCTGCTGGAGACATAGCGATTGATGTCAAGGCACTTGATGTAGATTTCTATGCCATTCCTATGCAGAAATGGCTCTGTGGGCCTGATGGAACGGGTGCGTTGTATGTCAATCGCAAGTCGCAGCACTATATCACTCCGACGTATGTTGGCTACTGGTCTGTGAAACATGAAGAGGGGATAGAGTGGCAGCTTGAGGATTTCGCGCAACGCTTCGAGCTTGGAGGACGTCAGACGGCAGCACTCGCAGGACAAGCGACGGTGCTTGCGTGGATGGAAGAATCCGTTGGGTATGAATGGCTTTTTGAGCGTATCAAAACGCTGAGTGCCTACGCATATGAAGCGTTTAAGCACATTCCCAAAATCGAGATGCTTACGCCCCATGTTGGTACAAGCGGACTTATAGGCTTCACGTTGGGAGAACTTGATGTAACCGAGGTAGTACAGAAACTTCACGACGAACATAACATCTACATTCGCAACATCCCATCAACCAACTCATTGCGCGTTTCGACCGGATTTTACAACACTGAAGAGGAAATAGACACGCTCGTGCAAGCACTAACTGCACTCTCATAAATGAAAAAGCATGTGCAATGATGGAGCAAAGC
>CAXTWV010000019.1:10327-30739 GCA_964248005.1 uncultured Ktedonobacteraceae bacterium | reverse complement strand
GGGAGGTACTGGTCAATACCCCCTACGAGAAGAAGACGCGCATAGGAGTAGCTATAGACAGCTGGGGTGACGACAAAGTTAAACATGATAAGAAGTGCAGCGATGGCTCCTATGAGCTTGCCGAATACCGTATCTACTGTCATAACGAGCACAAACGCATTGCCACTTTGCGCTGTTCCTTGCACGACTAGTATACCAAAGGTCGTTACAAAGTAGCCAATGAAGACAAGCAAGGTGCCCCAGAGCAAATGACGTGTGACAACCTTATGTTTTGTAATCTCTCCGCCCATATTAAGAGGTACTTCAGCACCGAGATACGCCTGGGTGATAAATCCAAATAATGCGAGTACATAATATCCTTTAGGAGTCGAGGTGAGACCCCAATCTGCTGGCGTGCTAAAACTGGTGGCGGAATGATGTCCTTGCAATAGCGATACGACTCCTGCAGCCCCTATGAGGAAGACTGCTAGAAATGCAATGACGAGGGTCACGTTGACTATGGTAAGAACAGTACGTAAAGGCTGAGTAGCTAGCACGCCTGAAAAGGCAAGCAGAAGTATAAGCACCAATCCTTGTTGCCAGGGTTGAACAAGCCATGCTGGATTCAATCCTTGTATATAGCCTACGACAACACTTGATGCAGTGACCATCAACAGTATACACGGGAACCACGCGCAGAAGGCGACAAAGAAGCTCCAGAACCCTCCAAAGGCTTTGTGTGTCCAATTGTAGAGAGAGCCTTCATTGGGAAACATATGACCTAATTGAGCAGTAGCAATCGCACAGGGGATAAAAAAGGTGATGCCACCAATTACCCAGAAGGTAAATGTACCTGCTCCAGCCTGAATTGCCGAAGCAACGTTCGTGCTGAAAAAGATGATAAGTACGAACGTTGCTGTCATGCCAAACGTACCAACAACTCGCGGCATTGTCTTGGCTGTATACTCTTCTGAAACTAAGTCATTCTTTACTTCCACCTTGTTCTCTGGTTGACTGTATATAGCTGTCAAGATGTTTTCCCTTTGCAAGTTGCTATAAGAGACAATTATTCGTGTATGTCAATATATGACATGTCAAAAACGAATATTGAATAAAAATAAAGAGACAGAGGAATTTTTGTAACCATCATAAGGTTACTTTAGAATGATTAAGAATATCGAGTAATAGCTAATGAATAGGATAAATTTCCTATCTTCTCGTACATCATCTTCGTAGGGAACGGGACTTGACGAAAACCTCGACTTAATAGACAATAGAGTTACACAATGCTGAGGTGTATGAGCATCTTGATGGATGTAGTAAAACTTGCTTTATCAAGCGAATAAATGCAGAAAGGAGGTGTTGCATCGAATATTTTCGATGCGAACAAACCTCGTGGCTTCCTTTGGGAATGGTGTTTTAACGTTTGTTTTCCTTTCCACATAGTGTAGCATCTTTTAGGAGGTACCTTATGGCATTATCTCGTCGCCCTGGTAACGAAGACCTCATCGCGCAAGATATCAAGCGTTTGCATGGTATGGGCTATGCCCAGGAATTATTTCGCACGATGGGCGGTTTCTCGAACTTCGCTATTTCCTTCACCATCATCTCCGTGTTGAGTGGGTGCTTGACCCTTTTCTACACAGGTATCACAACCTCTGGTTTCGCTGCTGGCTCAATTGGTTGGCCGCTCGTAACTGTATTCGTTGTCATTGTTGCTTTGGGTATGGCAGAGTTAGCTTCTGCATATCCGACTGCTGGTGGTTTGTATTACTGGGCTTCTCAGCTTGGCGGTCCTGGTTGGGGCTGGTTCACAGGCTGGTTCAATCTTATCGGGCAGGTAGCTGTCACTGCTGGTATTGACTACGGTCTAGCTGTCTCGGTTGACGTGTTACTCAATGCATGGTTCCCCCATTTTCCAGCGACGCTTGGCTCTGTATTAGCTATCGATCCAGCGACGCAGTGGACAACGCTGGCAATTTATGCCATTGTGCTTGCCTTGCATGCTTTTCTCAACATCTTCGGAGTGCGCATTGTCGCACTTTTAAACGATGTAAGTGTCTGGTGGCATATCGTTGGCGTCCTCTTGATTGGTGGAGGTGTTGTTGTTGCAGCACTGGCGTCTCAACAATTTGGTGGTGCAAACTTCGCAACTCATGTAGCAGCGCAACCACTAAATAGTGCAGGGACATTGTTTAAAGCTGACCCTAAGTTTAACGGGACTGGCTTTCCTATCTGGTATGCGTTCTTGTTAGGGTTGCTTCTCGCGCAGTATACATACACAGGCTATGACGCGTCAGCCCATATGACCGAGGAGACGGTTGGTGCAGCGACAAGAGCACCGTGGGGTGTGGTTATGTCGGTCGTCGTCTCGGCATTCGCGGGATATATAGTGCTTATGGGCTTGCTTGCCGCGGCCCCCGATCTGGTGAAAGCGGCGGGGTATATCAATCCTGTACTTTATATTCTCGAAAGTCGTCTTGGATTTGTGCTAGGAACACTGTTCTTTGCCGTTGCAGTTGGTGCGCAGTTCTTTTGCGGCATGTCTTCGATCACCACAAATTCACGCATGATCTACGCATTTTCGCGTGATGGCGCAGTACCCTTCTCGAATCTGTGGCATGCGCTGGATAGCGGACGTACACCACGTAACGCAATTATTCTGGCTGCTGTATGTGCATTCGTGTTAGCCATTCCAACGGTGTTCAACTTCGCAGCTTACGTTGCTATCACATCTATCGCTGTTATCGGCTTGTACATTTCTTATGTCTTGCCTATTCTCCTGCGACTGATGTCGAAGAATTTTCAACATGGTCCCTGGCATCTGGGAGCGTGGAGTAGACCAATCGGCATCATTTCGGTGCTATGGGTCATTTTTATCTCTGTGCTGTTTATGCTTCCAACCATCACACCTATCACTGCAGTCACCTTTAACTATACGCCAGTCGTAGTGTTAGGCACGCTCGTGATTCTGGTCATCTGGTGGATGGTCAGCGTTCGACATTGGTTCAAAGGTCCTCATGTGCAAGGCTCAGAAAGCGAACTGAGTGCCATCGAGCGGGGCTATGGTGAGACAACACTTGTAGAAGGTGCCGCAGGCGGCGAGTAGAAGTTCTTTTGTATAGGAACTACATATACATCCTCTCACATGTGTGAGAGGATGTATATGTAGTTCCTATACAAAAGATGTGCCATATAATGAAAGAGGTGTTGTATGCGATTAGCAAATAAGGTTGCGATTATCACAGGCGCTGCTGGCGGTATGGGTCAAGCCGCCGCGGAGTTATTCACGCAAGAGGGCGCGAGTGTTGTCGTAACTGATGTGAATGCGTCTGCGGGCGAAGAGACCGTGAAACGTATCCGCGATGCGAACGGGAAGGCGATATTTGTCAACGCGAATGTTGCTTATGAAGATGAAGTCAAGGCAATGGTTGAGACTGCTATTGACACGTTTGGTCGTGTAGATATTCTCTATAACAATGCTGGTATAATGCCCACTGACGATGGGAGCGTGACCGATATAAGCGAGGCGGTCTGGGATAGAGTATTGGATGTGAATCTGAAAAGTGCCTTTCTATGCTCTAAATATGTTGTTCCGCATATGGTCAAGCAAGGGCAAGGCTCTATTGTGAACATCGCATCGTTTGTCGCGTTTATGGGCTGTACCGTGCCTCAAGATGCCTATACCACCTCTAAAGGCGGTTTACTCGCATTAACCAAATCTCTTGCGGTACAATATGGTCGTCACAATATTCGCTGCAACGCTATCTGCCCTGGTCCTATCGAAACGCCCTTGTTACGCGCACTTTGGACCGATGAGGATGCGAGAAACACACGCCTCAATCGCATTCCATTAGGTCGCTTTGGCGAGGCAAGAGACATTATTTATATGGCATTGTACCTTGCCTCAGATGAGTCAGCATGGACGACAGGGTCGTGGCTGATGGTCGATGGAGGAATTTCGTCGAATTATTTTTAGAAAGGGTGTACGGTTATGGATATTGCTGAGATAAAACAGCTTGTAGAGCAAGGGAAGATCGAGTATGTCAAGGTTGGTGCTGCTGACATAGAGGGAGTCTATCGTGGCAAGCGCGTAGCCGCGAAGTTTTTTCTTGACTCGTTGTCTGATGGCTTTGCACAGTGCGATGTACTCTTTGGATGGGATATAGCTGAGAATGTGTTGCCTAACCTCAAATTTAGCAACTGGGAGCGCGGCTTCGCTGATATTGTGATGAAGCCAGACCTTGCAACGTTTGCTCCCGTACCGTGGGAGGAAAACGTGTACTCCTGTATCTGTGATTTATGGTCAGAGCACGGTGAACATGTGACTATTTCGCCTCGCTATATTCTCAATAACTTAGTGGAACGCGCCCGTTCGCTTGGTTTTGAGCCAATGGCGGCTTCCGAATTAGAGTTCCGTTTCTTTCGGGAAAACATGGTATCGTTACGTGAAAAAGACTTCGGGCCAAACCTGACGCCACTTAATCCTGGCATGAACTGCTATGCTATCAGTCAGGCCAGTGCCGATGATTCATTACTTGGACGCATTGCTCGCATGATGCGCGATTCTGGTGTCGAAATTGAGGGCTATAATCGTGAGCATGGTCCGGGTATGTATGAGATGAACATTCACTATTCAGATGCACTTACGGCTGCGGATAGAACGATGCTTTTCAAGACAGGGGTCAAAGAAATCTGTCACCAGCAGGATTACACAGCATCGTTCATGGCGAAATGGAGCGATCAGGAAGATGGTAGCAGTGGACACTCTCATATGAGCCTCTGGGATGGCAACCTGGAACGGAACGTCTTCTGGGATGAGAGTGCGGAAGGGCATATGTCTACCACCATGCGCCAGTTCTTAGCTGGTGTATTAAGCAAACTGCCTGAATTTATGGTCCTGTACGCGCCTGTCATTAACTCCTATAAGCGATATATAGAGGGAACATGGGCACCCCTCAACACGACATGGGGTATGGACAATCGTACCTGCTCTGTACGTATTATCAATAATAGCAAACGAGCAGTTCGTCTTGAAAACCGTGTACCAGGAGCTGATGCCAACTTCTATCTGGTCTTTTCCGCCATGTTAGCGAGCGGACTCTACGGTATAGAGCGTAAGTTGGATTTGCCTGCACGACTTGATGGAAATGCATATGATCCCGTGACCGTGACAAAAGCTCTCGCGGAAGGGCGTATTCAAGCACTGGCTCGAAACCTGACTGATGCAACACGTTTGTTCGAGAGTAGCGACGTAGCGAAAGAGTACTTGGGAGCAGATTTTGTCGAACACTTTGCCGCCACACGTCATTGGGAAGTGAAAGAGTACGAGAAAGCGGTTACAAATTGGGACCGTCGTCGCTATCTCGAACTAATTTAACAATATAATTGTAGGGGTCTAATTCATTACACCCTCGTCGCCATTGATTATTGGGACGAGGGTGTAATGAATTAGACCCCTACAGGTGTTTTGCCAACTTATAGGTTGGTATTTGTTTCTGGGTTTACATACTCAGGATATGCGCTTGGGAATGGTGCGCTTGTCACTGTGTCTGTTGTAGCTGTAGTTGGTGTTCCCGTGGTTGTGGTTGTGCTGTTTGCCTTCGCATTTGCGGCCGTTTGCTTTGTTGTATCCGCCACATCTTGACCTGTCTGTTTCACGGTTGAAGCAGCATTTTGTGCGATGTCGTTCAAATTGCTAGCAGAACCCTTGACGGTGGAAGCAGCATTTTGTGCAATATCGCTCAGGTTACTGGCAGAGTTCTTGACGGTAGAAGCGGCCTGTTGTGCATAGCCCTTCAAGTTGCCTGCGCTCTGTGACACTGTATTCGAGACCTGCTGTGTGTACTGACTCAACTGCTCATTTTGTGGCAATGAATTGCTTAACTCTGAAAAACGCTGTGCGAGCATCTGACGAAACTCTTCACCGCGCATAGGTGCAACAAGCAAACCAATTCCGGCTCCAACAAGTATACCTTTTAAAAAATTGTTCATCC
The DNA here is from genome assembly GCA_964248005.1 of uncultured Ktedonobacteraceae bacterium. Classification (GTDB taxonomy): domain Bacteria; phylum Chloroflexota; class Ktedonobacteria; order Ktedonobacterales; family Ktedonobacteraceae; genus JBBQVS01. Next base: position 24,764 of record CAXTWV010000019.1, on the reverse strand, counting down.
TTAAACATCTCCTCTGTTCTTTATAAATCCCATGTGGTAGAGATACCGCATAGTATATTCTTTTATCATAAATTTACATATAGGTATCTGTATAGAACACGAATAGTATAGGTAAGAAGTTTCATTTTAAGGCAGTGTTTTGTAGTGTAGTACCGCCGTTGGCGCAACGGAGACGCTATCTCCATTTTTGAGAGCCAGTCGCTCAACTCGATGTCCTTGATACATCAGGCCGCTCACACTGTCTACATCCTCGATAACCCACGCTCCGTTCTCCTGATGGAGCTTTGCGTGGTAGCGCGAGACACGCTTATTAGAGACTTGAATGTCGTTGCCTGAAAGTCGTCCAATGGTGAGAATTGGCTTATTGAGTTGACATTTCGCAACGATCTTCCCGTCTAGTTCGACGAATATATATGCACCATGCTCATCCGATGTTGGCTGTAACATGCGCGGCTCCGGTTGTCTATTCTCGTTGAATCTTCTTTCCCCTGAAACGGGCATAGGGGATCGCCATCCAGGAGTGGCTGGTCTGTTTTGCGGTGCTATCGGTACAACTGGTGCTGGATTCTGCATTGGCGGTATGTTCACGAAGGCCGAACGCAGAATAGACTTGTCACCAGCACGTTCGAGATTATAGCGATTTTGTTCTTCGAGCAGTTGTGCGAATATGCCGCCGCGCCGCTTCAAATCCTTATACGACCCTTGTTCTACAATGTGACCATCTTTGAGTACAATGATCTCTTCTACGTTGCCAAGCGTGCTGAGACGATGAGAAATCATAAGTACAGTACGTCCTACGATCAATTTATCGAGTGCATGCATGACTTCCGCTTCTGCCTCAACATCCAGAGATGCTGTGGGTTCATCAAGAATAAGAATGGGTGCATCACGCAGGATCGCGCGTGCGATGGCAAGTCGTTGTCTCTGTCCACCAGAAAAATTCTTACCTTGTTCACGCACAGCAGTGTCATATCCGTCTGCCATACCTATAATCGTCTCGTGTATCTGCGCTTTTTTCGCTGCATCTACAATCTCTTCCTCGCTTGCACCTTGTCTGCCTAACGCGATGTTCTCGCGAATAGTCCCCTCGAACAGCACCGAGTCTTGTAGTACCATACTCACGTTTTGGCGCAATACGTTGAGCGGATACATACGGTTGTCTACGCCGTCGATCCGCACGGATCCTTGCTGAATCTCATAAAAATGTGGAATCAGTTTGACGAGTGTTGTTTTTCCTCCACCTGAAAGGCCAACAAGCGCAACCTTCTTGCCTGCTGGAATATGCAGATTTATCCCTTTCAGGATAGGAACAGCCGATGTGTAGCCAAAGACAACGTTATCAAACGTGATTTCGCCTCGTAGTCGTTGTGGACCATTGTATGGTGTCTGATGCTCCACAACTTCCGGTGCTTGGTCGAGTACTTCTTGTATCCGTTCAGCTCCTGACCCAGCACTACTCGCAAGGTTTGCTAGCTTTGAGATATCGCGCATTGGTTGATACAGCAACTTGAGAAAGGTGAGAAACAAGATCAGCGTGCCTATATCAACACTCTTCGCCGCGATGCTGAAAAAACCGATATGGAATGTGTTTCCAGCCGCGACATAACCTCCTACACCAATGATTATAGCCGTGCCGAGTATCACGAAAATGGCAACGAGTGGTGTGAATTGTGCTTGTAGCCCACCGGCGAGCAGACCTGCTCTACGATGCTTTTCAACATACCCACCAAAGCGCATCGACTCGCGCTCTTCACGCGTAAACACTTTGATCACTGTCAGTGCGTTGATATCCTCTGTCGCGACATCAGCCACCTGTCCCCCCGCTTTTGCCGCCTTTTTTGCCGCCGCTTTGATATTTCGCGTATAGCCAATAACGATCAGGAAAAGTGCTGGTGCGATAGCGAGTGAGATGAGTGTGTATTGTGGACTGATGTACAGCATAATAGCGGCAACACCAATGATTGTCAGCATGCCCGCAAGTAGGTCCACCAGTCCGTCTGTGACTAACTTCTCGATATCCGCAATGTTGCCGGTGACACGCTGAACAAGATCGCCTTTCTTCTGTTTACCATGCCAATCCAGTGATAGGCGTTGAAGATGATCGAAGAGCTGATTTCGCAGTCTGGCGGTAAGATTTTGAGCAATGAAGGCGGCTACATATAGGTCCAGGTAGGCTAGAGCAGCATCGAGCAGACCAAAGACAACCAATAGCAACACCGAAAACGCAATAACGCCATTCACACTATGATGCGTAAAGATAGGATGCGCTTTTGCATACTGATCTGTTTGTGATACGGGACATTGTAATGTAGGCGGGGAAATAGTGCGACCCGTAGTGGGATTCCGTAGGGATGGGTCAATAATAGGATTGTCAAAAAGGTCAAGGATATGCCATTGATCTAAGATTGGGAAGGTACATGCAGGGTCTGAGCGTGGATTGCTAATCTTACTCGGCACAAACTTGAGTGGAAATGCTGTCATAATATCGCAGCCCACCTGCATGAATGTCACTAAAATAGCGAATACAACTAGCCAGCGATACCCTTTCAGATTGCGATACAAAAATTGGAGTAACATTACACCCTCCCTGGCTCGTGAAGCAGACAAGTGCTAATCTCATGTAGCATCGCGGACAACTCTTGTGGTCGTGGGCTGTTGAGACGGTTTACGCGACGTGTGGCAATTTTGAAGAGTAGAACAGCTTCGTAGAGCTTAGTGCGCTCCAGAATCCCATCGACATGTGTCGATGTCTCGCCAAGTTCAAGCATCGCTTGTTTATATGTACTGCTAAAGACGTGCGCAGCGGCATCGAACCATTCACGCATACCCGCACGAGTATACCAAAGCCCGCTTGGGCGTAGGTAGGCAAGGAAGTAGCCAACATCGAGTGCGGAGTCCGCCAGACAAAAGCCATCGAAATCAACTACAAAAACGGAATCGCTATGAAAGAGGAGTTGACTGGCCTTGAAACCACCGTGAGCAGGCCGATAAACATCTGGCTGTTGTGTCTCTAATCGCGAAGCAAGTTGTTGAGCAAGTCTTTGTATGTCTTCTGCTTGCTCTGGATTAGCAGTAGCGATAAGTCGAGCGCGGTCTTGTGTTCGCTTCGCCTCTTTTGCCCCTGTACGTATCAGCCTTTCATCAAGCTGTATTGTACTCGTATGCAAACGTGCTAACGCAATCGCGGTAAGCCGTAGTTCCTCTGTTGGAATAACCACATTTGTCACCTCACCGCCGCGCCCATACACGATGTGAGGTCGTAAGACATGCCCACCGAGGTGTAACGGCTTCTCTGCATCTGCGGGTTGAATCGCCTCGTTCAAGGTCAAACCAAGTGTTTCATTAATACCAAGTGGTTGTGGCAGTAGAGGCGCATCCAGGCTGTAGTCTACAAGCTTGCTTCCTTGTTTTGCTTGCTGCTCTTCATAAAGTCTTTGCTGCACCAATTGTACCGCATGTGCCTGTTGTCGATCCGCATAAACTTTCCCAAAAATCGTGATGTTTCTATGCTCAGGAGTCATGCCAGTAGGACGCTCTACTGTCAGCAGATAGCGCAACACGCAACGGCTTGCGGGTTTATAGCGCACTGGTATTACGGTTACAGAGATAAGTTGCCACTCTTGATCTCTCAACTGGTGTCTCGCTGCTGCTTGAAGGTCCTGTAGGAATTCGCTTTGTGTCGTCACATCACAACTTTGTGCAAGCATGGGAAGACGATCATCGGCAGGAAAGGCTTGTACTGACAGGCCCAATGACTCGGCGCGTATTGCTCCTGATGACTGTATCAATACATCAGCGTCGCGGGCTTGCGCTTGAGTAAAGCGAATATGAGAGCCTTCAAGTACCTGCTCATCAAGTGTCAAACTAAGCGAATGGTTCAGGTCATACGCACGCTTTTTCTTGCTCTGTTTCATAGTATCTACATCATAGATGATAGCAAGTCCACGTTCGGGTTTGCGTCGTAGATAACGTACAAACAGCGTTGCTGATGTCTTAGCATCTACTACAAGTGGGTGTCCGACTCTCTCAAAGAGATTCGTGACAATGGCTGGAATGTTCGTGATAGAGAGGCTGGCATGTACATCGTCTTGACTCATGCGTGCATCCTTCTTTTAATACATTAAAAATATTGGATGAACTATAACATATCCTTGCGGAAGAGGGAAGAGCTTTCTTTATTCCTCATGAAAAAGAGGATGTACAGATGATTACTTTAAGTGCATTCATCCGTACATCCTCTTTTTCATGAGGAGTAACTATTCTGGTAATTGTGGTCCTTTAAGTAAAACATCAAGTGTTGACTGTTTTACCCTGTAAGCTTGTCTTTTGGCGCGATGAGGAAGTGTGATTGCTTCCAATGCTCCACTCTTAATCCAACGGCGCACAGTGGTGTCATCTACGCGTAGGCGGTGGGCTACTTCATGGACGGTCAATAATTCATCATGTTTCTCTTCAGCCATAGTGTTTTTCTCTCCTGTACGATTTTCTTGTTCAAGCATATTACTTCGACGAGCCATAACAATATTCTCCCTTTTTGAGATAGAAATGATAAAAGGCCATTCCTAGCAGAGCATTTCGAGACGTGCTACCCTGGCAGTAGGACCACGGTCACGCATAATAGTGCGCATACCTTTCTTTGCTCCATACACTGCAACGCAAGGAGACAAGAGACAACACTGCTTGCCAGCTAACTGTAGTATACATCTCGGTGCAAAACTCCATACTATACATCTCGACACAAAACGCGGTAAAATACAGCAATAACGGAACGCATTTCCCAAAGAGGCATTCATCCTCTCAAGAGCGTAGAAAGGGCATCCATGTCCACCATACAATTGATTGTCAGTGATCTTCATCTTGCCGATGGAACATCTATCCTCGATTGCTTTGGAGATCGCCAGGAGGCTGCGTTTGAAGGCTTGCTTACCGCGGCCTCATCACTAGACTCTCTATTGGGTAGAGCAGATCATGTAGAACTCATCATTAATGGCGATTGTTTTGACTTTTTGGTCACAACTCCGTATAATTCTAATAAAACTACCAATGCCACGACCTCAGTACAAAAAATCGACCGGATTATTGCGGCCCATCGTCCTTTTTTCTCTACGCTCCATCGCTTCATTGCGCATCCTGGACGACGCGTTACCTTTACTACTGGAAATCATGATCTCGAATTGTGTTTTGCCGAGGTGCGTCAGCGTATCATTCATGCCATTACAGAAAACGAGCAAGTGAGCGAAGATAAGCGTATCTATTTTTGCCCAATGCGCTTTTACCGTCCAGTGCCGACCGTTTATATTGAACATGGCAACAATTATGACTTTTGGAATCATGCCGTTTTAGGTATTTGGGATGCGCAAGGCCAACCACTAGATCGCAATCCTGAAACGCTCATCCGTTCAGTTGGCTCACGCTATTTTCAAAGTGCGTCTCATATAATTAGTACGCAATATGCCTATTTTGATCATTTTGACCCGCCCATGAGTAGTACGCGTCAAATCGCATTGCTCTGTCTTTTAGACGCTGAACTACTTATAAACGTAGCACAGGATACAATGCAACTACTTTCTTATCCACGTCAGCCGCTTGCAAACCTATCCTTACTAGATAGACGTAATCCTGTGCGCCTTTTCGAGGAAGCCATGCAGGACTTCGCGGCATTTCAAACTGATATGGTCATGCAAAAACAAGATTGGACACCTATCGCATCACATACCGAAACTACGTCAATTTCGCAGGAAGATATCACTGCATTCATCACTGCACGTGAGGCTCTCGCTTTACCAACTCCAGAAGCAATTGCTGCTTTATGCACGCCTGCTTCTTACGCAATGAGCGAAGATGTAGCTGTGGGGATGCATTCTGTTCTCGAAAACGATTCTACTTTGCGGTATGCTATAGCAGGTCATACACATCTAATGCGTGTTGACCAAACCTCTGATGGAGCGGCCCAGCAGCAGGTCTATTTCAACACTGGAAGTTGGACAACGCATCTTGCTCTGCCTAAGCCAGAAGAGGTGACACCAGAACTTATCACATGGTTACGCGATCCCGATTGGAATGCTGTCCCACTACGCGATGTTACACAATTTCTTTTTGTTATGGTAACATCTGACGATAACGAGTCGGCTACTGCACAACTGTGTGTTTGGGAAGGTGGCACTCACGGCAGTTACCGCGTTTTGGTTTAAGCGTAAGAATAGTAGATATACTAGAAGCTGAGATACACAAAAAAGAATGAGATACGAGTAATGAAACGTAAGAAATTAGTGCTGTTTGATGGTCATGCAATGGTGCATCGCGCCTTTCACGCCGTACCCGAAGACTTATCAACCAGTTCTGGTGAGCCAGTAAACGCAACATTCGGTTTCACATCAATGTTGATGAAGGCACTTTCCGAGGAGCGACCTGACTATATCGCCATGACCTTTGATCTACCCTCGCCAACATTTCGTCATTTGCAATACACACCTTATAAAGCACAACGCCCAACGATGCCAGATACCATGCGCCCACAGTTTGGACGCATACGCGAGGTTGTACAATCTTTTGGCATTCCAATCTATGAGAAGGATGGCTTCGAGGCAGATGATGTGCTTGGTACACTTTCCGTACAGGCAAAAGCACTTGGTGTTGATACCATCATCTACACGGGCGATATGGACACGCTGCAACTCGTCAATGACGCGGTAATGGTCAAAGTGGCGAAGCGTGGTATATCGGAAGTAACTGAATACAACGTGCCAGAAGTCGAGGCCCGCTATGGCTTTACACCTAAGAAATTGCCAGACTTTAAAGGCTTAGTTGGCGACAAATCTGACAACATTCCTGGTGTTCCGGGTATTGGTGAGAAGACCGCCAGCCGACTCATTGCCGAATATGGCGACCTTGAAGGTATTCTAGCTCATACGGACGCCCTCAAACCAAAAGAGCAAAAGCTGCTCACTGAATGGGCAGAGCAGGCACGCCAAAGCAAATATCTTGCCACTATTGTTCTCGATGTGCCAGTACAACTTGACCTTGAGGCATGTCGCCCTGAAAACATCAATAGTGAACGTACACTGGCGATCTTTCGTGAACTCGGCTTCCGTTCACTTGTAGAAAAAGTCTTGACTGTCTTCAAACAGATAGGGGTCAACACTCCTGCATCTGTTGATGAGGTCCTTCCTCCGGTCAATGGAACAAACGATACAAGCGAACAAGCATTGTCGTCATTCGACAAAGAATCTCAGGAAAGCAGAACCGCTACAAAGCCGCGCGACCCATCATCGTTCGCGCAAGATGCTGATTTACTCTATGCTCCTCCTCTTGGTGTTGTACCAATTCTCACGCCACCAACACCTCCTGATAGTATAACGGCAGATACCACAGCGATTCTGCTACATGGATCGGCAAACAGCACGACGCAAGAAAACACGGCTGGAGAAGATGATGAGTTTGCACAGCTAAGCCTTTTTGAGATGCCTGAGACAGAACATACCGAAGTTGTGCGTAAGCTACGCTTACCAACTCCTACTGCTACACCATCTGTCCCTGTGTTTTTAGAAGACAACTCTGTGCAGAAAACCAGTACGCTCATTGTTGATAACGAAGATACTTTACGCATCCTCGTCAGAAGTATCTATGATGCCGGTATTGTCGCGTTTGATACAGAGACCACCTCTGATAATCCCCATCATGCGGAACTCGTTGGCATCTCCTGCTCGATGGCGGCGGGTGAGGCATATTATATTCCTGTTGGGCATCTGCGTACACCTGACGGTCAGGAACCCGGAACACAACTGCCACTCGATACCGTTTTGGATAAACTGCGTCCTGTGCTGCAAGATGCGGCGGTACAAAAATACATGCATAACGCCAAGTATGATATGGAGATATTCGCGCGATACAACATCGACATGCGTGGTCTTGCCTTCGACTCGATGGTAGGTGCCTATCTCGCTGAACCAGGACGCCGTGGTGTTGGCTTGAAAGATCAAGTCTTCCAACGTATCGGCCCCATCATGACGCCTATCACCGACCTCATCGGTACTGGCAGCAAAATGATTAGCATCGCGCAAGCCCCTATTCGCAAAACGGCAGACTATGCGGGAGCCGATGCTGACATGACCCTACGGCTTGTCAAACCCATTGCCGCCGATCTGCAGCGTCATCACCTAACCGATCTATACAACAATATCGAACTGCCACTCATCTCTGTCTTAATGCAGATGGAACGCTATGGTATTGCGCTCGATGCCGACTTCTTACGCGACCTTGCTGTAAGCCTCGATGAGCAACTGCGCACGCTTGAGCAGAGCATCTATGATTCTGTGGGACATTCATTCAACATTAATTCGCCGAAGCAGTTGGGCGAAATACTCTTTAATGAGTTGAAACTTCCATCCGGCAAGAAAAACAAAACGGGCTATTCTGTAAATGTCGATGTCATCGAGAGTTTGCAAGGCAAGCACCCGATGATTGACTTCTTGCTAGAGTACCGTCAATTGAACAAACTCAAATCAACCTATGTGGATGGTCTCTTGTCGTTAATGGACCCTGTAACCGGACGCGTCTATACCTCGTTCAATCAGACCATCGCGTCAAGTGGACGACTCTCGTCAAGCAATCCAAATCTGCAAAACATTCCGGTGCGCACAGAGGTCGGACGACAAATTCGCCGTGCCTTCATCGCCGATCCTAGTTACACACTTCTAACCGCTGACTACTCTCAGTTTGAGTTGCGTATTCTCGCGCACATCACGCATGAGCCACGTTTGGTTGAAGCATTCAGCAACGATGAAGATATTCATATGATTACAGCGGCAACCCTGTTTAACGTGCCAGTCGAGCAAGTGACGAAAGACCAGCGTCGTCTCGCTAAAACCGTTGTCTACGCTGTTTTGTATGGACAATCCGCCTTTGGCCTTTCTCAAGTGACAGGCATGAACAACACCGAGTCCGCGAGTTTTATCCGTCGCTATCACGAGATTTTCCCGAATATCAAAGGCTACGTCGATGGTACGCTTAACCAAGCACGAAAACAGGGATATGTTAATACGCTCTACGGACGTAAACGCTTCTTTCCCGACATGCACGCCCTCTCGCATGTCGAGCGGCAAGCCCTTGAGCGTGAAGCGGTGAACATGCCAATTCAAGGAACCAATGCGGACCTTATCAAAATTGCCATGATTAACCTGCATCACGACCTCAAAGAAAAGCGCATGAAGACGCGTATGATTCTGCAAGTGCATGACGAACTTGTCTTCGAGGTCCCTGTAGAAGAACTTGAACGCGCCAAAGTCCTTATCAAAGACAGAATGGAAGGTGTCGAAAAACTCGACGTACCCATCAAAGTCGAAATGAAGATTGGCAAGAACTGGTACGAGGCCGAGCCTATGGAGTAGGTTGCTCTGTATGCAATTATTGATAATGACCACGATTGATGCTAAAATGAGCCAATCGTGGTCATTAAAGGAGCACTTATTTCAATGCAATTATCGAATCTTATCAATAATTTACCTCCATATCATTTCGCTGATGCCAAGCGTAAGATAGCCGAACGCAAAGCAGCAGGAGTTGATGTTATCAGTCTGTCAATGGGCGACCCCGATTTACCCGCACCACAGGTCGTTGTTGACCGTCTCTGTGCAGCGATGCAGGACCCCGAAAACCATCGCTATCCTGAATATCGTGGTATGTATGCCTTACACGAAGCGATTTCTACATGGTTTGAGCAACGCTTCGGAGTGCATCTCACGCCCGAACGCGATATTCTGCCTCTACTCGGTTCAAAAGAGGGCTTAGCGTATGTTGCTTCGTCAGTCCTCAACGCAGGTGATATATCACTCATTCCTGATCCTTATTACCCCGTCTATATCACAGGTAGTACCGCTGTTGGTGCGCAACCCTATTTGTTACCTTTGACCGAAGCCAATGGCTATTTACCTGATCTTGATGCTATTCCAAAGGACGTGCTCGCGAAATCACGTGTGCTCTGGCTCAACTATCCCAATAATCCAACGGCAGCGTGTGCCGACCTGAGTTTCTTTGTGCGTGTTGTAGATTTCGCGCATCGTCACAATGTCGTGATTATTCATGATATGGCCTATGCCGAAGTGTATTTTGAGGATTTCCGACCTGTCAGCATTTTGCAAGTTCCAGGGGCCAGCGAAGTCGCTGTCGAACTGCACTCTCTGAGCAAAACCTATAATATGGCAGGCTTCCGCATGGGAATGCTTGTTGGCAATCCAGCCATCGTAGATGCGGTGGGACGCTTGAAAAGCAATATTGATAGCGGTATTTTCCGTCCGGTGCAGTATGCAGCTATCGAAGCCCTACACCTTCCGATATCGTGGTTAGAGCAACGTAACCTTATTTACAAGCGTCGTCGTAACTTGCTTGTCGAGGGCTGTAACGCGCTGGGTATGTATACACAGACACCAAAAGCAGGTCTATACATCTGGGCTGGTGTACCACAAGGCACTACTTCACATGACTTTGCGGATTGGCTCTTTGATGAAACGGGTGTCTTTGTCACTCCTGGCACAAACTTTGGTGCTGCTGGTGAAGGTTATCTACGTATCTCGATGACTGCTCCTGATGAACGAATTGAAACAGCCCTGGCACGAATGCAAGCTGCCGTAAAAAAATAGGCAGTATAAAGGATTAAAAAATGATTGTACAAGAGGATATTGAAACACAACAGCAAAGCTCGACAAATGCCTGGCATCTTCAAGTGGGTCGGGATATTTGTGCAGATATAAACGCGAGCCTTGACCACGAATGGCTCGTCACCAATGGCATTGGTGGTTATGCATCTGGTTCTATTTCGGGGGCGACAACGCGCTGTTATCATGGTCTCTTAGTCGCCTCGTTGCATCCACCAGTTGAGCGTACCGTGATGGTGACGAAGGTCGATGAGGAACTTGTGCTACCCGACGGACGAACATTCTCGCTGGGCGTCAATGAGTATCAGGGTGGAGTCATAGACCCACGTGGTAATGTTCACTTAGAATCTGTAACCCTTGAAGGTGACATTGTATGCTTCGTCTATCGCCTTACAGACATGCTCACTTTAGAGAAGCGCGTCTGGATGGAGTACGGGCAAAACACCACCTACGTGCAATATATGCTACGCGGTATCATTGGGATGGGGCAAGAGAACACATCATTGACATTGACACTCGTTCCATTTTGTCTCTACCGCGATTATCATGCTACCACAAAGGGTGCTGGTGATTGGCAATTTAACGTGGACAATCAGGGTAGCTGCTGTCAGATACATGCCTTTGATGGTGCGACTCCCTATCAACTTATTGCAGGGCCAGGAGCGGCGTTTACGCATACTGGTGTGTGGTATTGGCGTGTTGCGCATCGGCGTGATACAGAGCGCGGCCTCGCCGATCATGAAGATGTTTACCAACCTGGCATGTTCGATATCACGCTTACTCCTGGTAATCGAACGACGCTTGTCTTGAGTGCTGAAACAAAACTTACTGAAGACTTTGGCGGTCCACAGCATGAAGACGCGGTAACACATGCTCTCTTGCGCCATCAGCGACGCATTCGACAGTTGCTCTCCACCGCGAATAACTTTATTGATGATCTTCAGCAGCATGATCCTGTGCGTGCGCGTCTGGTTGTTGCGGCTGATCAGTTCATTGTCGCTCGTCCAGACTATGCCAATCTCGCTGCGAACCAGCCATTGAAATTTACTCCTGACCGCAAAACTATGATCGCGGGCTATCCATGGTTCACCGATTGGGGCCGTGACAGCATGATCGCTCTTCCTGGACTCCTGCTTTCTACAGGTAGATATAGTGAGGCACGCGGCTTGCTGAAAGCATTCGTCTCATTTGCGCATAACGGTCTGATTCCTAATCGTTTTCCTGATGATGGTGAGGCACCAGAGTATAATACTGCTGATGCCACGCTCTGGCTTTTCCATGCCCTTGATCGCTATCTGTCTACAACTAGTGACTGGACACTCCTCAAAGAACTTTTCCCGGCCCTGCAAAGCATTATTGATTGGCATATTCAAGGCACAGATTTCGGGATAGGCGTTGATCCAACTGATGGTTTATTGCGTGCAGGTGTGCCCGGAATGCAATTGACCTGGATGGATGCAAAGGTGAATGGTGTTGTAATTACACCGCGCCGTGGCAAGCCTGTTGAGATAAACGCTCTCTGGTATGTTGCCTTGACCTCTATAGAAGCATGGGCGGTTCGGCTCTCAATCGACGCAACACAGTACAGTCAACTACGTACCCAAATTCGGCAAAATTTTGCCGAGCGTTTCTGGAATGAAGAGACTGGCTATCTGTATGATGTGGTTGATGTCGATGGCGTGAGTGGACAAAACGATGCCTCTTTACGTCCAAATCAGCTTTTTGCCGCCTCGCTGACACATGAATTGCTTTCAGAGGAACACGTTATGAGTATGTTCCAGCACATCACTCATTCTTTGCTCACGCCACTCGGCTTACGTTCTTTGAGTCCAAGCGATCCTGCATATCATAATCACTTTAATGGTGGTCCAGTTGAGCGTGATAGTGCCTATCATCAAGGTACTGTCTGGACATGGCTAATTGGTGCCTATGTCGATGTCTATCTGCGTATCCACAATGATACAAGTACGCTACAACCGCTGCTTCAGCCCTTAATAGAGCAGTTATGGCATACCTGCTTAGGCTCACTAAGCGAAGTTGCGGAACCGGAAGCACCTTTCACTCCCGGCGGATGTTATGCGCAAGCGTGGAGTATTGCGGAACTGTTGCGTTGTTGGTCGCTCTCTATCGAATAGGAAATTTGTGTCGTTTCATCTCGTTTTCATAAAAATGCACTACACTCAAGCGTATTCGTAGTGATGCTGTACATGCTACAGGAGTCGTACATCTACATCGTCACTACAGCCTGTCTCTCGTAACCATAGCTTGAAAGAGAATATTCATGCGCATTCTAATTGTTGAAGATGATCCACGCCTGGGTCCTAGCTTAAAAAAAGGCTTAGAGGGCAACCATTACGCTGTTGACCTTGCAACAGATGGAGAGGATGCTGTTCTGATGACGCTGGCAACAGCCTATGATCTCATCGTTTTAGATATCCTTTTGCCAACGCTGGACGGTTTTGCAGTGTGTCAACAGGTGCGCAGTCAAGGCCGTACCATGCCTATTCTCCTCCTTACCGCGCTTGGCGAGGTTGAACATCGTGTAAAGGGTTTGGACCTTGGAGCGGATGACTATCTGGTGAAGCCTTTTGCCTTTAGCGAGCTAGAGGCCAGAGTGCGTGCGCTCTTGCGGCGTGGAACTCAGGTTAAGCCTTCCATTTTACAGTTTATGGATATTAGCTTAGACCCCGGCACACATGAAGTACGCCGTGGTGAGCGTGTCCTCACACTTTGTAATAAAGAGTATGCTTTGCTGGAATTTTTTATGCGTCATCCGCATCAAGTGTTGAGTCGTTCAATGATCGCGGAACATGTCTGGGATGGCGACGCTGAGCATCTCTCCAATGTCATTGATGTCTATATCCGCTATTTACGACGCAAACTCTGTAATCAGAGTGAGCCAGATGTGATTTATACTGTTCGTGGTTCAGGTTATCAACTCAAGGAACCCGTACTTGCATGAGATGGAGATTCAGCACACCAGGTATTCGTGTTCAACTCACAGTGTGGTACACACTCGTCTCCGCCGTCCTGATTCTCATCTTTGGCGTGACCTTGTATACCTCGCTTCAAACCATGCTCATTTCTAGCTTCGATACAACATTACAGATGCGGGCGCAACAGGTAGCCGAAGGTGTGTCAATTAACGGCGATGATGTGAGTGTCAGCGATATTGTCAGTGAACTGCCAGAACTCAATGCAACGGCTGCTCTACTTGACCCTTCTGACGTGAATAACGGCGCAGGCAGCAATGGAGATAGCCGTACCTTATATAATAATAGAAATATTATTGTTCGCGTCTTCGACACACATGGTAAAACGCTTTTCTGCTATCCAGCATCCTGTAATATCGCGCTTTCCCGGACAAGTATCTCGGAACCATTGCAGGGAAAGCCGTGGCATGGTACTGTTATTAGCTCTAATGGGCAGCAGATGCGACTGTATAGTACAATGCTGGTGAGCGATAAAACAATCTTTGGTGTTGTCCAGGTTGGTCAGCCACTTGCATCTGTCAACGAGAGAATGCAGGACATTATATTTTTATTGCTTCTGTCTACTCCACTCGCTCTTCTGTTTAGCGCGTATGGTAGTTACTGGCTTGCTGGTCGTGCATTCCGACCCATTCACCACCTTACCAATATCGCACACGAAATTGGTGTGAAAGACTTGCATCAACGTGTTCCTATACCTCATGCAAACGATGAAGTACGAGAACTTGCCCTCATCTTTAATCAGATGATCGGACGCCTGGAACACGCTTTTAATCAGCAACGTCGCTTTGTCGCGGA
>CAXTWV010000019.1:1809-10227 GCA_964248005.1 uncultured Ktedonobacteraceae bacterium | reverse complement strand
TTGGTGATGCCGCACGCTTGATACAAGTGATCATGAGCCTCGTTGACAATGCTCTTACCTACACAAATGCAGGCGGCTCCATAACGCTCGCCGTGAAAACAACACAAACACAAGCCTTGCTTATCGTTCGTGATACAGGAATTGGTATCGCTCCTAAAGATCAAACACACATCTTTGAACGTTTCTACCGTGCCGATCCAGCACGTTCACGCGCGGCTGGTGGTTCTGGCCTCGGACTCTCAATCGTCGATTGGGTGGTGCGTGCTCATGATGGCACTGTTAGTGTCGAGAGCCGACCGGGGCAAGGCTCAACGTTTACCGTTGTACTTCCTTTACAAGATGCGTAAAACAATCGCACTTGTGTTGCCTTCACCTCCACTTTCGCTTGCTGTTTCAACTAACATGCGTGCAAGCGATTGTACCTCTCCCCCTTGTACTAGAATGTCTTCTATCTGTTTGTCACGCAGCATATTCCACAGACCATCCGTACAGAGCAAAACGATGTCATTCGGCTCGACATCCTGTTGAAATAGATCAACGTGTACTTGATAAGTATTTCCTAGATAACGATGGTGCTGGCTACGTTTTGCACTCTTGTATACTTCATCAGGCCGAAGCAACCTGGCTACGACGAGATCTCCTGCTAATGTATGATCGTTGGTGAGACCGTGCAATCCTGTAGTAGCACTAAAATGATATGCCCGACTATCGCCAACGTGCGCTACATAGAGACGATGATTATGTACCAGAGCCGCCGTCATCGTACTCCCCATCGCTGTTTCATAGTCTGCATTACAGTGGTAAATAACCTGATTTGCTTGCCGCACGCCATCTCCTAACCATTGTTCCAAGATAGACGTGGGAGGCCGTATCGCTTGCACCAAGCGTGTATTTCTCACAGCTACGTGTATGTTTTGTGGTGTTGCCTGTGAAGCGAGGCGTCCTGTGGTGGCAAGAAGTGGTAACACCATATCCGCAAGCGTCTCTATGCCTAAACGACTGGCTTCGCGCCCTTTGACGTGTAGTGGCTTCGCGGGAGTAGCATTTTCTGGATCGTTTTGCTTACCACGCAAACCATCCGCGACCGCAAATAAACCAAAGGAATGTGGGGGCGGGGCGAGATTGATGCCTAATCCCTGTGCGAGCAGCAGCATGTCCTCGTTTTCTTGCGCACTTCGTCCAATATCGATAGCATAACCCGCTTCACATGCCTCCATCTGCAACTGTGAAGTCTCGTCCACACTGTGACCACAATAGCGACAGAAGCGTGAACTACTGCGGTTCTCTCTTCCACAACTTGGACACGGGTTTTCTGGCACCATCACCCGTATGAGAACATTCGCGTTACTTGGATCATTTGGAGTATCTGCTATGGTTTGCTCAGAGGCGTCGGGAGATACTTCAACCATAAGTGCATCATTCAATGCATCAGCAAAAGCGCGAGCAGATTGAAAGCGTTTGCGCGGGTCCGTTTCTATTGCTTGTAGCACTACCGCATCGACTGATGCAGGAAGTTGTGTGTTTAAGGTGCTTGGTGGTGGCAGTTCGGTTGCGTGACCACGTACAACCGCCTGGAAGGGCAATAAACCTGTCAAAAACTGATAGGCTACAACACCCATCGCGTAAATATCGCTTGCTGGCTCTGCTTTGCCTTGCTCTTGTTCTGGTGCGATATAGTGCTCTGTGCCGAGTGACCAACCGCTTTGTGTAAGTGGCTTTTCTTGCTGCATTGTTCGTGCAATACCAAAATCGGTCACAACAAGCCGTCCATCATCCTGATGTAATAACAGGTTTGAAGGCTTGATGTCGCGATGTACAATTTGTAGTGGATGTGCATGAACCGCCTCAAGTGCATCCGCAAGATCGTTCAAATATCTTTGCGCTTGTGCGACTGGTAAGGGACGCTCTCCTTTGAGCAGAGCTTTGACAGTTCCACCAGTGATAAGTGGCATCACCAAATATAATATATTGCCATCGCTTCCAAAGTTAATGACTGGCACAATATTTTTGTGATGCAACTGATGGGCGTAGCGGGCCTCGCGTCGGAAACGCTCTATCGCGGTTTCTTCATCTGTCTGTGAATAGGTGATCGACAACACCTTGAGGGCAACCTGTTTCATCTCAAAGGTATCACTCACCCGATAGACCGCACCCATGCCTCCAATCCCAATCAATGTCTCTATACGATACCGTTCAGCAACAAACGCCTCTGGCAAGAGACAACGACATGTGGGATTAGTACATTGAGTGCTTCCGTCCGCACACATTCTCTGGCAGCGCGGATTCAGGCAACGTGGCATAACAACTTTCCTCTATCTACTACAAACCCTTAAATCTGTTTCAAATCTGAAACTGTTCTCTCGTTTTGAACATTCCCCGTGTTCAATGTAGACTTCGGTTCTAGCAACAGCACATGCGCTTCCTCATCCGCGACAGGAAGATGCTCGACGCCCTTTGGAATAATCGTGAACTCGCCCTCATCAAGCCAGATATCGCGATCTCGCAGTTTGATAAGCAAACGTCCCTTGACCACTAGAAACAACTCGTCCTCGTTGTCATGATGATGCCAGACAAACTCATCCTTAAGCTTTACAAGCTTCACATAGCTATCGTTAAGTTCACCTATGATTTTCGGACTCCAATACTCCTGAAATAGACTGAATTTATCGGCGAGATTAACCTTTTCCATGATACTCTCTTTTCCTATGCTCTAAGCATATCTTTTAGATTGAATGCATTCTCAAATATATGTACCGTGTAGTATATAACGCAAGGTGATTATACAACAGGAGGTATTACTAGATGTATGTTCTTGCTATTGAGCTACTAGTTTTACGGAATCATTGATCACAGGCAATATGCCTTATTATATTTTTCTATTCAGAAATTTTGCTTATAAATTCTTCTATATCCCTCACTCGCAATTGTTCCACCTTTTTTGCTAATAACTCAGCACGTTTATCTAAAGCTGGCTTCACGACAGCTATTTCCAAGACTTTGATGAGGTTTGAGGGTGTATCATAGGCAAGCGGATCAAGAACCCAATTGTACTTGTTCTTGATATCTTTAAACATTGAAAATGGCTGCTCACCTTTTTGGATAAGAGGCACAAATGGAATCATATAGTCGGGGACAGTTGCTTGCAACTCTAAGGGACTTGACTTCGGGTTAGTTATATCTGCAATGATAAAGCAAGACAAGCCAGCAAGTATCTTGATGGTTTCTGTGAAGTCTCGTTCGGTTGGACGGTCAAAATCAAAGATGATCGGGAGAAATTGTAGGGTGCGTAGTTTCTCGCGGAGAGCATCAAGGACTAGCTTTCTCTCTAGGCTAAAACGGTCAAGAATCAGTACTCCCTTTTGACCAATCGTATTAATCACATCACGAATTTCCTTGTTATTCAGTAGCAGATGGGTGAATTGAGCAACCTTGAGATTGTCAACTGCAATGATTGGTTCGCCAAGAGCCGTGATAATTAGGCTAGATTGGTTAGCTTCGGCTAAGTCAACATCCCATGCCGATATTCCGTACACGCGGCAATTGGTCAGAGTAGCTTTGCCCAGATGTGTTTGAACTAAGATAGCACTACTAAGGTTTGCACCACTAAGGTCTGCACCACTAAGGTCTGCACCACTAAGATTCGCGCCATTAAGATTCGCGCCACTAAGATTCGCACCACTGAGGTTAGTGTAGCCGATGTCTGCTCCATTAAGATCCGCACCACTAAGATTCGCACCACTGAGGTTGGTATAGACGAAGGTAGCCTTTTGGAGGTTGGCTCCGTTTAGGTCAGCCCCACTGAGATCAGCTCCGTCGAATCTAGCTCTTCTAAGTGTAGCGTGCTGAAGTTGAGCTTTAGCAAGATTAGTAAAATAGAGTTCAACAAAGTTGAGATCAACTCCCTCAAGATTGGCTCTGCTAAGGTCAGCTTTAACGCCACTTGGGCGCTTTCTTATCCACTGATTCCACGTTTCCACTCCTTGTTTGAGTAGAGCAAGTTGCTGCTGGTTTGCCATCTATTCTCCTTCACAAAGCTCAGGCTTGCCTCATCGTTTTAGTATTAGTCGGCAAGAGGCAACGAGAACCAGAATGTTGCCCCCTTGCCTTCTTCGCTTTCGACGCCTACCTGTCCCTGATGCAACTCGATAATCGTTTTACAGATGTACAATCCTAAGCCTAACCCGACGCCTGAACCACTTTTCACCTCAATACCCTTTACGCGATAGAAACGATCAAACACGTTCGCTTGCTCTTCTAATGGTAGCCCAGGTCCCTCGTCGCGTACCGCAACAACGACTTCATGCCCTTCTACTCGTAGCGAAACCATGACAGGCTTATCGGCAGCAGAATATTTTAATGCATTGGAAATATAGTTCGTAATGACCTGTTCGATACGATCTATATCCGCGAAAATGGATATCTCATCTTCCGAGGGAAGGTCAAGCAAAATTGTGCGTGTTGCTGCTCCCCTACTTTGTTCTTGCACTACGTCTCGTATGACTGTCACGAGATCAACACGCTCCATATGCGGCTCTAATTTGTGTGCTTGGATGCGTGACATATCGAGCAGGTCGTTAATTAAGCGTGTCAGTCGATTGACTTGAACATTGGTACGTCGAAGCAAGTCTTGCGCCTCTTCTTGTAGGTGCCTGCGCTCTTCTACGGCTGTTTCTGCAGCCAGCATCTTCTTCAAACGCCGCTCCAATAGTTGTGTACTGCCTTTAATCGTTGTGATTGGTGTCTTCAACTCATGACTCGCGATGCCCAAGAACTCGTTCATACGATCATTTGACTCACGTAAAGCGATTTCGTTTCCTCGTGCCTCCGCGCGTTCACGTATCAGTCGTTCACGTTCAATCACGAGTGCTACCAACTTCGCGACCGCTCCCATAAGAGCTTTGTCATCATCCGTATACAATGCACCATCATTCGTGTAGTCGAGGGAAAGCAGTCCAACGAGTTCGCCATCTATATTCATTGGTGCCAGCAATACGTTTCTTGGACCGTACTGCTTATACTCTTCATTCTCTCTATGCACTGTGTCATCTAAAAGCACCACGTTACCGTTGCGTAGTTGTGCGATTTGTTGAGCATTCACTAGGTCTACAAGATGGAGTGTCGGCATGTATCCCCACCATTGCCTCTCTTGCTCTGGTAGAAGACCAACGATAGCTACTGGAAGCAAGCGTTCTGTGTTTAGTGCGACAGAGATGATACCTACGCGCTTGCACTCCAGGACCCGGCTTGTCAGTTCTACGAGCCGTTGCCCGACTGTAGCGGTAGAGTCATCATCGTGTGTCTCTTGCGCTGACTCACCTTGAATAAGTGTTTGTGCCATCTCTAGCAACGCATGGAGCGCATTTTGTGTGTATGCCTCCAATCGTCTTTGCTCAGTGATGTCACGGCAGATCGCTACACCACCTAGAAGTTTGCCATCCTGTGTAGAGACAGGCGCACCACTGACACTCATAAGGATTTCTCGCTCATCTACCGTATGTACCAGAATGTCCATGGCTGTCGCATCTTTGAGCAACTCCCCACGCAGGATGCGACTCTGAGGCCACTCCTCATAGGTCAGAAGCTGTCCCTGCTCGTTCGACATGGTAAACAGCGTTTTTCGTGTATCGAGCGAATGAGTGAAGTAGTCAGCATGTGTAGTTATGCCTAGCATTTCACGGAATGCAGTATTCATACGTGTCACAGTGCCTTTTTGGTCAAAGACAAAAACGCCATCTGTGATACTCTCGAAAACTGCTTCGAGTTCGCTCGCACTCGCAGCTGTTGCCCGTTCGGAACGACGGAGGGCCGAGACATCATGGCTGATAGAGACCACGCCACCAATCTTCTTCAACGCATCGTACATCGGGGCCGCGCTCACCGTAAAATATTGTGCATCACCTGTTGAAGGCTGCCAGACCATTTCAATGGAAGCAACCGTCTCTCCTTGTAGGGCGCGTCTCACTGGCAAATCTTCTTGTAGGAAAAAACTCCCACTTGGGGTACGTAACTTGCCCGTTGTTGCCGTAAATGTTGGAGAACGTATGCCACGTTCCTCTTCCAGGCGTCGCCCTGCGCTATTAAGACGAACTAGCCGCCCCTGTGCATCATAAAGAGAAACTCCGTCAGGAACCGTCTCAACTACCGCATCCAGTAGATTGCGTTCGGCTATCGCTCCACGTCGCGCACGCTCAACCTGACTGGCAACGACACTGATTGTTATCCCGACAAGCAAGAACAAAATACTTTCAACGAAGCTCTGTATGTCATTCAAACTCAAAGAAAAATGAGGTGGTAGCACAAAAAAATTGAGCAATAGTATTCCCAAAAGCGTTGAAAGCAGACTAGGACCAGTACCAAAGTTGAGCGCGATGATTGACACGCAGAGAATTTCTAGCAGACCGGAAAACACGAATGTTGGAAAGATATGCATGAGTAAAATTGTGCCGAGGGCCGCGATAAGTTGTAATCCTATCCCAATAACGTAGCCAACAATTGGATGGTCCCATGGCTTAGGAAGCCATTGAGGAGCAAATGTATTGACGAGAAACCAGCGTTGAAGTTCCAACCAGAACGACGACCGAGGCGTTGTCTGCGCATAATAATTGTTGGCAAGAGCATCTTCGCGTTGTCCATACGCACGCGCGAAACGGTACTGAGCAGGTCTCTCTTTGTCTAATGACTGGGAGTCTGGGGAAAGTGTCTTCGTATGCTTATCAGGTTTATTAGTATGCTCGTTATCAATGCTATTATTATCAGGCTTAGTAGCCATATGTCTCTCCTGCAAGAGGTGCTCTATAGAAAATTTGTGATGTTCGTCACCATAATAACAGTATTCGCGAAGAAAAGAAATATGTCTTCTAAAGTTTTAACATGATATTCCAGGAAAGCACATCCTTATACATGAAAACGTATCATCTAAATACTATTTGCACATGAATTTGCTTCTAAAATATTATATACATTTTAGTATGTATATATATACTTATATTACTTGTTACTATTTTGCTTTTAGTGTATTATATACAGTAGAGACGTTCTTCATAGTGGTATAGATGATAGGAAAGAATCTGATGACGCGCCCTTCCCTTAAAGCCCGGTACAACCATTACTTAGTAGCCCTTCTTGTGGTTGTTATGATAGCTACTGCTATTATAAGTAGTACCTTCGTGCTGGCACAGCCAAGTTATGTACATGCTGCTAGTCCCAAATTATCCATTCAGTTTACCTGTGCCAATGCTGTAGACAACAAAAAGGGGAATGTGTGTGTACACACCCAAGCGAAAGCTGCTTTGACGATTCGTATCAGGTATTGTACTGGCTATTACGCGGTAAGTAAGAGTCTGAAAGGTACTCAATCTGCTGATATACACGGCAATCACACCTGGACCTGGACACCTCAGACAAAGTGCAAAGGACCTGCTACTGCATACGTGAATGAGAAGTTTGGTGGACAATCTTTCAACGCTGTAGACAAGTTTACCGTCAAATAATACATATACACAATCTCAGTTTTCATCAAAAACAGTCATGGCTTCTGCTCTTTAAGCAGAAGCTATGACTGTTTTTGATGTGATGCAATACTATTGAGGAGGCTTGTACGACTCGCCATATAGCGTTATAATCTGATACGTGGTAGGAGGAAGACATTTCACTACACTATCACAATAGATGCAATCAAAGGATGCAACCATACAATGTTATTCACACTACCACTTGTGCTATTTATAGTAATGACAGAAGTCTCCATCGGCTCTTTCACCGTGCTTGTGCTACTCGATTGGCGTAACGAGGTGAAGCGTGGCTTTCTGGTTTCATATGCCCTTATCTATCTTGGCTTGACCTATCTTACCTATCTTTTCCAGCAGAACTTTTCGACACCAGAACAACTTAGTAGCTATTCTCAGCTCGACCAATTCTGGACGAGATACGAAACCTTGCCCTTACTGCTCTTCTTTCTGCTGATGATTCCCTATAACGTCTTGCTCTGGTTCGACAAGACAGCGGGTGTAGATGCGAAGCGAGAGGCTGAAAAGGCGCAACTAGAGCCAACAAGCAGTGAAGAGCCAGTTGTTGAAAATGTAAAGCCAGTACGCCGTTTCTCTTTTGTGCGTATCCTGCGCCTATTGAGTGGTGTTGGAACCGTGGCTGCTGGCCTCACAACCCTTTTCGTAATGGCGATGATTTTCCGTCCGCTTGCCTCTGCGAATGTCGGGGGAGCATTCACTGTTGCCAGCTTTTTTGCTGCCGCACTCGCTCTTGGGGGTGTACTTACCGCCATGTGGCTCGGTCACTGGTACCTCGTCACTCCTGCTCTTTCGGAAAAGCCATTACAGTTCGCGACAACGCTCGTCTTGCTCGGTGTGCTTGCCCAGGTTCTCTTCGCATTCACGGCAGGTCCAAGCACCATTCCACAGACAA
>CAXTWV010000019.1:0-1709 GCA_964248005.1 uncultured Ktedonobacteraceae bacterium | reverse complement strand
GGCCTATAATTGTTCATCATCAATAATAAAAATTGGTGGACAGCTGTACGGCAACGCCGCACAGCTGTCCACCAATTTTTATTATTGATGTAATGTTTTTTCGCGCTCTTTTAGTTCGCGGCGCAAAATTTTACCGGAGGCTGTCTTTGGAATCGCGTTGATAAATTCAACATGATGCACTCTTTTATAGCCTGCTAACTTCCCATTTGCGAATGTGACGATATCTTCGGGCGTCACATTCTGTCCTTCGCGTATCACCACAAGCCCCTTGATAAGTTCGCCCGCTTCATCATCTGGCACACCAATCACGGCGGAGTCTAACACCGCAGGATGCTCTAGCAGCAGTGCCTCGATTTCCGCAGGTGCGACACCAAAGCCTTTATACTTAATCATCTCTTTCTTACGGTCAACCGTGTAGGTGAAGCCCTCTTCATCCACATGTCCGATGTCACCTGTGTAGAGCCAACCGTCACGCAAGGCGCGTGCCGTTTCTTCTGGTGCTTTCCAATAACCCTGCATCACCTGTGGACCACGCAGGACAATTTCGCCATCTTCCCCCACAGGCAATTCGCGCGTTCCCGTTTCGATATCCATAATCTTTTGCTCAGTATTATGAATAGGCAAGCCAATACTTTCCAAGCGCATAATCGGAAATGGCTGGGCATGTGTAAGTGGCGATGCCTCTGTCAAGCCATAGCCTTGTACAACGTTCAAGCCTGTCTTTTCGGCAAGCTTTTTGGCTGGTCCAGATGGTAGCGGAGCAGCACCGGAAAAGATGTACCTGATCGTCTTCAACTTGCTTACGTCAATTGGGGCGTTGGCAAGTGCTAGCACGATGGGTGGCACCGCGAAGTAGAATGTGACGCCATATCGTTCACAGAGTTCAAGCGACTGTGGTAGGTCGAAGCGTTCCATGATAACCTGTGTTCCACCACAGGACAAGAAACCACCTGTCAACATCACACCATAGATGTGATAGAAGGGCAGAAAGTTTAGCGCGACATCCATATGATTAATGCGCAATGCCGTTGTAAATTGCAGATTGTTGACGCCAAGATTACGATGCGTAAGCAGTGTGCCTTTGGGCAAGCCCGTTGTTCCTGATGAATAGGGGAGCGCAACCAGATCATCGCCACGAATATCTACATGAGGGGGCAACTCTGCTGACGACTCACGTAAAAGAGAGCCAAATGTAGTCGCGTTTGGCATACTTTCAGGTGCCTTGTCGCCTGTCACCAGGATATGCTTAAGATTTGGAAATGCTTTGTGGCTTAACGCTAACTGAAGCACGGGTACAAGGTCGCTTTGTATCAGAATCGCTTTGGCCTCGGAATTTTCAATCTGATACGCTACTTCGCGCTCTTTGTAGCCTGGATTCATCGGACTGACGACGACGCCAATCGAGGCAGCTGCGATAAACGTAATCGTATATTCTGGTCTATTTGCCATGAACAAACACAGACGATCACCCTTTCGTAGTCCTAGAGTGTACAAGCCATTCGCGATACTATTGATCATCGCGATAACTTCACGGTAATTGAAGAGCATGTTCTGATACACCATGGCGATACGTTCTGGGAAACGCTCGGCGGCGGACCGTACATGATAGTCGTAAGGAACATCGGGGAAATTGAGGTGTGGGCGGAACAATTCCGGGGCAAATATTTTCTCGGACATACCTGGGCGTCCTTTCTGGCTCGCTTCTTCTC
>CAXTWV010000018.1:10221-31312 GCA_964248005.1 uncultured Ktedonobacteraceae bacterium | reverse complement strand
GTTGTGTTCAGCGACATGACGATGCTCTGGAATGTCCATATCAGCCATAATGCGCCGTCGGAGGGCTTCAAAGTAGCTGTACTGTATAATGCCACTACAGATAAATTGCAATACCGAGGCTGAGTTAGATTGACTTTCGTCCCATTTCTTGAACAGGTCTGCTATAGCTCCCGCCGTGTCCGCGATGATAGGTATTCCCCCAAGATGGCGTTCGGCGGCACGTTGTGCATATAACGCGGTTAACTCAGCCACCGTTTTATTGTCATACAGGCCATTGATATGATCCATGGCGATACCACGCACATGACGGAGGTAGCCAATTGCTGGCACGTCTTCAGGATCGCGTGGATCGTGGCGTACAATTTCATAGGGCGTCTCTACATACCAATCTAAAGAAGGTCGCTTAATGCCAACGGTGAACTGGTCAAATGGCACAACCTCGTTACGCCAACTCGCGATATGCACACCTTTTGTTTCTGCCTCGATAAGAAATGTATTATCATACCCCTTAGCAGGATCGCTGAGGAGATAGAGGATAGCGGAATGACTCCATTTACTTCCTGTACCAATACGTATCATCCGTGCAAATATTTCTTTGGGGTCCTGGTTTGCACGTAGCACCACATCCGCAACACGCAGATAGGGTCCTTCATCGTTCTTTTGCAGAAAGTAGGTCAATGGATTATCACTTACATGTATGGCTCGGTACGCCATTATTTTTTTGCTCCTTGTCGTTATGCTTTTCCATCACAGATTATGCACGCATACATGACTTTTTGCAAGAGCAGACAACAAGCGGGCAGAACTATTTAGCAGTGAGTCGGCATGAGAGGGCAAGTCCCATGCGCGTCAAAGTACCACGAAAAATGCGTTATCGCTCGACAAGGTTGTGTGAGAGCATCCAGAGTTGCTCGGCATGGTCCGGGTTCAGCGCGTAGGGCATATAGCCTTTGTTGTCTTGCGCTCCTGGCTCAAGTGGGGGAGCTTCGTTGCAATCTGCTAGGTAGAGACCACCGATCCCCTCCAGTTCACGTCCGACGCTGGCCCATACCGTTGTTGATGCACCCTGCTCAGGCGTTTTAAAGAGCGAGATGAGGTTGCCCGCTTCGTCATACCATCCCAGAGCATGCATCTCCTCGTCCGTCAAATGCTGTTGGAGTCCGGTGCGAATGCTACCGGGACTCACGGCGTTTGCGGTAATGCCCTGATCACTAAAGTGCCGTGTCAGAGCAACCGCAAGGAGCGCATCGGCAGTTTTCGATTGAGCATAGGCTTCCCACTTATTGTATGGACGATGCTGATACTGGATGTCGTCGAAGTGGATATCCGAGAGCTGATGGACTCTGGATGTGAGTGAGACAATGCGAGCAGGTGCGGCTTTTTGTAGGGCAGGGAGGAGAAGGCGCGTGAGCAGATAGTGACCAAGATAGTTCGTCCCGAACTGCTGCTCGAACCCATCAATGGTGTAGCCTTGTGGCGTTGCCATAATGCCTGCATTATTGATGAGCAGGTCCAGCTTTGTCCATCGTGTGAGAACCTGCTCCGCTGCTTGGCGCACAGAGGCAAGTGAACTCAGATTCAGTGTAAGGATATGTATTTGTGTATCAGGATAGGTCGCCTGTAGAGTCTTCGCTGCACTCTCTCCCTTTGCTCTGTCGCGTACTGCCATAATCACCTCGGCATGTGCTGAAAGCAGGGCGCGAGCCGTCTCGAACCCGATGCCGGAGTTAGCACCTGTGATAAGGATGGTTTTTCCACTGAGATCATGTCCGGTGACGACTTCAAGTGCTGTGGAGCGAGCACTAAATGATGATGTAATCGGCATGGATGTTCCTTTCATGTAAATGTGAGCAAAGAAAGCTTTCTCTTCTTCTTTCACTCATTTCTTCGATCAAGGCTCTGCCCCTTGCGCCAAGCGGAATCTGCTGGTTTGTTCGGCTTCGGAGTAGCATACTCTGCTTTAAGACTCTATCTCCTCTCCTTTCTCAGCTTCACGCGTCAGCAGAGTACTTTCATACAGCGTGATTTTGTAATCAAGGATCGCGAGACATTCTTGCATGTGTTGAATAGAAGTTTCAACATGCTCGTGATGTCTTTTAAGCATGGCAATACGTTCGCATAGTGTTGCTTCGCCTACGTGCTGTAAACGAGCATAGAGTAGCATTTGTTGAATGGACATGCCTGTGGAACGCAGCTTGAGAAGAAAATGAATCCACAAGATGTCGGACTCTGTGTAGCGTCGATGTGTGTTTGAGAGCCGATCTACTCTATGAATCAGTCCGATACGCTCGTAGTAGCGCAGGGTGTCGATACTTACGCCTGTGAACTCAGCAACTTCACTGATGATATATGTCTTCTCCATATGTTTAGAATAAAACATGGAGCGCACTCCATGTCAACCCCTCTTGAGATCTTCTCAATCTAAAGGAGGCTGTAAGGGGCTTAGCTTGCAAACACACCCGCTCTATGGCTCCGTTGAGGATCGTTTGTTGTAAATCCCAACATTATTCTAGTGAAATACGACAATTATCCTGGTGGACAAACTTCTTTAAAAACGCTTCTTCACTAGGATAATTGTCGTAAAAGGACCCATTAAGTTCTAGGATTTACACCCTACCTCACGAAACGAAATGATTTACACTCTCCACAGTCAGCAACACTACAAGTTGCTCTAAGTCCTAAAATGTCGATCATCTAAGAGTCACCTCTCTACAATGCTATCAATTGAGGAACGTTCGCATAGGCATCCTCAAACCATGCAAGCGAATCGCTAAGGGCAACAACGGACCCGATCACGGTGATGGCGGGCGATTTGATTTTCATAGCTTTAGCATGGTTCGCGATCTTATCGAGCGTATCTACAACCACACGCTGGTAGGATGTTGTACCTTGCTGGATCACAGCCGTAGGTGTACTTGGTGCGAGAGAGTATTGCATCAAGGATCGTGTGATACGTGGCAATGCCTTTACCCCCATTAAAACAACAAGCGTACCACCTGATGCCACCGACATAGCTGCCGCCTCCCAGTTTACAGTGGAACCCTCAGCAGTATCGTCTTCATGTCCTGTGACAACCATAACCGAGGAAGATAGCCCACGATGTGTCACAGGAATGCCAGCAGCTGCAGGAACAGCAAAAGCAGAACTTACTCCTGATACTATCTCAAATGGGATATTTGCTTGTACCAATGCTAACGCTTCTTCGCCACCACGTCCGAAGACAAAGGGATCACCACCTTTTAGACGTACAACGGTATATCCTTGTTGTGCATAACTCACTAGTAACGCGTTAATCTCTTCTTGTTGTACAGCATGGCGTCCAGATTCTTTGCCAACAAAGACACGTATAGCGTGCATTGGAGCTTCATCAAGCAAATCGAGGTTCACAAGACGGTCATAGATGACGACATCAGCTATTTGAAGGGCATGTAATCCTTTTACGGTAATCAACTCTGAGTCGCCGGGGCCTGCACCAACGAGAAATACTTTGCCTCGTGACGTTATTTCCGTCTCCTCGCCAAACTGAGGATGTATTGGCTCTTTGCCGTTATTCTTGATTTCACGCTCAGGCATACTGATTGACATAGTTTTTCTTCTCCTCAAGCTCTACTCTAAGTGTACTACCCGAAACAGCAACGTTATATGTTTTCAAAAGATGTGATGTTTCCTCAACTGCTTGTTCGACATTTCCATCAGTCAACTTTGTGAGAATACTAGAGGTGTAGTAGTCTCCGAAAAAATCGTCACGTCGTGCATATGACACACCATTGTTGCGTAAATGTGCGCGTGCAACAGAGGCTAAGCGCAAATAAGCACCGTAGGCAACAGGAAACTGCTCTTCCAAGCTCTGGCGAATGCGTTTAGCAAGTCCAGGACTCGCTCCCTCTGTAGAGACTGCGATGGTTAACTGCTCTCTACGTAAGATGGAAGGAATAATAAATGAGCAGTATTGCGGCACATCAACGATATTGACTAACTGACTGCGCTCCTTCGTTTCCGCACAGATCGCATCTATCAGCTTTTGGTCGTTGGTTGCCGCAATCACTAGCAAAGCACCCTCTAAATCGCCAGGTTGATATGTCTTCTGCCGCAGCGTGACACGCTTTCGTTCTGCTTGCAACAATAGTTCGTTGCAAAATTCTGGACTCAGTACCGTCACACGAGCACCGCTTGCAGAAAGTGCAGCCGCTTTCTCTGCCGCTATACGGTCGCCTCCGATGACAATAGTGGAGCGGTCTCGTATATCGAGCATAATTGGATAGTATTTTGACATGTTGTCTTCACCTCTTGACATGAGTCTCTCGCTTTCTAGGCAAGAAGTTTCCAACCACTTCCCCTACTGATATACTTCTTGTTGTAATGATTCCGTTCGAGTGTGCAAATAGTCAAGCCCGACCCGGTAACAGAAATCGCCAAAGGCTTCATTCTGCTTACGCTCATCGCGCCATAGCCTCAATAATGGCTGTATTGTCGTCACCAATTTATCTAAGCGAACTGATGGCGCATAGAGCGCATTCATGCGCGTATTGACAAGATCACCGCCCACGTAGATGTTATAGACATCTTTTGTGCGTCCAACAATTCCAATATCGCCCATAGCTGGACGCGCACACCCGTTTGGGCAGCCCGTCATACGCACGCTCAGTGGTTCGTCGCCGAGTCCTAATGCTTGCAAGTCAGCCTCTATCTGCCGTATCAGCTTGGGGAGCACACGCTCGGCCTCAGCAAGTGCTTGTCCACACGTTGGGAGTGCAGGGCAAGCCATTGCGAAACGCCGTGTGCCAACATCTGCTGGGTTTGTCGGGATATTGTAAGAAGTAAGGGCGTTAGTGAGTGACGCACGTTGCGCATTCTGTATGTCAGTCAACAAAATATTTTGTTGTGCAGTCAGACGGACACCAGGGGCAAACTCTTGTATCACATTGCGTAACCCTGTCCGCATACGTACATCGTTGGTATCCTTAATCCGCCCATTTTCGACGTAGATACCAAGTGACCATAGACTATCCCCTTGCTCGTGCCAACCAAGATGATCTTGTGCATCATGCCATGTTACCTCGCGTGGGTTTTGAACGCTACGACCCAGCCGACTCTCTACTTCGGCACGGAACCACGGAATACCACGTTCCTCGACAACATATTTCATACGTGCATGTTTGCGGTTCTGACGATCACCATAGTCGCGCTGGACCGTGACAATTGTCTCTACAATTTCTAGCACCTCATCAGGTGTAGCGAAACACAGTGGTTGTGCAAGCAAAGGGTGAGTTTCAGCTTTGCCATGTGTCATACCCATCCCACCACCGATCAGTACGGTGAAGCCTTCGAGTGCTTCGTCTTTCAGTGTTGCGACTAGCCCAATATCTTGCGTGTATACGTCAATGCAGTTATCGCCGGGATAGGCAACTCCTATTTTGAATTTGCGTGGAAGATATGTTTTGCCATAAATAGGTTCGACATCTTCATCCTCTGTGTGCTTAATTGTGTCAACCTGCTCACCATCAATCCAGATTTCGTGATAGGCGTGGCTATGCGGTGCGAGATGAAGCGCGAGACGGTTCGCAATCTCCTGCACATGTGCTTGCGCTCGACTGGTCACAGGAGCGGGACAGGCCATGACGTTACGATTCACATCACCACACGCCGCCAATGTCGATAAGAGACTTTTATTAATATCATGAATTGTTGGACGCAAGTCACCTTTAAGCACCCCATGTAATTGAAAGGATTGTCGCGTCGTGATACGTAGTGTCCCATTCGCATATTGTCCTGCGATGGTATCTTCCGCAAGGTATTGTTCAGCGGTTAAGGTGCCACCCGGAATACGTGAACGCACCATGAAGCTATATTCTTTTTCCTCACCGCTTGCTTTGCGTACCTGACGCGCATCACGATTTTCTTGCTGGTACGTGCCGTGAAACTTGAGAAGTTGGATATCATCTGCCCCGAAATGGCTTCCACCTTGTTCCAGTTCCTCGGCAATCTGTCCGCGCAAGTAATCGCTCTCGATTTTAATGCGTTCAACCTTACTTCCAACACCCGCACCTAAATTCGTAAGTGAGTTCGTTCCCTTTTCGTCGTCAGGCATGCATGTGTCCTTCCTGAAGCCCATTCTCTCGAAAATGAGCAAAAAAAACCTCGTCCCCCTGAACAGGGGCGAGGAATGTTCGCGGTACCACCCTGGTTTATCAACACCTCACGGTGTCAATCTTGCTGAGTCGAGGCACGTTTTATGGGCGTGTCCAACTCTGACCTTTAACGGGGCCTATCGGCTCGGTCTACAAACCTAATGGTTTTTCAACCTGCAACTCCGAGGTGCATTCTGTCTGCAAGCAGCATTGGTATCTCATCAGCACCAACTTTCTGTAGCCGCTTGTCACACGTACTCGTCCTCTTCACTGTTCTTATTGAGTGTACGTTGTATGTACAAGAAATAGGAGCAATAAAAAACCCCTTCATCGTATTGATGAGGGGCTGTAGCGTAGTGCTATTCCCTCATCTTGCGAAATAAAAATACTTCGCCGGAATTGGCACCCTTCCTGTACGGTACAGATGGGTTGCCGGGTTTCATCGGGCCGTTTCCCTCCACCCTTCGCGATGAGAGCAGTTCTTACTGCTGCTATTCAATTGTAAAGTGCTTTTGCTTTGTTAGTACGTAGTATACTTACCTCGCTCGGCTTTGTCAAGTTTTATGAAAAATCTGGGGTCCCGGTCCAATCATCAAAACAGGTCGTAATGCAGGGAGACTCGAAGGATGAAGGCTAAAAATTGTGCTACACTAATAAAGGGTTTCCTTGCTTTGCCACATACGTAGTAGTAAGTAAAAGAAATGAGGACGACATAATGCAACGACGCGTACTGCTCCTCCTGGCACTGCTCGCACTTGTAAGCGGATTCGCAGTGACTTCTGATAGCACTATTGCACATGCAACTGTCACAAGAAATTGTATTGTTCCAGGCAAAACAAATACACTGCATGGGACACTTCAAGGAGCCAACTACACTATCGCGGTTCCCTCGAACTGGAATGGTACACTCGCGCTCTATAGCCATGGCTATGTATTTGTCACACAACCACTACTCAATCCCGCACCTGACGCAAGCGATACTGCAAGTGGTACAGTTCTTTTGGGCCAGGGCTATGCACTTGCCGGTTCTTCGTACAGTCAAAACGGATGGGCAATTCAACAAGCATTCCACGATCAAATCGTATTACTAAACTATTTCGATGCGACCTGTGGACAGCCTACACGTACTGTAGCATGGGGCGACTCGCTCGGTGGCATCATTACGGCTGGACTCGTACAGTCGTATCCTGAGCGTTTCACGGGTGCCTTACCTATGTGTGGCGTAGTTGCCGGTGGCATAGGAACGTGGAATCAAGCACTCGATAGTGCCTTTGCATTCAACGTCCTCCTAGCCCAAAGCAAACTCTCAGTTGTACATATCACTGATCCAAATGGCACGTTTAAGAAGGCAGAAACAATCCTAAAAGCTGCACAAAATACGCCTCAAAGTCGAGCGCGTATCGCGCTTGTCGCGGCGTTAGGAGATATCCCAGGTTGGTTTGATCCCAAATCTCCTGAACCTGCTCCAAATAACTACACAACACAGGAGCAGAATCAATACGCATGGGAAAGCCAAGTTGATTTTCCATTTGCCTTTGGTGCCCGTGCCGAACTTGAATATCGCGCAGGCGGCAATCCATCGTGGAACGTTGACGTGAATTATCGCCAGCAACTCAATCTTTCCACGAGTAGCAATGAGGTGAAAGCCTTATACAAACAAGCAGGGCTAAATCTGGACACGGACTTAGATGCACTCGCCACTGCACCACGCATTCAAGCCGATGCTCAAGCTAAACAGTACCTGAACAAGTACATTACATTCAATGGTGATCTTGACCTACCAGTGTTGACGATACACACGATAGGTGATGGCCTTGTGGTCAACCAGGATGAGCAAGCATACAAGAGCGTTGTTGATGCGCACGGCGATGCAAGTATGTTACGCCAAACATTCGTACATCGTGCTGGTCACTGTGCCTTTACGCCTGCCGAAAAGCTGACCGCGTTTAGCACGCTTATTCAGCGTATCAACACCGGAAAATGGGGATCGATAAATCCAACACTTCTCAATGCGGAAGCAGCTTCGTTTGGTGCCAGTCTGAATCCAGCACCACCTGCGTTTCTTGTGTATATGCCAACACCGTTCTTACGCCCGTATGATGCGCGTAACGAGAAGCGGTGAAGATCGTACAATTTTTCTTCCTATTTGGCAAATTTATTTTTCATTCTTGATGGCTGCCATCAAGAGAAACATAGGGCGGCGAGCTTCGTCCCGCATTTCGGGGTGCTTGTCCAGCATTTCTTGTGTGGGTTGAGGCTCTAAGAGCTTCGTTATGGTGAAACCAGCATCAATGAGTGTATTCATATATGTGGCAACGGTACGATGATATTTGACAACATCATGACCCAAAAATCGTGCTTGACGCAAACCTTCATCCTGATACTGGTCAACAGGCCAATGTAATCGCTCACTCTGCTGACCATAATACCAGTCTTGTGCAGCGAGTGCGGTGAAGATCGGGTGTTCAACCGAGAGGACTAAGATTCCTTTCGGCACTAAATAGTGATGCACTTTCCGACACACAATATCGAAGTGCTCGACATAATGAAGTGCAAGTGAACTTAGCACTACATCAAATTCCTCTAGGGAAAAGTCGATATCTTCAATCGCGAGCTGACGATACTCGATAGCGGAATCGTTGGTGCTCTCTCTAGCGCGTGCAACCATCTTCTCTGAGAGGTCTACTCCTACTACTGACAGTGCCTGCTGTGTACGTGCATACCGGCAGTGCCAGCCAAAGCCACAGCCAAGATCAAGTACGTTTTTACCATGTAAATTGGGAAGCAACGCACGGAAGGCGGGCCATTCTCCGGCAGCCTCCAGTCCCCCGATTGAACGAGCCATCTGACTGTAATTGGTGAAAAATGCAGGATCATCGTATTTGTTCTGCTTCATAGAACCAAAGCCTCCTCGCTTCATCTAGGCTGCATTATCTCTCCCGTTTTGTAATCAAGATCATGTACTGCTATACGATAGCATCTCTGCGGTAAAATATAAGGAGAGTATATCATAGTATAAATGATGTTCACTACTCAACAGGAGGAGTACCCTATATGGCACACATACACGTACAAGCAGAACAAACCGTAAATGCACAGCCCGAAGAGGTCTATGCGTTCCTTAAAGACTATACGAAACGTCCGCAGATTCTTACTGAAAACTACCTAAATTACAAAGTTGAAGAGGGTGGTATCGGCGCAGGAACTGTTATTACCTACCGTTTGCATGCCGCCAATCGCGAACGTGGCTATCGTATACAGGTATCGGACCCAGGCACTGGTAAGACATTACAAGAGAGCGATGCCGGTTCATCGCTTGTCACCATCTGGACAATGACACCTGGCGCGGACAATCAGCAGACACGTGTTCAGATTACCAGCGATTGGGAAGGTGGAAAAGGTGTTGGTGGCTTTTTTGAGAAGACATTTGCCCCACTTGGTTTAAAGCGTATCTATACAGAGATACTTGGCAAGCTTGCAACTACGTTTGT
Source organism: uncultured Ktedonobacteraceae bacterium (assembly GCA_964248005.1). GTDB lineage: Bacteria > Chloroflexota > Ktedonobacteria > Ktedonobacterales > Ktedonobacteraceae > JBBQVS01. The sequence goes on along the minus strand of CAXTWV010000018.1, from coordinate 21,693 downwards.
AGGAACACAGGCAACAAAGATCTGATACGAGTATGCCGATGAGGGGTGCATCTCATCGGCATACTATTTCTTATTCTCCACGTTGCACATGTGGCAGCCCCAATACATCCTCAATCCCTGGTGTCATCAGTCGCCAAAACAAAGTTCCCATCTCCTCAGCTGATTGTGAGAGGTTGTGGTCAAGCCACCATACAAGCAATGCGAGCAATGAACCAGCTGCGTGGGCTGCAAGTAATTCTGGGTCTACTCCTGCTTTTCCCCTGGCAAGTAAAGGTATGATAACATAGTTTTGTATCAATACCGCGAGATAGCGTTTCATCCGTATCGAGATGATCGGCGGTCCACTCTCCCCTAACAACGCATGATATAAGTCGTGGTGCTGTGCGATATGTTGAAAGACGCGCACGCTCAGTGTTTTGTAAGTCACTGGTAAGCCTGAGTTTGGTTCTACATAGCGCGTTAACTCGTTGACCAGTTGCTTCAAACTTGCCGAAAGCAATTCTTCTTTGTCCTTGTAGTGCAAGTAAAATGTGGCACGTCCAACATTCGCACGCTCCGTGATATCTTGCACTGTAATCGCGTCATAGCCTCTCTCCACAATCAGCGCGAATAATGCGCCACTCAACATGTGCCGTGTTCGCTGGATGCGACGATCTCCGTCGCGTTTCTCATTCATAGCCTGTACCTCTCTCCTGTCTATTACTAGACATAACGAGGGGAAGTGTCTGTGTTTGTCAATTACTCCAAAAATGCCCTCAAAAGTAGCTATTTTGTCTTGACTACCCGGAATAGTCACCCTATACTAGATGTTAGACATTATGTACAACATAATACATGATGTATTAAAACGCAAAGATAAAATTTCAAAGCTACCTTTGATCACGAAAGAACATCATCTTTCAGAGGATGTCACAATGACAGTACTTACCCATTCACATATATCTGACGCACAACAACGCCTTGAGTCAATTCCTCAACCACCGACAAAACCTTTGGTTGGAAACCTGCTTGATATTGGTGCTGACAATCATGTACAAAACTTCATGAAGCTTGCACAGGAATACGGCCCGATTGTACAACTCGACTTTCCTGGTCGCGAACTTGTGCTTGTATCAGGCTTCGATCTCGTGGACGAATTGTCAGACGAGAATCGTTTCGATAAAAAGGTTTGGACACCACTACGAAAGGTACGAGCCTTTACCGGTGATGGTCTCTTCACTGCGCATACGCAGGAACCAAACTGGCACAAAGCCCACAATATTCTGATGCCGAACTTTAGCATGAAGGCTATGCAAGGCTACTTTCCCATGATGCTCGATATCTCCGAGCAACTTATGCAAAAATGGGCGCGTCTCAATCCAAACGAGGTGATAGACGTTCCCGCCGACATGACGCGCCTAACACTCGACACGATTGGCTTGTGTGGCTTTGATTATCGCTTCAACTCATTTTATCGCCAAGACAACCATCCCTTTGTGGAAAGCATGGTTGGTGCGTTAGGTGAGGCGATGGAAAGCTCTTCACGCTTACCTATTCAAAACAAGCTGGCATTTGCACAACACAAACAGATGCAAGCTAACATTGACTTTATGAATACGACGGTAGACTCTATCATTCAAGAGCGCAAGCGTAATGGTGAACAGAGCACAAGCAAAAGAGACTTGTTGAGTTATATGCTGACAGGTATAGACAAACAAAGCGGTGAATCGCTTGATGATACGAACATTCGCTATCAAATCATCACTTTTCTTATCGCTGGTCATGAAACCACAAGTGGATTGCTTTCTTTCGCGCTGTACTTCCTCTTGCACTCTCCCGAAGTCTTAGCCAAAGCATACGAGGAAGTTGATCGTGTGCTCGGTCCTGATCCATCAGTTCCGCCAACCTTTGCACAGATCAATCGTTTGAAATACGTCGGACAAATTCTCAAGGAGACATTAAGACTCTGGCCCACTGCACCCATGTTTTCTGTTTACCCTTATGAAGACGAAACCATTATAGGCGGCAAGTATCGGATGAGTAAAGAACAGGACTGGGCTATCCTGATCCCGGCATTACATCGCGACAAGAGCGTATGGGGCGAGGATGCCGAAGAATTTAACCCCGATCATTTCACCGTCGAGGCTGAACAGGCGCGACCAGCCAATGCATACAAACCCTTTGGCAATGGACAGCGTGCGTGCATCGGGCGTCAATTCGCGATGCAAGAAGCAACACTGGTGCTTGGAATGCTGCTGCAACGCTTCAAATTTATTGACTATAGCAACTATCAGCTAAAGATCAAAGAGACGCTTACCCTCAAGCCCGAAAACTTTACGATTCGGGTGAAAGAGCGCACACATACAGACCGTACAATAGTCGCTCCCACTGGTGTTGAAGCACCTGTTGAGGCTGTAACTCAGACTACAAAACTTATACCAATCAATCATCATAATACACCTTTACTCGTGCTATTTGGCTCAAATTTGGGCGCATCAGAAGATATCGCTCATCACATCGCAGAGGATGGCACAGCAAAAGGCTTTGATGCAACCGTTGCGTCATTAGACGAGTATGCAAACAACCTGCCCAAGCAAGGTGCAATTGTTGTCGTCACGGCTTCATATAATGGAACACCACCCGATAACGCCGTCAAGTTTAGCGCGTGGATGAAAAGTACCAATCTTGCACCCGATGCCTTGAATGGTGTGAAGTACACCATCTTTGGTTGTGGCAACCGCGAATGGGCTTCGACCTTCCAGGCTATTCCCCGGCTGATTGATAGCGAGATGGAGCAGCATGGTGCCACACGCATCTATCAACGTGGCGAAGGCGATGCAAGTGACGACTTTGACGGACAATTTCAAGCTTGGTATCAACCTTTATGGGAAGCCCTGGAGCATACATTTTCAATTGATCTCGGCACAACGTCAACAACCGCACAGGGTCCTGCTTTAGAGGTCGAGATTATGAGTGGAGCAACACCACTTAATCCTTTTGTCGCTTCATTTGGTGCGCAGGCAATGAAGATTGTTGCCAATCAAGAGCTGAACACAAGAGATGGCGCATTCCCTGCTGAACGCTCGACACGACACATTGAGTTAGCATTACCGGAGGGAGCAACGTATAGCGCAGGCGATCACCTTGGCGTGATTGGTCGCAATAACGAGAGACAGATACAACGAGTCTTGACACGCTTTGGCTTTGAGCGAGACACGAAAGTTCGCCTCCATCGTAGCGATACGCGCAAGACAAATTTACCTATCGACGAGCCAGTCCTTGTCGTTGACCTGTTATCAGATTATGTGGAATTGCAAGATGTCGCCACACGAACACAAATCAAAGTCATGGCAGAGCATACGCAATGCCCACCAGATAAACGAAAATTACTTGCACTATCTGGTGATGATGAGGCCAGTATCACGAAGTATCGTGAGCAGGTTTTGGAGAAACGCAAATCGCTAGTTGACCTGCTTGAGGAGTTCTTAGCCTGTGAGTTGCCCTTCAACGTCTACCTGGAACTCCTCTCGCCGATTCGTCCACGCTACTACTCCATCTCGTCGTCTCCTTTGCAGGAGCCGAGACGTTGTAGTATTACGGTCGGTGTTGTTGAAGCACCAGCAAAATCAGGTCATGGCGAGTTTGAGGGTTTGTGTTCAACATACCTTGCTCAGCAAGAGGTTGGCGATATTGTGTATGGGTTTGTCCGTGACACGAAATCTGCGTTCCGCTTACCTGAAGATTCAGCGACGCCACTTATCATGGTTGGCCCTGGCACGGGTGTAGCTCCCTACCGTGGTTTCTTACAGGAACGTGCAGCTCAAAAAGCACAGGGGATGCAAGTAGGAGATTCATTGTTGTTTTTTGGTTGCCGCCATCCGCTGCAAGATTTTCTCTATCAGCAAGAACTTACATCCTTTGTTGAGCAAGGCATTACCGACCTTGCGGTAGCATTCTCACGAGAGAATCCTCAACACAAAGTCTATGTGCAGGATAAGATTCGGGAGCAGCAAGAGCACGTGTGGCAACTCATACAGGACGGTGCAACCATTTACGTCTGTGGTGATGCAAGCAAGATGGCACCGGATGTGAGAAAAACGTTTGCAACTCTTTATCAAGAAAAAACTGGCAGGACAGTACAAGAAGCAGAGCAATGGTTGAACACATTGACAGCAGAAAAACGTTACTGTGTAGACGTTTGGGGCAACTAACAGGTTGACAATAATCTCGAAATAAGCTGAGCGAAACGAGCCGTATTTTTAGCACTAAAAATACGGTTCGTTTCGCTTGTCAAGCGGTACGAAGGTATTTGACATAGCCATAGAAATATGGTATACTTAGAACAAGATTTCAATGTAATGTGTACACTAAGTAGGGACCGATTTCTCGCGTCCTCTCCGCAATCGACCGCCAACAAGGACGCGATGAATCGGTCCCTACAAGCCCTTCAATATTGTTCTCAAGTGCTCCTTTCGTAGTTTTTATAGACCACAGATATAGATAAAAGGTTTCGTGAAGGGAAAGAGGTTGTCGCGCATGAGTATTATGCAGCTTACCCAAACTATTCATCTTGTTCCCTCGGCACAAAGTCATCCTGTGAAGCGTCCCATGCAACCACGCTTACCAGGGATGGAACTGGCATTGGTCGAAGAGCCAATTCAGGTGACAAATCGTCAAATCGCCGAGGTGTTGTCGAGTATTGCCGACTTGTTAGAGTCTCAGAACGGCAATTCATATCGTATTCAAGCCTATCGTAATGCTGCGCGTGGCGTCCTCGACCTGACAGAGCCAGCCGCGAACATCATAGAGCGTGGCGAGCAACTCCCGATTGTAGGACTAGGGTATCGGCTTCGCACACGTATCGCAGAACTCGTCAATGGTGGGACCATGACATTTCACGATGGCATCTGCTTACAGACATTGCCAAAAGATGTTCGTGCATTGATGGCGGTTGAGCATGTCGGCCCTATCACAGCTATTCGCCTTCATGAAGAGCTAGGCATCGATACGCTTGAGAAGCTAGAGACTGCTGTGCAGCAACATCGCATTCGTACCCTCCCTGGTTTCGGAGTACGTAGTGAAGAGCGCATTAAGCAAGCCGTAGAGCCATTGCTGCAAGGCAAAAAGCACTTACCACTGCCTGATGTGGCGTAAAATTAGCCATGCAAGGACGCCCGCAAGGGGAACGCCCTTCCCATAGACGAAGTTGCTCCCCAAGCACGTCTATCATATGGGAGGGGCGTTCCCCTTGCGGGTGCCTTTGTCCTCATTTGAGGTGTTTAACACTTATAGAAAGGCTTCATGCCATCTTCGTTTTTGCTTGCTCCTGTAGACCTAGGGCTTCAATCATTTGCGCTCGCAGTTCAAATTTCTTGACCTTACCACTTGCAGTCAACGGATATTCAGTGACAAAGCGTATATAGCGCGGAATTTTGTGCTTACTGATCGCGCCTTGACAATACGCACGTATCTCCTCCTCGCTGACGTTTGCTTCCGGCTTGAGTTTGAGGAGAGCGACCATCTCTTCCACCATATAGGCATCTGGCACGCCGATGACCTGGGCATCTGCGACTTTCGGATGACGCATCAAAAACTGCTCAATCTCCGTGGGATAAAGATTTTCCCCTCCTCGGATGATCATATCCTTCAGTCGCCCCACAATATTGATATAGCCCTGAGAATTCATCGTCGCCAAATCACCACTATGCAACCAGCCTTGCTCGTCAATAGCCTCAGAGGTCTTCTGTGCCATCTGATAGTAGCCCTTCATCACGAGAAAACCGCGCATAAGCAGTTCACCCGATTCGTCAGAGCTTATAGGCTCGCCATTCTGCGGGTTCACGATCTTGGCCTCGGTGTGAGGCAAGGGGAGGCCAACAGTGGAGGATTTGAGTGCAAAATTATCCGTGAGGCGCGTCTGCGTCATCACACCACTACCTTCAGTCATGCCAAAGACAATAAGGGCATCAGCTCCCATCTTGGACTGTACTTGCTCCATCACTATTACAGGCACTGGTGAGCCACCTGTTCCAACAACACGTAATGAAGAGGTGTCGAACTCACCTGCTAGAAAACGCGGATGGTTGAGCAACGCAACCAGCATGGTAGGAACGCCAAAACAGATTGTCGCTCGTTCACTCACAATGAGTTCCAGGTTTTTAAGCGGATCAAACGTAATCAGTGGAATGTACGTGCCACCAGTAACCATCATTCCCAATATGCCTAGCACACAGCCCGACACATGAAAAAATGGGACGCCTGCTACATTCCTATCTTCGGGTTGGAAGTTACCACGCTGTGCATAGAGGAAGGCGTTATTGAGGTGTCCATGATGAGTCAACATCGCCCCTTTGGGAAAACCTGTGGTACCACTGGTATACTGAATCTGTACCACGTCCTGTGGCGTGACATTCGCTTGCCGCTTCGCAAGTTCCTCATCGGATATTGCAACGCCCAATTCGCCTACTTGTGAATAACATAGCAATCCTGTTCGAGGAGTCTCTGCCAGTATCACAACTCGTTTGAGGCGTGGAAGAGTTGTACTTTGCACCTGTTGAGACACTGGATCAGTTAAAGAGTATAGTTCGGGAACAATCTGATAAAGTGAGTCGAGATAGGAGTTACCACGCACTTCTTGCGCGAGAAAGAGCGTTGTGACATCACCTTGACGCAACACGTATTCGAGTTCACTTGCGCGATATGCCGTATTGACCGTAACCATCACGGCCCCAATTTTAGCAAGAGCCATTTGGAGGAGAATCCATTCAGGTAGATTAGGTGCCCAGACCGCCACATGTTCACCATGCTCAATTCCTAGAGCAAGCAATCCCTTTGCCAGGTGGTCGGCTTCATCACGATACTGACGATAGGTCCAGCGCAACTCAAGTCCCAGTTCTGGGTAGTGATAGACGATGGCTTCCCGCTCTGCATAACGTTCTGCCTGCTTATCAAGCATATCGCCAATCGTTATGTCTAATAACTCCAAGCCCTCCGTCTCTGCCTCCCAAACAGCTAAACTTCCTTGAATACCCATTGTGATGACCTCCTTCCTCAATGAGGAAATGACAACGTACAGCGCAAAGTGGGTGCAGCCGCAGTTCCGTACTTTGGTATACAGAATACATTGCTTTATAGCATAGTCGCCCTTAACAAAGAGACGTTTACATCCACTTTTTTTGGAGGATCAATCTGTTACATATGATAGAATGTGAGAAGAGTTATTACAAGTGATCGCTACTGACTACACTTGCACTTTTCTCTCTAGCACTTCGCTATTTGTTACGTTCTCAACCAAGCAGGAGGCATCCATGTCCGACAGTAACACACATCTTTCCCTTCCAGGGCCAAAATCACAAGAACTGCTAGCACGCCGTCAGCAAGCCGTGCCACGAGGTCTCAGTTCCACCATGAACGTTTTCGCAGCGAAAGCCGACGGAGCCATCATCGAGGATGTTGATGGCAATCGCTTCATCGACTTTGCAGGTGGTATTGGCGTTATGAATGTCGGTCATGCGCGTCCAGAGGTCACACAAGCGATTATCGAGCAAGCCCAGAAGTTTACTCATACCTGCTTTAGCGTGATGATGTATGAGCCATACATTGAGCTAGCCGAGCGTATCGCCAAGATTACTCCCGGTGATTTTCCTAAGAAGGCGATTTTCTTCAATAGCGGTGCGGAAGCAGTAGAAAACGCGGTCAAGATCGCACGTTATGCGACGGGGCGTCCCGCGATTATCGTGTTCGACAATGCCTATCACGGTCGTACCCTCATGACCATGACCATGACCGCAAAGGTCAAGCCCTATAAGCATCGCTTTGGCCCCTTCGCGCCAGAAGTCTATCGCGCTCCATTCCCTTATGCATATCGTATGAATATGACACCAGAAGAGGCGTCACGTTCCTGCATTCAAGAGCTTGAGCGCATGTTTGTTGGTGAAGTTGCACCCGATCAAGTTGCCGCCGTAGTTATTGAGCCATTACAGGGTGAAGGTGGCTTCATTCCAGCACCAGCAGGCTTTTTACGTGACTTGAAAGCACTGTGTGAGAAACACGGTATCCTGTTCATCGCCGATGAAATTCAAACGGGCTTTTGCCGCACTGGAAAAATGTTCGCGGTTGAGCATGATGGCGTCGTACCTGACATGATCACGATTGCCAAATCAATGGGTGCAGGTATGCCGATTAGCGGTGTTGTTGGACGTGCAGATATTATGGATGCTCCCCCTCCTGGCACACTTGGTGGAACCTATAGCGGCAATCCCGTGGCATGTGCGGCATCATTAGCAGTCCTTGATCTGTATGAAAAAGAGGACTTTGCCGCTCGTTCACGTGAAATAGGCGCGAAACTCATGCAGCAATTCGCACGCCTACAGGAACGCTACGATAGCGTAGGCGATATACGTGGCATCGGCGGAATGCTGGCGATTGAACTTGTAAAGGATCGTACTACGAAAGAGCCAGATGGACATGCGGCAAGTGACATATTAGCGGCTGCACACAAACGCGGACTGGTGCTTATCAAGGCTGGCATGTACGACAACGTGATACGTGTACTTGTGCCTCTGTGTGTAACCGACGAACAATTGCAAGAGGCAATGGATATACTTGATGCTGCATTTGCCGAGGTTGCAGGAGCAGTTGCTACGCCAGTGAGCTAAGTACTGCTGTTTTATTACCATTAATATGACGGCCTGTGGTAGGGACGGCGTAAACGTGGTCTCTACCACAGGCCGTCATATATGCAGCACCTATAAAGTTTTTTTCTGGTGAGACACGCTTATACGCAAGACTCTACTTAGTGCCTGGTAAATGAAATGCGACTAGCGTTGCTCTATCAGAACCAACATAGACGGTACTATCTACAACAATTGGTACATATGTCTCTAGCTGGCCTACGTTATAACTCCACAATTGTGCGCCTGTATTGGCGTTCAAAGCATAAAGTTTGGAATGCCAGTTGCCATCATATGAACCTGCGTAAACAACACCATTGGCTACTGCTATTCCTGGTGAAGGCGTGACTCCTATGCCAATTGAAGCCGTCCATAAGTGCTTGCCTGTTTTCAAGTTAAAGGCTGCTACATCCCCTTGATAACTATACAACACACCATTTGCAACGGCAAAAGAAATCGAAAGGCCATGCACTCCTCCGCTAAGAACATTCCAAATCTTTTTGCCGTTTAGAGCGTTCAAGGCGTAGATGGAGCGATCACCTCCACCGTTTACACCAAAGTATATAACTCCATCAGCAGTTGTAACCGCCGACGTAATATATTCTTGTGCTAGAAAAGACCAAACTTTTTTCCCCGTAAACGCGTTATATGCTACAACACTATAGGCAACACCGATATATACAAGACCGTTAGCAACTGCTGGCGAATTATACAGAACAGTACCAGTACTGGTAGACCAGACGATTGCCCCGTTTATAGGATTAAAGGCTTCGAGTACACCAGAGTCCCAAGACTCATAAATGAGACCATTAGCCATAGTTGGTTCGGCATAGCTGTTTGCAATGCGTAACTTGTCTGTCCACAGCACTGCTCCTGTACTGGCACTATAAGCCGTAAACGTTCCAAGTGAAGCAATATATACCATACCATTTGCAACTAACGGCGTTGCGTAAAACGCCATGAATCCTACTTTTACAGACCAAAGTTGTGTACCTGAGTTGACACTGTACGCAGTTAAGTACGGTGCTGAGGCAATGTAGACAATACCATTGCTGACAATCGGAGTAGCTTGTACATGTGAATAGGTAGAAATGGTCCATTTAGGCACCAGTTTGGAGACATTTGTAGCGTTGATAAGCGTTTCATTGGGATTAGAGTTTGTATGTTGCGCATTATATCCATACATTGACCAATCGGATGGACTCGTTGCTAAAGGTTGTCTACTACTCGCATAGACAGTTGGTTGAGCAAGAGCGAGTACTGTAAGCAAAAGAGTGAGGCAAACAAGTGGTACAAGAATACTGTAAGGCTTGAGGCGTGTTGAAAGGAGCACAGAGACCTCCATAATTCTAACATAGAACACTCACATGACGTGTTCCTGAAACACAAAAAGAACACTACAATAAGTATTCATTGTAGAAAAGGTGGAGGAAAGGGAGATAGTGTTAAGAAATGGTTGCGATTATACTTAAAAGGTTAAAATTCAATGGTAGAAAACAGGAGACGTTTCAGCATATTGAAACGTCTCCTGTTTTCTACCCTTCTTGCAGTTGCTTCATCTCAGCACGAAATTGCTCTTCTAGCTCTTGCTTCCGTTCGGTTGCTAAAAAGCTGTAGCGAACTCCATTCAGCAGTATCTCATCAACTGTGTCCTTATCATAATGAAACGCACTCGATAACAACCTTACCTCATCATTCAATGTGGTATTGAACAATGGGGGATCGTCAGAGTTTATCGTGAGCGGAATGCCTGCCTCATACAGACGTGGAAAGGGATGTTCTTGCAGCGAAGGATAGACTCCTAAGCGTATATTACTCGTTGGACACACTTCAAGCGGTATCTGCTTTTCAGCAAGATAGGCCACAAGTTCTGGGTCTTCTATAGCACGAACGCCATGTCCGATACGTTCGGCTCCTAATGCACGAATAGCACCCCATATGCTTGCAGGTCCCTCGGTCTCTCCTGCATGAGGAATGCTATGTAACCCTGCTGCTTTACCCTGCTCAAACCATTTCGCGAACCATTCGGGCGGATAGCCTACCTCTAAGCCTCCAAGTCCTAACGCCACAACGCCATCGTGCATACTCTCTTTCGCAACCGCTAACGTATAATCCGCACGTTGCGACATCCCAGGTCCCTCAGCTACATCGCGCACAATATCGAATATCCAATTGATTTCGACGCCAAAGTCTTGTTTGGCACGCTCTCGCCCACGCGTAAGACCAGTAAAATAGACATCATGTGGAATACCTAACGTATAGCGATGTGTACAAGCAGAGAATGTGGCTTCGGCATAACGTATGTGCTGACGCGCCATTGTCGCGCCGAACTCGTAGACGATCTGTTCGTAGTCCTCGGCAGTCTTCAAGCAGCTAGAAATAGCTACATATATTTCTATAAAATGCCGAAAATTTCTGTATTTGAACCACTGCTGCATCTCTTCCAATGTTGTGACAGGTAAAGCCACGTTATTACGTTTCGCAAGCGTCAATAGCGTTGCAGGTAATATCGAGCCTTCTAAGTGTACATGCAGTTCTGCCTTCGGAACTTCTTGCAGATAGCGTTCTAGTTGCATACTCAAAAATCTCCTCGCTCGACCATCTCTATGAAACGTTGCTCTAATGCGGTGGTACGTGGTCCGGGCTTACCACCACTGATAATGATATCGTCAATCTGAATGACGGGTGTAATTTCTTTTGATGAGGAGGTGATAAACGCCTCATCAACATGAGTGAGTTCGTCAAAAAGAATAGGACGTTCATCGATGGTAAATATACCTTGCGCAAGTTCTAGTACCGTATTGCGTGTGACCCCAATCAA
>CAXTWV010000018.1:7802-10121 GCA_964248005.1 uncultured Ktedonobacteraceae bacterium | reverse complement strand
TAGAGCCGATTGAGATGCTCATCGAGATGAAATGGACGCCGATCATAGGTGCGTAGCGACTCAAAGGCACTATAACCACGTAGAACGGCAACATCATTAATTGAAATAGTTCCCTCGTTTGGGTGAACCCAACGCCCATTGATATACCAGAGTGCATTGTTATCCATAGATTTGATTACTCGCTTTCTGTATCGCTATAACACACGTTTCTCTTTAAGCCACTCGATAAAGGAAGTCGGCACGTCCATTGTTGAAAGGCGGCCCTGACGAATAAGGCTCCAATCGTCAAACTTATGTGTTGCCTTGATTTCTTGCAACGTGATAGGTTGCTCAAAGCGACGCACAAATGCCACATCCATTACCCAACTTTTAGTATCATGTGGGTCTGGACGTGTTTCAGAGGTAATGCGAGCAAGGCCAACGATAGAGGTTTCGCGTTGGCTGTGATAAATCAACAAATCATCGCCAGGTTTCATCGTTTGAATGATCTGTATTGCCCGCGCGTTGCGAACACCATCCCACACCGTCGTTTTGTCATGTTCTAGTTGGTCGAGTGAGTACGTTTCAGGGTCAGTTTTTGCTAAAAAATATGCCATTTGATTTTCTCATCTTCTGCGTAAAGAATTGGAAGGACAATTTATACAGTTCATATCATACCCCAACAAAAAAGAGTAGTATTCAAAGCTGAAAGAAGCATAACCTTCCTTCCAACTAATTGACTGTTATGTACGTATACCATATGTAGTCATGTTAATGAAATGTGGCACACATCTGGAAATACTATACAGTAAGCATAAGGATATGCAATTTCCGTATAAACCTTACGAGAAAGCGTATAACGTTTCTCGTAAGGGAAAAAGAGAAGGAGAAGTATAGGTATGTCACAAGATCCAAACGTAAACATCGAGCAAAAACAGGGATATGAAGAGCTTCAGGTCATGGGTGAGCAGTTACTAGCTCGCGTAAAGGAACTTGTTCACGAGGGCAATGTCCGCCGTATCATCATCAAGCAAGAGGGACACACAATCATGGAAATTCCTCTAAGCGTTGGTGTTGTTGGCGTACTGGTTGCACCCGCACTAGCTGCTATCGGTGCTATTGGCGCACTACTGGCACAGTGTTCCATCGAGGTTATTCGCTCCGAGCGTCCTACTGATGCAGTCAGCCAGAAGGTTGACGAATATGTTCAGCCAACAACGTTTGATGGTCCACCACCAACTCTTTAATACACAGAATGAAACACTAGCACATTCTATGGTCGGGGTCTACAATAGTGTAGGCTCTGACCTTTTCTGTTGATAGAACTCATCAATGAGTAATTTGACGTAAGATTAAAGGGTATTGAGAAATTATGTTTATCGTCAAAGATATATTTGCGCTTTATGGCGTTCTCAGCGTAGCACTTCTATTTTTCACACTCATTGTTGCGAGCACGAAAACGTATCGCACACGAAGACGGTTTTGGTCTACGGTCGTTTTAGCATGGATTATCGCGTATCTTGTTGCCAGTATCCTCTTTTTATTACTCAAAATGGACACGATATTTACTATTATGGTGAGTTCGCTTGCCGGATACATCGTTATGGGTGACTTGCCATTCAGAAAAAAAGCAATGGATGAAGATTTTGAAAAGCTCGAAAGTACACATGAAAAAGAGTCTGCAAACTAGAAGCAGGTCATACGTGTTGTATGTGGTCTATAAAACTACTCCATAGGAGCAATTATGGCAAAAGTCGTCGAAGCCCCGACTATTTCGCAAACGCATAATCGTCGTCAGGCATATGTATTACTCGTGCTTGGCGTACTATTTCTTCTGTTCGCCTGGATACTCCAGCTCAACCCATTTGTCTATCCACTTGGCTTGTTCTTATTCGGAGTGGGAATGCTTATCGCGGCTTTCTTCAATCCCCACCGTTTGATGATTGGTGGTATTTTGGTGACGTTGATTGGTGCCTCTATCTTTCTTGCGTATAAGCATACAATCATTCCCGATGCAGGCAACTCAATTGTTTTCGCGATAGGACTAGGGATGGTAGGTATTGCCCTTGCAGCTCGACGTGGCTATATCACGGCGGGTGCGCTTACACCAGCTGTGATTGTGCTTTTAGTCGGGCTTGTAGAGTACAGTCCAATAGGACGTTATCTGGCACCACCAGCGGCACCATTCATCCTTTCACTGTGGTTTCCAGGGCTTGGGCTATGTGTTCTTGGTTTGATATATCTACTTGTTGATAGTCGTAAACCTGTAGGGGTGTTAATAATATAAAACAACATGCTTGTGGTGTTTGGGGGGGGGGGGGTTTGATATATACAACAAAA
>CAXTWV010000018.1:3061-7792 GCA_964248005.1 uncultured Ktedonobacteraceae bacterium | reverse complement strand
ATTCATTACACCCTCGTTCGTCTTCTCATGTGGCGCGAGGGTGTAATGAATTAGACCCCTACAGGTTTACCACACCTAGCATACGACCATTGAACATTGGTATACCTCGTTTGGTGCGTGGGAACGTTTTCAGTTCATTTGCCTTCATTGCCGTCACTTGATCGCCATTTTCCCCTGTCCAGGTTAAGAGCAAGTAGTCACTTTCGGAAATGAGTGTGGTAAGCAGAATACGGTCTTTCTCAAGAAGTTCCGTTGTCGCCACACCACCAGTCGCGCGGCCTTTCGGCGGAAATTGACTCACTGGCACTTTTTTGATAAAGCTATTTTCTGTGACAACCAGCAGGCTTGTGAAATCCTCAGTCGTTGCTTGTTCGCTATCCAGATAGGAGGCACTGACGACGGATGCTTTGGGAGCAAGGGTTATCGCAGCGACACCTTGCCCAACACGACCTTGTACACGTAGGCTTTCATCAGAGAAGCGCAAGGTCTGCCCGTTATCAGTCGAAACCAGATATTCACCTTGCCCACGCGAAAGTAACACCGCCACAATGCTATCACCATCGGCAAGCTTCATGTCTTGCAAGCCATCTACATCAGCCGTCTTATATTCACTTAACGGCGATTTCTTAGCTTTACCAAGCTTACTGAAGGTCACAAGATAACGGTCTTCGTCGTAGGTTTCGATAGGCAGAACCATCACAATCTCCTCGCCAGCATTCATAGCGAGTATCTTGCGGATTGGCTCGCCCTTCGCGGAGCGGTTTCCTACAGGAACGCGGTGTGTAGCTATCTGAAACACACGTCCAGTAGAAGAGACACATAACAGATAGTCCTGTGACGTTGTAGCGATAATTTGGCGTAGTTGCTCATCCCCACGAACCGTTGTATACGTAGCATTCCCATTTTTGCCTTTGGGTACGAATGTATCACTTGGCAGGGCTTTTATCGCGCCAGAGCGTGTCACTGCCACCGTAAGCGGTTCGCGTTGATGCAGGCTTGCAACAGTCTCAATGGGTGCCGCGACCACACCCTTTGTATCAATGATCGTGCGTCGCTCATCGCCAAATTGCTTGATAAGCTGCTGCATCTCCTTCTTGAGTGATGCAATGAGCAAACTGCGATCTGATAGCAATAACTCTAATTCGCTAATACGTGCTTGTAATTCGGTCTGCTCTTTCGCGTATTTATCAGCGTCCAAGCGCGTGACCTGTGCCAGGGTCATAGATGCGATCACATCAGACTGAATTGTTGTGAGCTTATATTTCTTCTCAATTTCGGCACGTGCTACGTTACGGTCTTCGGCACGCTGGAATATCTTGACGATCTGTTCGGCATGAGCAGCACCGACGATTAAGCCCTCGACAACATGCAGACGGTCTTGTGCTTTACGCAGGTCGAATTGCGCCCGTCGTGTGAGGATGTCGATTTGGTGCGTGTTCCAGTAGTTGAGCAGTTCAATCATACCGACCTGTTTTGGTTGCCGTGCGGCCTGCATCGACTCACCAAACAGAAAGACCATTTGGAACGAAAGCGCAATCTGTAAGTCCGTTTCACTATACAACTGTGAAAGTGTTTGAGCTGCATCAGCATCTTTACGCAGGTCCAGGACGATACGCATACCCTTTTCGGTATCGCTTTCATCACGCACGTCGGGCATCAGTCCTTCCAGTTTACGCGCATTAATGGCCTTGACAATTGATGCCTTGATTCTGTCGCGACCAATCGGTGGAATTTGTGTAATAACTAGCGAGCGGTTACGTGGCGTCTCTTCCAGCCGTACCTCGGCACGGACAGTGATGCGGCCTTTGCCTGTTGTAAAGTAGTCTCGAATACCATCAATGCCGATAACGCTTCCACCCTGACAAAAGTCAGGACCTTTTACGTAGGTCATAAACTGCTCAACATCCATATCTGGACGGTCCAGCAAAGCGATACAGGCACGTAAAACCTCGCCGAGATTATGCGGCGGAATATTGGTGGATAGGCCAACCGCGATACCACTTGAAGGATTGACAACTGGCGGAATACGTCCAGGCAGATAATCTGGCTCAACAACCTTGGGGTCCTGCTTGTATGTTGGATGCACAGGAACCGTCTCGCGCTCCATATCAGCCATCAACGCTTCTGCTAAGGGGGATAGACGCATCTCGGTGTAACGATAGGCGGCGGGCGCATCACCATCTTCGCTGCCCATATTACCTTGACCCTCGATAAGTGGATAACGCATGGTGAAAGACTGCGCCATACGCACAGCCGCATCATACACAGACGTATCACCATGTGGGTGATAGTTACCGAGAATAAGCCCAACAACCTCAGCACTCTTGACCGTAGGACGTGTCGAGAGATAGCGTGCCTCACGCATACCAGATAGTATACGGCGTTGTACAGGTTTGAGTCCATCGCGTGCATCAGGTAATGCGCGGTCAGTCACCACAGAGAGACCATACGTCGCAAATGCTTGCGACATAATCATAGAGAAATCTTCTTCACGGATAACGCCAACAACGGGCGCATTGCCATTACCGCTGTTGGAACCATTTCCTAATCGTGTACGGGCCATTTCTTTAGATATCCAGTTCTTTAATTTTTCGCGCATGTTCCGCCAGAAAAGTACGACGTACCTCGGCGTTTTTGTCTTCCATCAATTCCATCACCAGCTTTGCCGCGAGTACGCCATCTTCCATTGTGACTCGCTTGAGTGTACGATGTGCCGGATCGAATGTTGTATCGCGTAGTTCTTTCGGGTTCATTTCGCCAAGACCTTTGAAGCGTTTGAACTCCAAGTTTTGCGCATCGGGCCTACTATTAACAAACTTCATGCGTTCTTCATCATCGAGCAGCCAAACTACTTTTCCCTTGTACTTCACAGAGTAGAGTGGCGGACAAGCGATATAGACATGTCCACGCTCGATCAAGTCGCTGAACTCTTGATGAAAAAGCGTGAGTAAGAGACACTGAATATGCAAGCCATCAACATCAGCATCAGTCGCGATAATAACACGATTGAATTTGAGCCTACTAACATCAAACGTACCACGCGTTCCCGTTCCCAAAACGTTGATGATGGTGCGAATCTCTTCATTTTCGACAATACGCTCAAGGTCAGCCTTCGCTACGTTCAGTGGTTTGCCCTTCAATTTGAGCACAGCTTGAAACTCAGAGAAGCGCCCTTGACCAGCACTCCCACCAGCCGAGTCACCCTCAACGATGAACAGTTCTGACCGACTAGGGTCTGATGAGTTACATTTGAGAAATTTCTTTGACAGTGAGGTATCAATTAACTCACCGTTCTTTTTGTTACCAGCACGGGCCAACTCTTCGACAAGTTGCGCTTCGTTACGGGCCTTCTGCATTTGCTGGATTTTTTTGAGCCACTCTTTCGCGGCAGCCGTATTGCTCTCAAACCAATCCTTCAAGCCTTCATCAACCACGGAGCGCACAATACCCTCAACAGGTGCATTGTTCAGACGGTCTTTCGTCTGACCTTGAAATTGCGGATTGGTCAGTTTCACCGAGATGACCACGTTGAGTCCCTGCTGAATGACCTCTGGTTTGAAGCCATCTTTCTCTCGGTTCTTAATCACAGCAAGCTTGATGGCATAATCATTGACAACCTTCGTCAAAGCCGCTTTAAAGCCCGTCTCATGCACACCACCATCACGTGTGCGTACCGCGTTTGCGTAGCTATACATGGCAATTTTATAGCCAGTGGTCGGCTGTAGCGCAACCTCAACCTGCACACCATCTTTCTCTTTCGCAATACCAATCACATGCTTTGACAATGGCACGCTCGTACCAGTCGTAGAAAGGTCGCGCACATAATCAGGCAAACCATCACGCGAATAGAACGTGCGACTCATTTGTTCATTTGCGGCATCGTCCCACGCATCCAGGTGAAACGAGACGCCACGATTGAGATAGGCCGAGGCGTTAAGACGACTCTCTACTGCTTCGAGCGAATAGTAGGCATCGACATCAAAAACGGATCGGTCATATAACCACCGCAATTGTGTACCATGTAGTTTTGGATCACATGGGATAATCTGATGTGGTACTGCCGCGCCACGACTAAATGTTTGTGTAAACTCTTGCCCATCTTTCCAAATGGTGAGTTCTAGTTTTTCGGAGAGCGCGTTGATTACGGTAGAACCAACGCCATGTAAGCCACCCGCCGTTTTATAGGCACCCTCAGCAAACTTACCGCCGGAATGAGGTACGGTGAGAATAACAGTTGCCGCAGGAACATAATCACCTTGATACAACATCAGATCGAAGGGCATTCCTCGCCCCTCATCGCGAACCGTCACCCAGCCTTCTTTGTCGATACTCACCCAGATATGTTTTCCATAGCCAGCCACCGCCTCATCAACGGCATTATCCAATGCCTCCCAGATCAGATGAACCAGACCAGAGGTAGACGTTGAACCTATGTACATCCCCGGACGATGCCGAATAGCAGCGATGCCTTCGAGCACCTGAATATCCGCGGCGGAATATGCTATAGTAGTATTTTTTTTGTTACGTGTTGGTCCCTTTGCCTCTACACGTAAGGAGGACACTTCTTCACGCTCGTCAGTTTGCTCAGACGAGAACAGTGAACCCTGACCCACCTCATTCTGCTGCGGGAGTGATACTTTGGAGGAGCGAGCCATCTACCGGATACCTCTTTTCAAAATGCTTTCATTGCTTTTCAGAAGAATACAGCGTTGAGCATTGAAAGTCAAGATT
>CAXTWV010000018.1:0-2961 GCA_964248005.1 uncultured Ktedonobacteraceae bacterium | reverse complement strand
AATGCTTTCATTGCTTTTCAGAAGAATACAGCGTTGAGCATTGAAAGTCAAGATTTTTTTAGACCAAAAGTTCTATCTTAAAAAATGTGCGTTAGAACAAGTATCTATCACAAGGAACAACTCTACTTGCATTCTTATTCTCACCATAAGTAACCAAATTGGTAACAAGTGCTAATTCTATGTCCTGTTTTACATGTAACGAGTGGAGCAAGATGTTTTTGCATAAAAACGGACATCTGTAGGGACCGATTTATCACGTCCTCTTGGCCTTCTCAATCGCTGACAAGGACGTGATAAATCGGTCCCTACATCCAATACTCATGAGTTTATCAAATAGCATCTAGTGTTCTCTACCAGCTTACTGAACATGAGAAAAAATACTAACCTTCCTCTTTCACATTCGTAGTATGATTATAGCTCTTTATATTAAAATATTGTGTTTTTCTTCATGAGCTATTATAATCAAATGGATATATCACATACCAATGTTACAACTAGGAAGGCTACACATTTATGCCTCGTCCATCAAAACACGTCTCACCCGATACATTAGGAGGACGCATTAGAGCGGCGCGTGAGTACCTCCATCTTTCATTAGCGGAGGTTGCAAGCGGTCACTATAGCACGAGTTTAATTTCACAAATAGAGCGCAATCGCGTTGATCCTTCACGGGACAGCTTACGATTTCTTGCGGAGCGTCTGAAGCTATCCGTTGATGATCTTGAGATACTCGCACATCAACATCGAGAGTCCGAAGTTGAGGCACGCGAGTATACGTCTTTCGATACATTAAGAAGTGACGCCGCGCGTCTGCTTACAGAGAGACAAATACCCGAAGCACTTCATCTCCTGGAGCCGTTGTACTTTTCGCGAGTTCCATCGTTACAACGCTGGCGGTTAGCAGCATTGCGTGGTCAATGTTACTTTGAGCAGAGGCGTTTTGTCAAGGCACAGGGCGATCTTGTCTATGCAACTCAAGAAGAGCCACAACACGAAAACTTGCCACTGGACCAAAAGCAAGAACGTATGCTACTTCACCTTCATCTTGCCGCGACCTATCGCGAGCTTCATCAACTTGAAGATGCACTAGAGCAATTCGAGGTGACGCTTGGCATGATGAACCGCGATACGCCCTTTGGCTATGTCGCGGAAGCCCATTGGGGAATGGCTCTCATTGCTCTGGCTCAGGCAACACAAATGGAGCAAGGACAAAAGAACAATAGCGAACGGGAAGCAAAGCTACTCGTCGCACTTGACCATGCTGAAAACGCACGTCTTCTCTATCGCTCAATTGGGGAAACGCTTCGCGCCGCTTCGGTTGCCTGCAACGTTGCTGAAATCGAGTATGCATTAGGACGTAAAGAGAAGACACGTCAAGGTCTCCTCGAACTAGTAAACATGTGGGATATTCTTGCCGAGACAACGCAGCCACATGAGCAACGCCAACAAAAAGAGCAGGCGAATATTGTATCGTCAGCATCTTGTCTTTTGGCAGAGATAGAGCTGGCAGACGAGCAGTATCAGGAAGCACTTACGTATGCAGAGCGTGCATTAGCCGCAGGAGAGCGCAGTTATATTCTCAGAAGAGCCGATGCCTATGTCATGTTAGGTCGTATCTTCGGTGCCATGCACAACGATGAGCAAGCAGAACAGGCATTTCGTGATGCCCTACGCGAGCTTGAGAAAACTGAGCGTATTGGTGTTCGTATCAGTACACATGTACGCTTTGGCAGCTATCTGCTGAGTATAGGCAAGGCAAAAGAAGGTCAGCAAGAATTGGAAAAAGCACGATTGCTTTCCGATGCAGTGTTGCTAGGAAACGATAGAACATCGCCGTGCGACGCTATGGTGTAAGTAATATAATATATCAACTAAATACAATATATATAACAACTTCTCCTCTCAGTTATTCGTAATAAAGACAGTATAGTATGTTAGAAAAATGTCCCAACGATATGTGGGAGAGGATTAGAGAAAAATGAAATCTGTTGCTGGTCAGTATGAATGTGTCCATAAGTCTGGTATAGGGCTTGATTACTTTACATCGCGTGTAGACCGTCTCACGCTACAGCCAAATGGCCGTTTTGTGCTCATTGTACAGGAGCGTAATCGTATCGCACATGCGGCACAGTCATTAGCGAGTGGTCAACAGGTTTCAGCAGCGGCACCAGAAGTACGCCGTGAAGGTTCCTATCTCGTGCAAAGTACCAGCGTTTCATTACGTTTCGACGATGGCACACAACAGCAAGGCCAGTTCGCAACAACAAGCGATGGAAGCAGCAACACTCTTCAATTAGGGCAGGATGTTTTCACAAAAACATCGGATTCGACGCTGCTTCCCTCAGCAGATCGATTGAAAAAAGATATGGAAGATATCGCGAAAGGCTTAAAGATCGCGGGAGCTATCGGTGGTGTCGCGATAAAAGCGGTGAAGACCATTCATGACACGATACAATCTACACAAACATCAACAACAAATTCGACCTCTTCACCCGCACAAAACGCGAATACATACGTTCCACCCGTTCAGCAATATCCAACACAGCAAACGCCACCTGTGCAACCTTACGCAGCACAGCAACCAGCATCTCCTATGCCAGCGTATCAGCCACCACCAGTAGTACCACAACAACCTGCACAAAGTGCTGTACCCTCCGTGTATTGTGACCAGTGTGGCACGAAAGCACGCCCAGGAAAACGCTTCTGTAGCAACTGCGGGGCCAGCCTTAACTAGAAATACACCATGGACGCCTACAAGGGGCTACCCTACTATACATAAGGTAACACGACGTGCATAGCACGTAATTAACGTCATATAGTAGGGTAGCCCCTTGTGGGCGTCCGTGAGTCCCCAAATTCAACCCAATTGCGCTTATTTGAATGGTACTGAGTCCTATCCGCGCGTTTGTTCTTTCGCCAGGAGTTCATAAGCAGCGATAATACGCTGCATCTGCTGGCGAT
>CAXTWV010000017.1:11079-31331 GCA_964248005.1 uncultured Ktedonobacteraceae bacterium | reverse complement strand
GCCACTGGCTATTCTTGAGTGCAACATTGTGGTTTGCTGTATCAAACGCAACCACAGTTCCTTCATCTTGTATCCGAGCAGTTTTACATTGCACACGCCAAAACTTGTTCTCGCTGTCTTCAATGACCAGATCATATCGTTCGTTTCCACCATAGACGTTAAGGACTACATAACCCAATTGTAGAAATCTGGCGATAATAGCAGCTTCACTGATGTCACCTATCGCGTTGGTATCGCGTTTGCCTTTTCCTAATAGCCCCATGTTTTTTCCTTTGTTGACCATCTTATATTAGTTGGTCTTTTGTTTGTATTGATCTGTAGAGGTTATAGTAAATGTATTTTAACACACTGTGGTTTATTTAGCAATATCCTATAACACTTAATTATATTTAGATTGACTAGACAAGGTACTTGTAGTACAATGTTTAAAAATAAGCTTTCAGGAGAGCATTAAATGAAACAGGGCGATAATTGGCTTACGACTGAGGAAGTAGCTAATGACTTAAAGGTCAATATCAACACAGTGCGGCGTTGGATACAAGCAGGAGAACTCGTGGCATTAGATGTAGGGGGCGAGTATCGTGTTTCTCGTGAAGATTATGAAGACTTTATACAACGCAGAAAGACAACTAGGCGCAAGGATTAGTGCGTAGCTGTCGTTCTACGTTCTCACTTCAAAGAGTGCGGAGAAGTATTTTCCCTAATGATTACTCATTTTTAGGTCGCTCCATATACCACTCACTATATTCCGCACAACGTCCTTCATCATCAAACTGAAGGACAAAAACATTATCAAACTCAGTTTTGAGCGTTTTCCCATCCTGCTCAAAATACAAACTGCGACCCTGAGTCACGGCACGGTTCCCTTCAATCAACAGTGGTTCATAATGACCATCATAAGTGCCTTTCTGATCGGGTTCCTCTAGCCAGTAAACGACGATAGCGGCGCGTCCATGTATTGGCTCTTGAAAAGGATTGGCTATGTAAACAGCATCCTCGCTAAAAAGTTCACCGATAGCCTTCTCGTCATACGTTTTCCATGCCTGTACATAGGCTTGTAACCATGCTGTAACGCTTGTTTTGTTTATCATGAAATTATTCTCCTCTGTGGCAGACAACTTACTTTTTCTCTAGTCTAGCATACAAAACGGTCATGTTTAGTCCTGATTACCCTTTTATAAGTGGAATTGAAGCAACGTCGTGCTTTCATTCGTTCTCTTGAAGGGTGTATAATCAGGGTGCAAGAAGTTAGTCATAGGGAGACATGCATGGTAGAGATCAGCCAATACGATATAAGTCCATTTTTGAATGCGTTTGACGATGGTGTGTGCTGTGTAAGTGTGCATGGTGAACTCCTCTATGCGAACGAGCTTGCACAGAAGCACTGGCACCTTCATCAGCAACACGCCCGTAGGTTGCTTCAGTTGCCACCTGTAATAAATGCCCTGGATGGCAAACAAGTTCATCACGTATTAATCAACCGAGACGAGCAACACGTGCTTCTTCTCAACGCATTGCCTCTTCATAGCGGAACCGATATGGTGAGTGCTGTCGTCCTTATTTCACAGGATGTGAGCGAGCATGTGTTACAGCAGCAGCAAGCAGAACGCTCGCTCGATATATTTGTAGATGCTATCGCCGTGACACAAGATATTCATGACACGAATGAAGCAATGCGACGTATTGCCGCTCTTCTGCCACAACTCGATTCAGTTGACAGCAGTGTTGCCTTTCGTTTTGACGAAAAAAATGGGCTTCTTGAACCTGTCGCGATCTTTGGAGACAGCAATCAGAGTTATGAAGAGTGGCAAGCAGAACTGTCCTCTATACAACTGGACACCGAACGTGCTTTACGATCCTCATCTGCGTATATGCGAGCATTACGTTTAAAAATACCTATCTCGGTTGACTTTGCATCGCGTTCAGCACGAAAAAATACAATAAATACACGACATCTCTGTGCTGCCATTTATGCACCTGTTCTGTTAGACGATCACGTACTTGGACTGCTTGGCATTGAGAGACAACGCCCACTTGGTAATGCGGAAACGTATTTTCCACAATGGAGTGTTGACCTGCTAAAAGCTCTTGCCCGTCTGGTAAGTATGTCTATTGAAAGAACTTCACTCTTTCATACATCCTCACAACAACAGGAAGAAATTGAAACGGTTCGTGCGCTTCTGCGGCAGAAGGAAGATTTTCTCTCGCTCACTGCACATGAACTGAAAAATCCACTCACTGCTATTCGGGGTCATGCACAGATTCTGCAGCGTCGCATCAAACGTGTTCATCAAGCCGCGACTGAGACCAATCACGAACTCTTGAGTGGGCTAAAAAGCATTGAGCATCAAACACAAAAAATCGAGCATATGATTAATGCGCTCATGGATGTGAGCAGGCTAGATTTGGACCGTCTCCAACTCGAACTCAAAGAAATCGACTTGCTACAACTCGTCCAGCGAACGATAGAAGAGTACTTGCCAATCGCGCAAGACCATGAGTTGCGCCTCTTTGTGAATGAGCAACTAATCTCTATCAATGAAAATGAGCATAAGACCATAGCACAGAAGCCTTTAAAAATAAAGGGCGACGAAGAACGCTTGGAACAGGTGTTAGTGAATCTGATCAGTAACGCCATTAAGTATAGCCCGAATAGCGGTCCTGTAACGGTGTCACTGTGTAACACGGATAAAGGCACGATTGAAATCGCTGTAGAAGATCGAGGGATTGGTATACCACTTGAGGAGCAGGAGCGACTGACAGAACGCTTTTTCCGCGCCCATAATGCTCAAAGTGTCGATGGGAAGGGGTTAGGCTTAGGACTCTATCTTGTAAACACACTGGTCGTGAAGCACGGCGGCTCCCTTACTATAGAAAGTGAAGGCATTCCTGGCAAAGGGAGTACTTTTACAGTGACGCTCCCGTATCAAGAATAAGGGACCATGTAAGAATGATTCCATAGGCGTTAACGTAAGGGACGAGCAGGAATTTATGAATTGCCTGTAGGGACCGATTTATCACGTCCTCGGCGGCGTCTCGATTGCCGACAAGGACGTGATAAATCGGTCCCTACAGGCGTTTTGCTACATCTCTCGCAAGAACCTGTGTAATCCCTTCCTGATAAGCCCACATACCTTTTTCTTGCATCGTACTCACAAGTTCCGCAAACACAGGTGGTAATGTATCAAGCATTGCTAGCTCGTTTGCTGATGCTGCTACTCCACCATGTTGTAACGCAACTGCGTAAGCATCGCTGTCAAAACGCCAGAGATGGCACCGTTCAGGATATCGTGCCATGAGATAAGCGGCGATTTGTAAGCCCTTTATGTCAAAATCTCCACTGTAGTACAGCATGTTTTCGGTAGATTGTGCCAGCAGCAAATCGAGTAGCAGAAGGGCCGCAACGCTAGGCCAGCCCGAAGTGCATATCACTGTGGATGATGTATCTTCACCTCTTTGTTGCTCGACAACCTCTTCAAACACCTGCGGATTTTCGCATACATATATGCTATTTTTCGCAGGGATAATAGATTGCCACTCAACAATCTGGCGTAGCGGTAATAGCATCACCCGATTCCTGGCTGCATATGACAGTGAGTCAACCTGACCCTTATGGTCTCTAGCTTCAAAAAGATGAAAAACAGCAACATACGAGGAAATTGTATCGACGCGCAATCCTACTCCTGCATAGAAGCGCAATTCCTGTATACGGTCCTGTGATGGTAGTGGAACATCTTCCTCCTGTTCATTCTCTTCTTGAGAAACGTTTTTACTCATATTCGTGAGGTCACTGAGCGCAAGCAGGAAGAGGCGACCAGCACTAGTGTCCGTATCGAGTGCGTGTGGATCGCCACTGATACGCTGTGCAAAAAGAGCCAAGCGTTCAGGTTTCTCAGGAGACGGAAGTGCATTGAGCGCAGAGACAACACGTTGTATCATGCGCAGTTGTTGCTCTTGCTCATCTTTCGGAAAATTCTTGTTGCGTGCATAGAGCCACTCTACCCCATGTTGTCCTTGCGTCAACCAGAGAGACGCACGTGCTCCTTCATCTACTTGCGAGACGACCGCCTGTAATGCGTCTCGAAAATCGGCTTGATGCATTGTGTGAACGGCGCGTTGTTCTTTGCGTGTCACAAGTGGTTGCTCTGGGAGAAACGCACGCAATACATCAGGCAATGTGCAAGCAAAGCCACTTTGTCGTAGTGCTGCATCAACATCACGTAGACGTACTTTGAGAGTCCCTCCCTGAAATGGAGCTTTGCCTAGAAAGCTTGCTAGCTCTCGTCGCTCGTTAGCTGTACTGTCCGTTATGACAACTTGACCGCCAACATCGCCCACTTCAATATACTTCTCTCGCAATCTTTCCAGAAGACGCGTCAAGCCAACGCTTGTAAAAAATCCTACTGCCCTTTGTGTATTAGAGGCAATATCTTTTTTCTCAAGCATAGGCTACTTCTGGCCGTTTTGGATATCTAAACTATCGCTCCAGAACGATGCGGATGCTGTCGCAATCGGAGAGCCTTTTTCATGTAGCATCAAGTAGCGAGCACTTGCTGGAATTTTTGCTCCTGTTCCACTAACCTGTGGTCCTGTCATGATCCATTGGAAGCTTTGCGAAACGAGAAATTCCATGATACGTTGCGTATTGGCAACACTGACCTTGTCAAATGCTTCGTCAAGAGCGAGTAAGCGTGGCGCACCCGGTGCCGCCGTTCTGTAGAGTGCTCCCAATGCGGCAAAGAGTGGTACGTATAAGGCAAACAACTGTTCCGCACCACTACGTGTACCCGCGACACGATCAGTCAGACGTTGACGCTGACCCCCACTTATAGGTGTGACCCATACATCAAAATGGAACCACTCGCGGTAATCAAAGACTTGCTCCAACGCATCCATAAAGTTCATATCTGGCATCTCTTGTTGGCGTATGCGTACTGACTCGATCTCTTGCCGAAATGCCGCCATCAGTGTTTCGCTCTCTTCGGTGGTCAATGTCTGTACAGGTTTGCGCAACAGCTTATAGTGTTGTGCGAGATGCCCTCCTAACATCGACGGATCGAACTCACCCAGCGGCTTCCATTGCAATGAGTAGTGTTCACCAATCATCGGCAAGTTGCTCAGCACCGCGTTGATCTGTTGCACCCATTCCTCGGCCTCAAGAATATGCGTGCGAATGGCTTCCGCGATCTCTTGCAACAGGAAATCTTCAAACAGTTGTCGCTCTTCCTGGCCTAGTAAGGTGCGTTGCATTTCTATACGCTCACTTAACAATTGGAGCAATTCAATTGGTCTACTTTTGTTTTCGTTCAAGAATTGTACACGTCCCGCATCGTCCAGGTCTGGCCCATATTCGAGCAGAAATGCCTGCTCTCGGTTGAACACTTTCGACAGTCCACTATAGGCATCTCGATACGCTGTATCTAAGCGTTCCCTACGCGAAAGCGTATTTTCATCGTCACCTTCACGTGACATGTCTGCGATTACCTTTTTGGCGGCACGTATCGGTCCAGTGCTCTCATTCTCTGTCACAAGTCGTTGAATAGACCCCAATTGCTCCACTGGATAAGCTGTGAGGACCTGTAAAAAGCGAGCCTGTTTGTCTACGGTATCATTATGGACAAATTGCAGTTTTGTCTCGATTTCCGTTAACTGTGCCTGAGCATTATT
Organism: uncultured Ktedonobacteraceae bacterium; assembly: GCA_964248005.1. Lineage (GTDB taxonomy): Bacteria > Chloroflexota > Ktedonobacteria > Ktedonobacterales > Ktedonobacteraceae > JBBQVS01. Next base: position 25,664 of record CAXTWV010000017.1, on the reverse strand, counting down.
GGCTCGTTCATCGGCACGGATAAACGTTGCTCTTGCCTCTTCAAGCTGTTTTGAGAACTCTTCGTTTTGTTCTCGCAGGGCGCGTAATCGCTCACCAAGTCCCTCTACATTGGTCTGTTCGGCGATATGGCGCAGCTCTTCAAACTCGGCCCGTGATTGCAATGCTTGTTGACGTACTCGCTCATACAACGCAGTACTTGTCGCTTCATTCGTCCTGGCTGTTTCTAAAGATGTTGAATCTTTTTGATACTCGTTCCATGTCCGTATAAGCGTTCCGAATTGTACCTGTAACGTTCTTGCCTGTGTTCTCAGGCTCATCGTTCCTTCTAGCGCACGCTGTACCTGCTTTGTATCTGTGGCTAATGGACCGATGCCTTGACTCTCACGCTCTAGTTGAGCAACAAGACTTGTATAGTGCTGACGTAACTCCTGTGTGTGTTGACGTGCCCTCTGGTATTTTCCATTGCCATCGTCTAGTGCCAATTTCGCTTGCGTCAGTTGAGCGTACTGTTCCTCTATGCCGCTTTCTGGTAACAGTCTGCGTACCTGACTCTGTTGCTCCTGTATCTGTGTCAGTTGCTGCTCAAATTCCGCGAGGCGTTGATGAAGAGCGTGTAACTCTGCTTCAAGCTGTATCCGTTGTGCTTCAAGTGCATCGAGTTCCCGCTGTTTAGCATGAAGACGCGTTGCTTTGCCAATACAGCGTGCCTCACCATCACTTGCACGCCCTGTAAGCAAGCCATGTGTCCATGTTCCATTCTCTGAGAACGAGGCATTTGTAGTCGCTGACAGTTGTGTTGTGCTCAGTGTCGCAAGAATATGTGTTGTGATAGTCTGCCACTCGTCAGCAGAAGTATCTTGCACATTGTCCTTGAATGCCTCATCGAACCGAAGTCGCAGTTCTGTATGCTGCCCATTCCTATTGAGCGAATCCATGTTCAAGCGGCAATCGCTTAGCCCTTCTTTCATGAGGATCGCATCGGCTTGTGGTATCTGTGCAGGAGGCACAACCAATGTATCAAGCAAACCAGCGTCTTCTAACATGTATTCAATGCGTCCAGCCTCTTTGTTCGCAAGGTCGGGAGCAAAATCGAGCAACATATATAATGGAAACGCAGCGATGCCTTGTTTGGCAAGCTCTCTACGCGCTTGTGTACGATGACTCGAACGGAGCGGAACATATTCCGGTTCAGCACGTTTGCGTTCGTATTCCTCTTGCAGTGTAGAAAGCTGCTGACTCTTGCTTCCTGTCAACAGCTGCACCTCATTGAGTTCACCCTGTATTTGATCTGCTGCATCGAGCAGTTCTTGTTCCAGTGTTTCAAAAATTTGACGATATCCAGTGAGTGCGTTTGTGACAGCCGAGAGTACTCCAGTTGCATATGAGTCATCTTCTGCTGTCTCCTCTTCTACTTGCGTCTCTTCATCCAGCGTAATCATGGCAAGCGAACGCTTGATACTTTCAGAAGGGAATAGCCTACTATCTGCATCCACCCATTTTTCAAGGACTTCGTTGAGTTTCTGACGCGTGTCATACACCCTATCCTGGATTGTTTGAAAGCGGCGACGGGCTTCATCTAGCTCCTGGAAGCGCGTTGTTTCCAGGCTACGTGCATTCTGTAGCGTATTGTCTGCCCGCTCACGTTGCTGATGTAATGCTTCCAGGCTTCGTAACCAGTCAATACGTTCCTGTGACTGTTCGCCTATTAGCATAGATACTGCTTGCGGCACACGAGGCGGCGTAGGCGTCTCTGTGGACGTGCTATTCAGTGAGCGTAATGCCTCCTCTAACTGAAAAGCTGCGAGTTCCCAATAACATTCATTGGCAGCAAGACTACGCAATTCTTCAAGTTGTGTGGTGCTGTCGGTCTTCGTTTTTGTAAAGCTCTCCTGCTTGCTTTTCAACGAGTCAGAGAGCGTCTCCAATGCATGGCGAGCAGACGTAACACTTTGCTCTTGCATGTGCATCTGCGCTTCGCTCTCCTGCGTTCGCTCACGTGCGGTCTCCAATTGTTTCGCGACTTGCAAACCTTCACTATTCTCTAATGCTCGAATCTGACCACCAATTTGTGAAAGTTGTGCTTGAGATGATTGTGAGCGTGCATCAGCCTTTTTCCGCTCGTTATCTGCCGTTGTGACATCTCGACGGAGCTTGGTTGCTTTACTAGAAACTGCATCTTCCGCTTGCTGTGCATCGACATACTCATTGCTTGCCAACTGAACTCTGGCAAGCACAAGTTGTTGTACTGCTGAATGCAAGCGGTTCGTCGAGTCATACGCTTCTTGAATACGCTCTATCTCACTTTGAATCGAGTCGATGCGTTCAATAGTACCAATCACACGATGCGTTGTCTCGCTAGAAATCTTGCGCAGTGATTGTTTCAGATACTCATGTACGCGCGAAAAGTTGAGTTCAGTACTCAAGTTTGGGCGACGCAGGACAAGCAGAAGATTAATGAGCTTTTGAAAATCTTTGACATCCGTAAACCCGAACAGATGGCGTCCCACCTGTCGCTCATACTCTGCCTGTGATTCGCATAGGATACCGTGTCCCTCTAGTATCTGCTTGAAGTGTGGATGGTCATAAGCACGTTTTTCTTGTTTATTGCCAGTTTCAGAAACAGTATGCAGATCATATCCAAGCCGCGAGCCATCAGTAATCAAGAAACGTAAAGGACGAATGCGATCACCTATGTTTGCGTTTCCCGCTAAACTAATGCCAATTGTGAGAAAACGCAGCTTCTGACGTTGTTCCACCGTCGCGTTTTCCCAACGCTGACGCAATTCAGGCGAAATGGGTGGTTCATCAGGGTTGCACCACTCGAACTCCAAGGCGATATATGCGGTACGTCGCTCATAGCGAAATGGCGTTGCCGACTCAGTGCCACCAAGCACATAGTAATCAATGTGGCGTTCGCGTCCACCGAATGTGTCGATACGATTTGGACGTAAATCACCGTCAAGCGCAAGAGGCAGCGCGGCGGTCAAAACAGTTGATTTACCACTGGCATTTTCGCCAGCCAGGAAGAGTCGCCCATGAGGAATCTCAAATTCTTGTTGTCCATAAAGCCAAAAGTTTGTCAGGAGAATACGGCGCAAACGATATCCTTGAGGTCCACCCGCTAACGCCTGTAGCATGTTGACAAATACTTCCAGGCGACGCTCCCCCATCCTTTGGGTTGTCGCCCACGTCTCAAAAGTTTGTTGCATACTTTCCCTATTTCCTCGTCGATGTCTGTATCATATCTTTTCCATCCAACCCTGGCAGTTTTGCATTTGTGGTGGTTGGAGCCTTCTTTGATGTTGTTTTGCCGCGTGGACGCGATGTAGGAATATTATCTTCCAATTCAGTTTTATCGTAGCTTGCGTTATAACGTGCGGCAGTAGGTAAAATCAGCACATTTCCCTGTTCGTCCGGCCCACGCAGTAACCCTGCTTGACGCATCTTCCTATAGACATCATTTAGAAGACTTCGTGAACTCTTGCTTCGTGCCTCTGTACCCCAATTATCGCTATAGCGATCTCGTACTTTGTAGAAGAGGGCCGTCATATCCTCTGTTGTGACATGTAAGCATCCATAGTTATCAGGAGTTACCCATGAGCCTGCTACTACCTGTTCGCGTATGGTTTTACAGAGCAGCAGCGCAATCTGATCATTTGTGCCAAAGGGTGTCAGTGCCGTTACTGGTCCTGTTGTCATTCCACTTGCGCGTACAATACATGCGTAGTCACGGTGAATATCGAGTTGCCAGCCAAAGTTCTCAAGTAACTCGTGTGCGATAGTTTCCGCATGTTGTACAACATCCGCGAATGCACTGGAATCATCAAAGCGAAAAAGAGCTGGACCGAGCAACAACGCACGCCATGCACGTGTAAGGCTTGGTGTACTTAATGCATCTGCTAACAGTATAGGGCGCAACTGCGTGCCACTCTCTTGAAGCCGTTCAGCTAAGAGTGTCACTTTTTGTGGGTCTAAGGCTGCCACAAGTGAGCGTATCACATCGGTAAATTCATAGAGCACATCGGCATCCTGAGCTTGCTCAACCCATTCTCGTGTCTGTCCATCGACCAATTGCAAGCCACCGAGGTCCTCAAGCGTTTGGAGTGCGCGTTGAATACTATAGCGATCTGCTGGTTTCCGAAAGTCGAACGTTGCGGTCTCGCCTGTGGTTGATTGCTCTTGTATCTGTTGTGCAAGTTGCGACAGCAAAAATTGCTGGTCATTGCCACGACCAGTAAGTTGACGTTGTTCAGCGAACCACAATATCCACGTCAGACACGCGAAATCATGTGGCTCTTTCAATCGCTCGTACAGATATCCTGGTGTTGCTGCACTTAGCGTTCGTATTAGGCGAATAACGGTGGTTGTCCGTTGAATACGCCATCCTGTGAACGAATCGTGCCACGTCTGTAGGGCGCGATAATTCCGATTGACGAGGCGAAACAACTCGACCTGCTTCGGTAGAATAACTTCTTTTTCCATCAACGCAATATGTGCCTTCATCAGATCCGCTGTATATGCTCTTTGACGTGAAGCTGTGAGTGTAGTTACTCTGCGTGTAGCTGGTTCCTGAGCAGGCATAGCTCCTGTTTCAGCCATGTATGGAATGGTATCTATTATGTCTTGGTTCACTTCTTCCTGCATTGTGATACTTTCTAATTAGCGTGTCCATTGAGTGCAAGTGCCTCTTCTTGACTTTGACGCTGTAGGCGATAGCGCGGCAACAAGAGTACACCATCGGACGCACGTAAAAAAGCATAATCTTGTTCATCTGGATTAAGCAACAGAATAATAGTGCCATCTGGTGCGCGGTATTGATGATTAGGGTCAGTCAGGCAGCTATCAAGCACCGCTGTCAAAATCGCTCGCTCTTCCACTGAAATGCTTGGCATCGCTCCGATATCTATAAAAAGAGGAGCGAAGAGCTTTGTAAAGCGTCGATTCTGCTCGCGAAGCAGTTTTTCTTGTTGTGCTATCAGATTACGTACCGCAACATGTGTATCCTGAATAGGGTCTTCTGCTGTCGGGTCAACACGAAAAGATCGGTTCACAGGTCGCAAGCGAATGCTAACCGAAGGTGTCTCTTGCCATCCATTACGTGTATCAGCATCTTGCGTAGCGGTTGGTATCCCTGCTAAGCTTTCCGGCAAGTGTATTGGCAAGAGATTCGCAAAGGCAACGGAAAAGAGTTGCTGTGCGGTCTCGCCATCGCGCGAGGTGGCTAACGAATGAGCTAACGTATCGAGATTAGTTGCATAATTTGCGTTAGGACGCACGGTCGCCGCAAGTGTTGTCGCGAGGCGTACAACGTTGTCCACTTCAGCGAGTGCTTTCCGTCGAAACGAGTCAGCATTCTTGCCCACGGCAAACCAGTTCACAAGTGCGTCAAACTGATTTTGTGCCTCTTGCAGCAGTTCTTCGGGCGTGCGCATATTTTCGATAGAGAGCGTCGGCGGTTCCAGGTAACGCTGAACAACGTCCAGCAGGACTGCTTTTCTCTCAGTTGTTTCCCACGAAGCTAATAACTCACGAATAAGACGCCCATACTGTGTCAATGCCTGCGCAAAGCCTTGTACATAGGCTACGACTGCCGCTTTGTATACTTGATATGCTGCTAGATCAGGCCGTCCCTGTTGCGTAGCGATAGTCATAGAGGCAAGATACTGTGCGGCATCGCGTGCCATAGTGTTCCACAACTCGAACGCCCGTTGCCACTCTTCCGCGAGTTCTCTGCCATCAGCAGAAGAAGGCTCAAGAGAGGGAACCAACAACTCTTCGTCAATACGTTGCAACGAGGCCCAAAGTCGCGTAACATCTCCCTGGCGCAGCGAACCTTTGCCCGCGTTCGCACGCATTTGTTCGTCAAGAAATGTCTCGATGGCAATAGCTTCTGGTGTTGCCTGATAGAGAAGTGCAGGGGTGAGAAAGCTTGCGATAGATGTGGCACGACTTGAGTCATAGAGCGTGTCGATATTGCCCCACTCTTTTAGCGCCGCGAGATCATTCTGGCATTGTTCAAGCGTGTAGTCAGGGTCAAAAGCATCTCGCACAGCATCACGCACCTCGTGTGCTGTAAGTTGATAACGATAGAGTTCTCGGTGCGTATGCAAGAAGAGGCGCATGATAACACGATACCAGCGCACGCGGTTTGAGTTGACCAGATAGCTAAATATTTGTAAGCGATCAGTCAGATTAAAGACGCCCGATGATAGAAAACTATTGTCCGTTCCTGTATTTGTTTCTTGTCCATTTTGTAATGTGTTGTCTTGCTCAATCACCACAATCTACCCAACTAAAAAAGTATAAAATTACACAAGAAGAAAAGAAAGCAACAACTAGTTATAAGAAGCACACCCAAAATAGTACGGGACGCCTTCTACTACTCTTTGTCCTCATTATTTTTTCTAATAACAATGCGCTCTAACTCTGGCTCTGTATCCTGACCACTATCTTGTTGCAGCATAAGTAATGTCTGCCGATAGGCGTTGATGAAATCTAGGAGGCTCAGTGTTTCCTCTGGTGTCAGGTCAAAACTAATGCCAGAGGCGTGTTTAAGAATAAGTCCCATCTCCTCCATACGCACCCGATACCGTCCAATGATTGCGTCCATTGATGCCTTTCCTCTCTCGATGCATTCATCGCACACGCTTTATGTCTATAATGACATCGCTACATATTTATATATAAGTGTAATGCTTTGTAAGTAAGATGTCAAATTATGCTTCCAAATGTTAGACGAAAGTGGAAGTGTTTTTGTTCCCGATGTAAGAGGTGTTTTTCTCGTTAAGCCTTACACACCATTTTGTGTAGACAAAGGTAGTGTAAACCAGAATGTCGAGCCAGAGCCAGGAGTACTTTGGACACCAATGTGGCCATGATGTTGTTCTATAATAGTTCGGCTGATATGCAGTCCTAAGCCTAAACCAATCTCGCTGCCATTCTGCACGTCGATAGTCGGCACACGATAGTAACGTTCCCAAACTTTGTTTTGCTCATTTAGCGGAATGCCCGGCCCGGCATCATGAACGGAGACGCGTGCTGTATCCCCTTCTGTTTGTAACACGACATCTATGCGTTCCTCAAGAGGAGAATATTTATGAGCGTTTGATAACAAGTGGATAACCACTTGTTTTATGCGATTGACATCAGCCATCACAAGAATACTCTCTTCTGCTGAAACCTCTACGTGAACAGTGCGTGCCTTTGGAATATGTCGCACGTCTTGCATGACCTCTCGTACAAGCGTGTCCAATTCACATAGTTCTAAGAGTAAATCCATGGTATTTGCTGTGATACGTGAGCTTTCTAGTAATGTATTGACCAGACGCGAAAGCTGAGTAATTTGTTTATCGGTGCGTTCAAGCAATTCTCTCGCTTCACTAAGTAAATGGCTTGTTTGGTCGTCTGTGTCTTGTATTGTGCTCGTATCAAGCTTCGGTTTGAGTTTACGTCCCATGAGTTGGATATTCCCTTTGATGCTGGTTAGAGGCGTTTTCAACTCGTGACTCGCAATACTTAAAAATTCGTTCATTCGTCGTTGGGCCTCGTGTTTCGCTAACTCCTGAGTACGAACCTCTGCCTGTTTACGTGCAAAGATATCGCGTAGAATAACCAGGAGAGCAACTTTTACCAGCGTCCACAAGCCGCGCATGAATACCATGCTATATTTCAAAACGATTTTACGCATAATACACTTCTCACATGTTGTATACAATCACTATATGCTCACCAAAAAAGAAATAAAGTGAGAGCATATCCCAGGAGAAATAAATATAAGGGGCCTATATTTTGTGGTACGTATGAATAGCCCTAGAAGAAGACAAATAAAGAGGATACCGCGGAAAATAAAAGAAACTCATAACTATGCTAATGCATGGTTATGAGTTTCTTGAGTCTAAAATTCGACGTTATTGATTGTTTCCGCCGAAGATGCCACCGCCAAGATTACCTAATCGGCTCTCACCTTCTTTTTCGAGGTTGTCAAGAACACCATGGGCCGCGTCTTTGGCCTGTTGCGTATATTGTGAGCCACCAGGAATCTTGTTCCCGAACTGGTCAATCGCCTGATCGACTTGGTTTTGCGCAGCATTTCGTGCGCTGTCCAACGACCCTTGGTTCTGCTGCTGACCTTGATTGCCCTGGTTGCTCTGGTCCTGCTGCTGTCCATAGCCACCTTGATTGCTCTGGTCTTGTCCATAGCCACCCTGGTTGCCTTGATTGCCCTGATTGTACTGGTCCTGCTGCTGACCATAGCCACCCTGATTGCCTTGGTCTTGCTGACCATAATCCTGGTTTGACATGTACAAAACCTCCATTCGGGATACAAATTTTGATAAGGCTCTCATTCTGTAGCCTTTCAAAAAAGCGCAAATAAGATGGGACAAGAACCTGTTGCCCTCTTATTATGTTCGTTTGATGCTCATCGCGCAAGACAAGTATTTCACGAAAATTCGATACTTGAAGCGCACGTATAAGCCACACGATAACGAGTATACGATATATATGAGCATATGTCTAGGTGCTATTATTAGCAATGTAAATTCTTTTGTATACATATGTTTGCCTTGTGTAATTTGAAACGTAAAAAATAGAGATATATTACTAACATAGCATGCTCTATTAGCAAGGTGTAAGAAATTTATATGTAGCAAATGTCTATACGGTTTCCTCGGAGCTTTTCAAACACAACGTTGTCTACAAAAGACGTGCTTCCAACGTGACATGTCTAAAGCCCACAATATTTTTGATAAAGGACATCATCTATGTCAGGAGAAAGAGAATGTCGGCATTGATCCCTTCGGAGACACAAAATGAGGATATCGCTGCACCCGTGGAGGCGGCAAAAGCCGCTGGACTACGCTATGTCTCCGATGCAACACCAGGTATACAGCGTAAGCGGGCCGGAAAACATTTTAGCTATCTTGGTCGAGATGGCAAACCTATTCACGATGAGGAACAACTAAAGCGTATTCGTTCACTCGGTATTCCTCCAGCATGGACGAATGTATGGATTTGTCCTAATCCTCGTGGTCACATCCAGGCAACAGGCAGAGATGCGAAAGGACGTAAACAATATCGTTATCATCCCAAATGGCGTATCATTCGAGATGAAACAAAATATGATAGGATGATGGACTTTGGCAAAGCTCTTCCACTTATCCGTGAGCGTGTTGAACATGACTTACGGTTGCATGGCTTGCCACGCGAAAAAGTGCTTGCTACCGTAGTGCGCTTACTCGATACGACCTCTATCCGTATTGGAAATGAAGAATATGCCCGTGAAAATGGCTCATTTGGCTTAACAACCATGCGTGACAATCATGTGGATGTGGAAGGTACAACAGTAGAATTTCATTTTCGTGGTAAAAGTGGCAAAGATCATACGATTGATGTCAAAGATCGGCAACTCGCAAAAATCATTAAGCGTTGTCAGGCACTTCCAGGACATGAACTCTTTCAATACTATGATGAACATCAGCAATTACATACTATTGAGTCCGATAACGTAAATACATACTTGCAGCAAATTACAGAAAAAGAGTTTACCGCGAAAGATTTCCGCACGTGGGCAGGGACCATCACTGCAACATGTGCATTGCAGGACCTCGGCGAGTATGAAACACAGACGCAGGCAAAGAAAAATGTAGTCCGTGCTATTGAGACGGCCTCAAAGCATCTTGGGAATACACCTGCTATATGCCGTAAAAGCTATATTCATCCAGAGATTATCGATGCATACCTGAATGGCTCACTCCTCAAAGCACTGCAACACAATGATGAGCAAGCTGTCGTAGAAGCATTGCATGGTCTGCATCCCGAAGAAATCGCTGTTCTTGCATTCTTTGAGCAAAAATAAGTTTCTCAAAAACGCGTCTTTTGTGTTCCATATCTGTCTCTACAGTTGTGCTATAATAAAAGGGTAAAAGAAAGAAAAATAGAGAAATGTGTTCGAGGAAGAACACAGAACCGCCTCCTCGTCGAGACGCTTGGAGAAGAATCATGGGCATACATACCACAAGCATCACAGACAGCAGTATGTTCAAGCCAGTAGGAAGACCACAGGTCGTTATTATCGGTGGAGGTTTTGGTGGCATAAAAGCAGCGCATACACTTCATGACGCACCAGTAGATATCACGTTGGTTGACCGTAATAATCATCATGTATTCCAACCACTTTTATATCAAGTTGCTACCGCCGAATTATCACCTGCTGATATCTCTGGCCCAATCCGTCATATTCTCAGAAAGCAACGCAACACGAACGTAATGATGGCTGAAGTGACGAGTGTTGACCTCGAAAATCAGTATGTACACACGTCGCGACGTTCTCTGCACTACGACTACCTGATTATCGCCACAGGTGCTACGCATGGTTACTTTGGACACGATGAATGGGAACGTTTTGCACCTGGACTTAAGACTATCGCGGATGCAACAGCTATTCGCCGGAAAGTTTTACTCGCGTTTGAGGCTGCTGAAATGGAGACCGATCCTGCGAAGCTACAGGCACTGCTTACCTTTGTGCTTGTAGGTGCTGGTCCAACAGGCGTTGAGATGGCAGGAGCCATAGCGGAACTCGCACACAAAGCACTCGCGAGTGACTTTCGCCATATTGACCCTAAGCTGGCACGTATCATCCTTGTTGAGGCAGGCCCAAGAATGCTCCTGGCATTCCCTGAAAAGCTGGCGGCAAAAGCGCAAAAAGCACTTGAAAAGCTGCATGTAGAGATAAAAATACACACAGCCGTAACAGACATCGACGATGAAGGTGTCTTTCTTGGGAATACACATCTGGATGCAAAAACGGTCATCTGGACGGCTGGTGTTGCCGCTTCACCTGCGGGCAAGTGGCTAGGTGCCGAGGTAGACCGTGCAGGCCGTGTCAAAGTGCAAACAGACCTGACGATTCCAGGACATGAGAACGTGTTTGTGATCGGTGACACCGCGAGTGTGTTTCAGAATGGAAAACCTCTTCCAGGTGTTGCACCTGTAGCTATGCAAGAAGGTGTTTATGCAGGTTCCGTGATTGCCAATCTTGTCGCAGGAAAAGAGAAGAGACAACCATTTCACTACAGGAATAAAGGCAATCTTGCGACTGTGGGGCGGGCATATGGTATTGCTGACTTTGGCTTTGTCCGTCTCACAGGATTTGTGGGCTGGGCTTTCTGGCTTGGAGTTCACATCTTTTTCTTGATCGGTTTCCGTAATCGCTTTCTCGTCCTGTTTCAGTGGGCATGGGCCTATCTCACGTTTCAACGTGGAGCGCGTCTGATTGTGCAGGACATTGTGCCAACTCCCTTGCCAATTACACAAACGGTTAGTACCACTTCCGAAAAAGAATTGGTATAGTGCCTGAGCTTGCCATTGCTTGTTTGCTGTGCCTATAATTCCAAGATATCACAAATTCTGTCATGAGGTGAATGGGTGCAAGACCTACATGCAACACTTTCTCTTGGAAGCGTTGTAAAGGATCGCTATATCGTCGAAGACCTGCTGGGCAAGGGTGGCTTTGGTGCTGTCTACCGTGTGCGGGACCAGCGCGTCAGAGGGAACTTGTTTGCCCTGAAAGAGGTCATCGACCCGAATAAAGAGGAACGTGAGCGTTTTGCCTTTGAATGCGAAGTGCTTACACGGCTTGACAATCCAGCTCTTCCTCGTGTCTATCGTGTCTTTGAGGACAATAAAAATATTCGCGTGTATATGCTCATGGATTATGTCGCAGGTCCAAACCTGGAGATTCTTCGTCAGCAACAACCTGAAAAGCGTTTCTCTTTGCCTCATGCCATGAGCATTATGAATCCTATTATGGATGCTGTTAGCTATTTGCATACACAGCATCCGCCCGTCATTCATCGCGATATCAAGCCCGCAAACATTATTGTTCCTCACGGAGAGGACGGTTCCGTGCTTGTCGATTTCGGTATCGCGAAAGAGTATGAACAAGACTCAACCACAACGGCTGTCCGTCGCTGTTCCCCTGGTTATGGTGCCCCAGAACAATACGCACATGGCACAAATTTGCGTACTGATATTTATGGTCTTGCCGCAACGTTGTATGCGATACTCACAGGCGTAGTACCCACCGACGCACTGTATCGCCTCACACAAATGGGCAGTAAGAGCACTGACCCCCTTGAGTCTGTGCAACAACTGGCACCCAACATACCTACCCATATTGCCGATGCTATACATCGCGCGATGGCAATTAATAGCAACGACCGTTTCGCAACCGTCGAAGAGTTCCGGCAAGCCTTGAACGCACAGCCAATCGCGGAACCCAGTGTGACTATCGTGCCTGTTGCCACATCCAAACGCGTGGAGGATATTCCAACAAAAGTTTTTCCTCCGACACGCAGCATTGCCCCTTACGCAACCGTTGCCCGTTCAACAGAGGTGAAGCGCGAGCGAAGACGACGAAGAGTATTGCCTGTCCTTTTCGCGTTACTTGCTCTCCTTGCGCTTTTTGGAGGTATAGCCTTTGGCGCAGGCTTGTTGAAAGGGCAATACTTTGGACAAACTACCAGTATCACCGCCACGGCAAAACTAAAACCAACTGCGGCTCATACAACATCTGCAGCAACGGCTACTTCGACAACAAAACCTACGGCAACGCCAACAACTGTACCGTCTACCGCAACTACTGCCCCGACACCGCAACCAACACAAGCTCCACCAGTCTATCCAACACTAGGGAAGACCTATGGTGGGCAAGTGACAAATACACTTGTTACACCGAACGAAAGTGCTCCTATCTCTATCTATAATATTGCTCAAACCAATGCAAGCATTAGTGGACACTTAGACATTGCTCCAGGACATGATCTACAAGGAAGCGGAGATTTTACTGGAACTGTATCAACGAATAAAACTATTTACTTTGTTGTTGCTTCATATGGGAACCATGATCCATTGGCTTTCAGTGGCACAATACAGCCAAATGGCGGTCTTTCAGGTACTTATTGTGGTATAGCAAATGGTTCATGTGATTATGCACAAGGGCATGGCACCTGGTACACAAATCCACCATCCGCTTATAGTACGCCTCAAAATAATGATTATCTTGTACGCGCAACGACCGATATCTACAACGAAAACGAGCAATACTGAGCCTCTAGTTTTATCCTCATCCTGAAACTTCGCTTTGCCTCTTTGCGTGTAATCAGAGTAAGAAGCATGGAATGCTACGTTTATGTTGTGCTGAAAACCGCACAATGTTTTCTAAAAATAGAGGGACCACACAGAATGTATCCTTTTGATCAAAACAATCAGCAGATGTATCAGCAATATGCGAATTCCTGGGATCAGGGCACATACTCGCAACTTCCTGAACAACAAGCACGTCAAAATTATCAGCAGTTCGTGCAAAACGCGCCACCACAAATGGTGCAGCAAGTGCATCAGCAATATTATGAGCAAATGCCTCAGCAGCAACGTGGTGGCCTTATGCAGGGACTTATCAGTAGCTTAATGGGGCAGGGCTTTAACCCTCAACAATCAGGTGCTCAGAATATTAACAATCCGCAGAATATGTCACCACAGGATGCGGCACAGCTTACAGGCTATGCGCAACAACAGAATCCTGATATTCTCCACCAAATCATGGGTCCCGGAGGTCCCTTGGGAAGCACAGGAGCAAAGCTTGCTGTTGCAGGTATTGCTGCCCTGGCAGCCAAGCAACTTCTTGGTAACAGTGGTGGAGGGGGTGGCGGCTTGATGTAGCCGCGATACAACAAGAACGTCAAAAGCAATCAAGGGAGAAGACAATGACAACCACATCAAATAAAACAACCAATGGAACTCAGACAGGCGCACAGCCAAATTATCACCCTAAATCATATGAGCTTCAGAAGTATGGTGCTATTCACGCCGTGCCATTGGGTATGCCAGAGGAGACGCTCAAGCAGAATGTTGGTATGCTCAATCAGTTACTCGCCGACTCTATCACGTTGTACGATCTGTACAAGAAGCATCACTGGCAAGTAACCGGTCCCACCTTCTACCAACTTCACTTGCTGCTCGACAAACATGCGGGCGAAGTCTTGGAAACTGTCGATGCAATTGCAGAACGCATTCAGACACTTGGTGGAGTGACAACAGGTATGCCGTGGGAAGTTGCTGAAATGACCAAGATTGACCATGCACCCACAGGCGAAGAAGATATTCCGGCGATGCTAGCACGTACCGTCAACGCCCATGCAACCGTTATCAAGACGATCCGTGAAGGTATTGAGCAGACCGACGATAATAAGGACTACGCAACGAACGACTTGCTCACTTCCAGAGTCCTTCCAATGCACGAGTTGCAAGTCTGGTTCGTCTCGCAGCATTTGGTTAATACACCAATTGTGGATAGCTCAAACCCATTAGCAGGCGCAAAAGCACAATAGCTTTCTAGGAGATACATAAGCGCAACAACACACCACACGGACAAAGGGGGGTGGTGGGTGGGGGGGGGGTGCGTCCGTCTTCGGCGGCCCCCCCCCGACGCCCGGCGGAGCGGGCTCAGTCCTCGAGCCGGAGGGCGGCGATGAACGCTTCCTGGGGCACCTCGACCCGGCCGATGTTCTTCATCCGCTTCTTGCCC
>CAXTWV010000017.1:0-11069 GCA_964248005.1 uncultured Ktedonobacteraceae bacterium | reverse complement strand
TTACCCGGCCAAAAAGAACAATAGCTTTATAGGCGAGATCAATACCCCCACAAAACCACACCACTATTTTGAAGAGGGGTTTTTTTTTTTGCGCTTATGTATCTCTACTGTAAGAAAGATAGCAGTTTACCCCTCAACTATGATATAATGCATCGCGCTATATAAATTATCCCTTATCTATTTTCCGCATGTGCGGTAAACGAGGACAGGTTATGCTCTACGATCATACAAAAATTTACATAAAAGCAGGCGATGGTGGTGATGGCTCATCACATTTCCGCCACGAAAAATTCGCTGCCTATGGTGGGCCGGATGGTGGCGACGGCGGGCGCGGTGGTAGTGTCTACTTTGAAGCCACGCATAATATCAATACGCTCATCGACTATCGCTATCGTCACAGCTTTAAGGCCGACTCCGGTGAAATGGGTATGCGCCAGAAAATGCACGGGGCTAAGGGTGAGGATGTTGTGTTACTTGTGCCACAAGGAACAATCATTCGCAACGCTGATACACAGGAAACTATTGCCGACCTTGTTGAAGATGAGCAACGGGTCATGATTGCACGCGGCGGACGTGGTGGACTCGGTAACACACACTTTGTCACCTCTACGAATCAGGCCCCTAAAGAAGCACAAAAGGGCGAGCCTGGACAAGAACTCTGGATTACGCTTGAATTACGCTTGATTGCAGATGTCGGACTTGTCGGCTATCCAAATGCAGGCAAGTCTACATTGCTCTCTGTTGTTACAGCTGCTCGTCCGAAGATCGCGGATTATCCTTTTACCACGCTCTCACCAAATCTCGGTGTTGTCGAAGTTGGACAACCACAATTTGGTGATGGCTACGGTTTCGTTCTTGCCGACATCCCTGGCCTTATCGAGGGTGCGGCGCAAGGCATTGGACTAGGGCACGAATTTCTACGCCACATTCAGCGTACACGTCTCTTGCTCCACATTCTCGATGGTTCATCTCCTGACCGTGATCCATGGGAAGACTTCCTGGCAATCAACCGCGAACTGCACGAGTACGACGAGCGTCTCTCCACACGCCCACAGGTAGTTGTGCTGAATAAGATGGACTTACCAGAGACACAGGAGCGATGGCCCGAACTCAAGGCAAAAGCTGAAGCGGCTGGTTATCCCGTTTTTGCTATCTCTGCCGCGTCTCATCAAGGGACTGAGGAACTGATGCAATTCACCTCGAAGCGTTTGGGTGAGATACAGCAAGAAGAGGCCGAACACGCTGAAGTTCAAGCAGTCGCGGATATGGCTGGTCCAGTGCTGCGTCCACAACCTGATGATGCCTTTGTCGTCACAAAAGAAAGTGGCGTGTATGTCGTTCGTGGCAAGCGTGTAGAGCGTGCTGTAAGCATGACTAAACTCGATAACGAGGAAGGCATGGATCGCCTACAACTCACACTTGAGAAGATGGGCGTCACGGTAGAACTGGAAGCGGCGGGCGTTCAGGTTGGTGATGTTGTACGCTTCGGCAAAGTTGAACTGCTCTGGGGCGAGTAAATGGGCTGTAACAAAATAACAAGGGTACGTCACCTGTAGGGACCGATTTATCACGTCCTTGTTGCATGTTGATACACTAAGAGGACGTGATAAATTGGTCCCCATAAGATTTTTCTTATATTCGTTACATTACATTTCGTCATGTGATGGTTGTCGTAGGGACCACGTTTACGACGGCCACGGCGCAATTCATTGCGCGAGATTCGTCTCGTAAAGTCAAGCACCAGGGACGTATAGGTAATACTGGTAAATGCCCTGAAAAGTGACCGACTTTTGCCTTGACATGTGGATATAGTGGACCCAAATGTACGGGTCCACTATAGTTTACAGGGTGTACTCTGAAGCGTAGAGAGGTGAAGTGAGAGGCGTTCTCGATAGTACAGAGAGGAACGTGGGAAAACACATAGCCACTCGCTCATGAGAGAAGATGCATTCAGGGGTATACTGTCTTTGTCAAGAACACTCTGCAATTGAAAGGAGTTACTACATTCCTATGAGTATTCAACCATTCACCATCGCCATTTCACAAGCCGCCCTCGATGATTTGCGCGAGCGTCTGGCACGGACCTGTTGGCCTGATGAGGCGGAGAATGTCGGGTGGGACTATGGCACACATCTGGGCTACTTGAAGGAATTGGTGGATTACTGGCAACACTCCTACGACTGGCGTGCTCAGGAGACAACTCTCAACCAGTTTGCACAATTTCGTGCCGATATCGACGGAAGCCGTCTTCACTTTCTTCACATGCGGGGCAAAGGACCCAACCCCACACCTCTCCTGCTGATCCACGGCTGGCCGGATTCCTTCTACCGTTTCCATAAAATCATCCCTCTTCTAACCGATCCTGAGAGTGCTGGCGGCAACCCTCTTGACTCCTTTGACGTCATTGTGCCATCGTTGCCGGGCTTCGGCTTCTCGGACCGTCCTCATTTCCCTGGCGGGATGAAGTCGCTACGTGCAGCCTCACTGCTCTCGAAGCTGATGACCGAGGTGCTTGGCTACCAGCACTACACTGTCGGCGGTGGTGATATTGGTAGCCGTGTCACACGCCTGCTGGCCCTGGCCCATCCTGAGCACGTTCTTGGTATTCATCTCACTGACATTGGCTTTCCTCCTGAGATCGCCTTTCCTTCTGAGGTGCCGAACCCTTCGCCTGCTGAAAGTCGCTTCCTCGGCTCCGTTGGGAGGTGGTTTTTCCAGGAGGGGGCGTATGCTGCGCTGCAAACCACCAAACCACAAACCATCTCCTACGCGCTCTCCGATTCACCTGTCGGTCTGGCTGGCTGGTTTGTCGAGAAGTTCCGCACATGGAGCGATTGCGACGGTGAGATCGAGAAGAGCTACACCAAAGATGAATTGCTCACTAATCTCATGATCTACTGGGCGACGGGAACCATCTCTTCGAGTGCGCGTTTATATCATGAGGACGGTCTCCAATCGGCACCGCAGCTCTCGGTGGGACAGTATATCGACGTTCCAGCAGGGGTTGCTCTCTTCCCCAAAGATCTGACCTCTCCGCCGCGCGAACTGGGCGAACGCTTCCTGCGTGTCGCACGTTGGACCGAGATGCCCCGTGGTGGTCATTTCGCAGCCCTTGAAGTCCCAGAACTGCTGGTCGAGGACATGCGAGCCTTCTTCCGTCCTTTCCGTCCGGGATGAGTTCGACAAGCTCTCCTCCACAGAAAGGCGGCGTGCAGATGGAATCTCCATGCGCTCAAACAAGGAAGGGACAGAACTCGTGCGATGGGAAAGCAGGGCAAGAATGCTGGCCCGAACGTGTTGCGCGAGCAGATGGAACACGTTCCTCCGTTTCCTCTTTTGCCTCGCTCACTCGTTCTGCTAACCACTGTATTATAGAAGCACAGGAGCAATTGCCATGATGAAAACCAACCTTTCCGACGTCTACCGAGGCTACATTGCCTGCCTGAATACGCAGGACTGGCCGAAGCTGGACCAGTTTGTTCATGATGAGGTGTCCTACAATGGTCAGCGGATCGGGATAGGAGGGTTTCGTGAGCTGCTGCAGAGAGACTTTGATAACATTCCTGACCTTTCTTTCACCATTCATCTGCTCATTTCCGATCCGCCGTATATAGCGAGCAGACTGGGCTTCGACTGTACGCCAAAGGGAACGTTCCTTGGACTCCAGGTAAACGGGAAGAGCATTTCCTTTACCGAGAATGTCTTCTATGAATTTCGGGGAGAGAAGATTTGGCACATCTGGTCGGTTATAGATAAGGCAGCTATAGAAGCTCAGCTGTAACGCGAAAAAGTATCCCGTCTCTCGTCTCCAAGCGCGATTGCTCTGATGAGCAAGCCATCCTGAAGAAGTCGCTTCAGGAGCAGACAGAAATTTTCAAAGCATACTTATGAAGTTTGGTACAGTATTACGCATCAAATGTAAGAATTATGGTATACTGATGCTACTGTAGTACGTACCATTTAGTCAAATCGGTAATGTCGTTCGTGCCGTAGAATACAGGTTTCGCGGAATTTATGGGAGAAACACTCACTCTTCTCTTTCGGAAGCATAAAGAGCAAGCATATGAAGTACAAGTAAAGGAAAGTTGGTCTGGCCGCACGGTCATCGGCAACTTTACCCCACCCTATACAGGGAAACAGGTACATGCTTTACAAAAAAAGCTGAATGGTTTGAAGAGTGACGATCAAGAATTACGTCGTATTGGTCAACACCTCTTTTCCGCGTTATGCGGCAACGAAGACTCTGACGTAGGACATCACGAAGTTTCTGAACAATCGGTTCAAGCTGTCCTACGCAGTGTTATTCAAAGGACGCTCAGGCGACGTGGTACTGTTGCCTTGACCTTTTGTTTTGAGTCAGAGTGTGGTGAGTTTGTCCAGTACCCCTGGGAACTTCTGCACAATGGCGATCATTTTTTGCTTGCGTCCGGTATTTTCACGTTGTCCAGAGCGTTACTGCAACCTGATAACCCTGTTGGATGTGAACTTCCGGTTCGTCTCCCTATGCGTGTGTTGTATATAGGCTCTTCTCCCTCTGATTGTGTGTCATTAGAGACGGAGCGTAGCTTTCAAGCACTCAATAGTGGCTTGGCACCTCTCATTGAGAATGGTTCGGTCCAGGTAGACCGATTAGAGCCAGCAACGTTTGATGAGCTTGTACGCTACCTCAACTCCTATGGAGGCGTTGGAACCTTAAATGATGGGGAGACGGTCGCACCATGCTACGTTGTACATTTTGATGGGCATGGCGCGTATGGACGACTTTGTACAAAGAATGCATGCGAAAAACTGAATGAACCCTCGGCTCAGAAGTGTGTTGATTGTGGTGCCTCGCTCAGTCGTGTCAAGCCCCAAACCTACTTGTGTTTCTGTACGGAAACAGGCTGCAATCGCTATATTGATACGCAATCACTACGGGACCTCTTCCTCAGTGGTGACGTGCGTCTCGCTGTGTTTTCTGCCTGTGAGACCGCAACAGTCGGTACTGTGCAATCACATAAACGACGAACGACAGCTGTTGATGCCACGCTCGCGACCGCACTTGTCATGGCCCAAGTGCCTGCTGTTGTTGCCATGCCATTCTCGCTACAAGACGATATCAGCCCGACGTTTATGTATCATTTTTATGAGGCAGTCGCCGATGGTCGTACTCTTGAGGAAGCACTCTCGCGTGCGCGTCAGGCGTTGCTTCCGACGCATCAAAGAAGTTGGTTTATTCCCGTTCTCTATCGGCATGTCGTCGAGGGCAAAGAAGGACCCGTTGCCTTGATCGCGAATGAGGATGAAGACACCCCGGAAGAACACGATCATCCTCTTGAGCATTTAGACGTTCCCACCTCGTACATAGGGCGTGAGCAAGAACTACACGACCTCGGTGAGATGCTTTTCTTGGCGACCCAAGATGCGCATGTGGTTTCTGCGAAAACCTCTGTGAAAATGCGTCCTGGTACGCATCATATTGCCCTTACAGGTTCGCCTGGTATTGGAAAAAGTGCTCTCGCGTGTGAGGCTGTATTACGCAACCGAGAAAAATTTCCAGGCGGTATTGTTGGTATTTCACTGCAAGGCGGCAAGTCTTTTGGTGATGCCCTCATCGAAATTTTGCATTACTTGCACGTGCCTCTGAAATCAGGACCCACCGCCGATTTAACACACCGTGTACGTTTGGTGCTGAACACCTTGCGTTCATTAGCGAGCCGAGAACTGCCCTGCCTTTTCTTGTTAGACCGCTTTGATGAGGTGAAAGAACCTGCCGTGTTAGAGCAGTGGTTACACTTTCTTTGTGCCTTCCCACCAGAAGTTGTTGTTCTAGTCACGTCTCGTTCAAATCCAGGTGCCATGATAGCCGTTGATGGCACTAACTGTCGCTGGTATGAATACCACGTAGACAAAATGAAAGATGCAGACCTGTTAAAACTGTTTACAGACCTTGCCTCATCTAACGGCCTCGACCAATATATCCATCTTGATGACCCTAAGCAGCAAGCAATTTTGCGAGAGATATGCACCTTACTTGACGGCTACCCGCTTGGCGCGGAACTTATTTTCGGAGCAACACGTTCTATCGACGGAAAGATGTTTGCGCCAGAAGCGGCAACACGACCTTTAGAAGAGATACGCGATGAACTGCGTAATACTCCACTTGCAGGTATCCTTGCCGTGTTAGATGTCTCCTATCGGCGTCTCTCGCTGGTTGCTCGCTTGCTTCTCGCGTACCTGTCAGCCTTTAAATTACCATTTAGCCGCGAGCAAATTATCATGCTCGTTGCACCAGAAACTTCAGCAAGTACAGGCGAAGCGGTGCGACTGATTCATCAGCAAGATGTGTATCAGGGAGCAATAGCCACGGCGGAAGAGGTTTCGCCAGCCGAACTCGCGGTGAGTTGGCGTGATGCACGTGTTGAGTTAGTGCAAGCGTCGTTCATGCAATTCGATGGGCGTGTCTACACCATTCACCCTCAAGTGCGCCACTTTGCGATCTCTCATCTGCCTTTAGAAGAGCGGCGACGTGTGCATCGTCTAGTCGCGACATACTACTCTACTCTGCCTCAGCCTAGCCCTGAAGAATGGCTTGTCGCCGTGGAGCACCTGGAAAACGCGGGTGAGGCTCAGGATTTGCAAGAGGCGGTGCAGGTTGCTGTACGCGCATCATGGGCACTTGGTGGGCGTGGTCATGCGCAAGAATTGCTTCTTATGCTTCGTCGCGCCAGTGTACATGCCTCGCGCTTAGGAGATAAAACAGGTGAAGGACAGATTCAGTGTTGTCTCGGTGCGATTCTACGCCAACTAGGACAATACGCCGAGTCCGAAGCTTGTTTGAGGAGTAGCCTGGAATTTCACAAAGAACAACAAACGCGTGACGAAGCAGGATGGGCGTTATACGAACTGGCGTTGCTGTGTCGTGAAGAAGGCAATTTTCGACAGGCGAATCTCTATGCGCAAGAGGCGTTGATGCTCTTCCGTGAGATAAGTGATAGTAAAGGTGAGGCATGGATGCAGATGGTGCTTGGCGAGATACGTCGTGGCTGTGGTGCATACTATGACGCACTGGGACACTTTGAGCAAGCCTTAGCAAGCTTTACAACACTACGGAATAAAGAAGGTATCGCATCAACGTTACGTGACCGAGGTACCGTTTACGAAGCAATTGGCAAATACGCTGATGCATCCACTGACTATGAAGACGCATTACACATCTTCAACGAACTAGGATTGCGAGCCAGTCAAGCATGGGTCTTAGCCGACAAAAGTGTGATCTCTACTCGCCAAGGCAAACTCGACGAAGCCGAGAAAATATGCATGGAAGCAATCACCATCTTCCGCGAGCAAGGTATACGTCGTGGCGAAGCGTGGGCGTTGCGTGCCGTTGGCGACATTATGCGAGATCGTCATGAACGAGAAAAAGCACGCATGTACTACATCGAAGCTGAAACACTCTTCACTACACTTGGTGCGCGTGTAGACCTTGCTCGCATCCTCAATGCACTAGGGACAATCGCGTTTGACGAAACCGACTATCCAACCGCGCAAGAGCGTTATGAGCAAGCATATACAATCGCGCGTGAGCAAGATGCGAAACAGATAGAGGGACGCGCCCTGCGAGGATTAGGCGATATCGCACGTATAGTACATCATCTTGACGATGCCGAGCGTCACTATTCCGCCGCTTTTGCCATCGCTACTGAACTCGATACTCCTGCTGAACAGTGTGCCGTTCTTCGTCGCCAAGGTTTGCTCTATCAGGCGCAAGAACGCTTTCATGATGCTCTTGGTGCCTTTGTCCACGCTCTCGCCCTTGATGTACGCTTAGGACACCCAACGCGGAAGGGCCTCCAATCGCACGTCGCGAACATGGTCAAAGAGCACCAGCTAGAAGAAGCGTACAGCACCTTTTGTAAGCAACATCATCTGGGCTGCCAAGATTAGCCCTTTGTTTCTCTTCGTAGGGACCGATTATGCCATTTAACAAATTAGTAGGGATACCTGTAGGGACTGATTTATCACGTCCTTGTCGGCGATTGAAGAGGCCAAGAGGACGTGATAAATCGGTCCCTACGAAGAGAAACAAAGTAGCAGAGGATTTTATAAGGTTCGTATGACAGGTCGCCAGACAAGCAGAGACAACGAGTAAATGCCAACGATAGAAGCGCAAAGTACTACAGTCAAAGGGCCACCAGCCAATGCGATCAATGCACTCGCTGGAAAATCACCCAAAGGACGAATACCCATAATACAAAGCGTATTCAGGCTCATGACGCGTCCACGCATATAAGGCGGAACTCGTGTTTGTAATAATGTAATTGTTGAAGAACCCACTCCATTTTGTCCAATGCCTAAGATAATAAGCATGAACATTGAGAGCCAAAAATTCCTACTCAGCCCGAACGCAATCAACGCTGCTGCCCATATGAGAAACGAAATTAAAAGCAACAGTCCCTTGTGTTTGAAGTCACCTAGCGATGCTACTACCAACGCCCCTAGTATGACCCCTAACCCTGATGCAGAAAAAAGCAGACCAAGCTGAAATGGCTGGAGATGAAGGATTTGTGTCGCAAAAATGGGTAGAATTAACGAAGTAGATGGGCCAAAGAATAGCAGCGCGGCATATCCTGATAATATCCATGGAAGTGCTGGATCTTTTCCTACAAATCTCAATGACTCGCGAACCGATTCGAGCATCGGTCCACGACGATCTCGACTTTCTTGAGCTGCTTCACTTGGAATTTTGAGCATATACAACACGACTAGAACGCCCAAAAAGCTGACCGCGTTGAGAAAGAAGTTTCCTGCATACCCCACAAGACTTCCTCCAACAGTATAGTATTGACCCAACGTAGTGAATAATCCAAGTGTGATGGCACCCAAGGTTGGACCAATAAACGCTGCACCATTGAAAACTACGGACTGTAAAGTAATTGCATTCATCAGGTCGTCGCGTGGAACGAGTACTGGTACAAGTGAAGATCGGGCTGGCTGATCAAAACTTAGCACCGTGCCAGAACAAAAGGCCAGTACAACAATCATCCAGACTTGAATAACACCTGTAATAGTGAGTACGCCAAGTAGAAAGGCAAGCAACAACGAGAGACTTTGTGTAATGAGCAGAAAACGTCGCTTATCTGATCGGTCGGCAATGCTGCCCCCAATAAAGGCGAACAAGAAGAACGAAGCTGCCTGTGCTAGCGAGACTACTCCTAGCGCAATCGGCGAATTATGCG
This sequence comes from uncultured Ktedonobacteraceae bacterium, assembly GCA_964248005.1. Classification (GTDB taxonomy): domain Bacteria; phylum Chloroflexota; class Ktedonobacteria; order Ktedonobacterales; family Ktedonobacteraceae; genus JBBQVS01. The sequence goes on along the minus strand of CAXTWV010000017.1, from coordinate 1,851 downwards.
TAATTTTAAGCACAAGAAGACTTTGTGAGACGATTTGAAGCCAGGTTCCAATTGATGAAACTATTAAACTAATCCACAAGAGTGTGAAATTACGATAGCGTAAAGCGCGAAACGTTTGTATACCTTTTCTAGGCGTTTTTGTTTCAGGAGTGGGCTGTGATACGGGAGTCATTGACATACGTAAGATATCCTATCTTTCGTGTAAATGCGATTTATTGTACTTATTATGTCAGAGGATGTTCGAGTTCGGCAAGACGGGTAACGTCGCAAGTCAGTTACCCCACGTCTGGAAGACGGGGGCTTGTGTCTGGACTCCACCGCAACTCTGCATATCTCGAAAGACGTGCAGCTTTGGCTTCGTTGTCCGACACATCGGGGCGTACTGACAAGACACCCGTACTCATCCAATCTTGTCGAATGAGCAACGTTCTCATACTCAGGTTACGAGAGCCGATTAAATCCGCATGGAGGATATAGTGGCAATTCTGGCACACAAAGAGCAAGCCTTTACGAGGTCGATTGTCTTTGGACGTATGACCACACACAGGACACGCTTGACTGGTATAGTTGGCGTCTACCTTGATGGTCATACTTCCATGCACAAGGGCTTTATAGGCAATCATGCTGTGCAACTCTGCGAATGCCCATTTGCTTTGTCGAGCGTTGGCTTGACGTTGTTTCTTACTTGCACGTTTGCCTTTCCGTCTCTTTGTGCGTTCTCGAATGTCCGTCAAGTCCTCAAGGCCAATGAGCGAATGCGGATATCGCTCGACAATCCTCTTACTCACCACATGATTCGCGTCTTGCTTCAACCGTCTCTCTCGCCCACTGATCGCCACCAATCTTCGGGTAGCGGAGCGAGTGCCTTTTCGTTGAAGACGCTTTCTCAATCGTGCGTAATGATTGGCCTTGGGAACACTCTGCTTACCAGAATAAAAGCTACACTCTCCTTTGGTGTTAGAAGCTACAGCCAGATAGCGAATACCCACATCGACACCCACAACGCCTGTATGCATGTTGGGCGTCGGGTCGGCTGTCTCGACTTCAAGCGTCACAATGAGGGAAAACGTTTTCTTGGGTTTGTCATACCACAACTGTGCAGCCCCGATAGCAGACCCTTCTTGAATGAGGGCAACGTGCTTGCTGTATCCCGTATAGGGAACCGACACACGCCCGTCAAGGGTCAAGATGCTGACATGAGCATCACGCTTGAAACTGTAGTCCTTCCCATATTGATAGGTCAACGTTGGGGAGACGTACTTTGGGGGTTGGTCAAGTCCTTTGTAGCGTTTCTTGGTTCGCTTGTCTTTCCGAGCTTGCGCGTTTTGCTTGACCTTTGTCCACAAGCCTTTGTAGGTTGCGCCCACCTGACGGGGAACGCTACAGGCCATTTGCGAGGGAAGACCGAACTGCTGACGAAGGTCTGCATACGTGCCATCTTGCAAGCCGACTTTGTTGCTCATCTTGCCATGCGCGTAAGCATAGCGAGACACAAAATTACATGCATCTCGATACGCAAGTTGCGTGTCGCGTAATGCGTGGAATTGCTCAGGGGTCGTATGCAGTTTCAGTTTTGCGCTCACTGTTGTCTTCATAGAAGAAGTATGCCAAATCTTCACAGAATTGTCAAGCAGAGTATGGTTGATGAACAAATTTTCATAAAAAAACAAGCGTATCCATTCCCATCACGCCCCGTAAGGAATGCCGCATTCCTCCCCATGCGTGAAGCGACAAGGGCATCCTGCGGCGGTTTGGTGAAACTTGTATCAGCTATGACTCGTACATGTGAATATCCAGGCTGAAGCCGAACGGCATCATATCCTGGTAGTGATCTATACACTGATGGAAGTC
>CAXTWV010000016.1:0-32792 GCA_964248005.1 uncultured Ktedonobacteraceae bacterium | reverse complement strand
ATTCCACACCTACCAAAACGGAGACAGAAACGCTGCCGACGGTCACACATGAGCGTTCATTCAAAGGAAACTGGTCCGAAGCTCAGACGCGCACACTGCTAACGCAAGCAGGCATTCCCACCGTTCCTGGCGTACTTGCCACATCCGCCGACGAAGCTGCTCAAGCCGCACATGATGTCGGACTACCGACAGTACTCAAGATTCAGTCACCCGACTTGCTTCATAAGAGCGATGTAGGCGGCGTCACACTCAACCTCGCCAGCGAAGAGGCTGTACGCGAGGAATTTACAACCATGCTGACCCGTGTGCGAACTAGCCAACCGAACGCTGAGATCGAGGGTATTCTGGTTAGCCCAATGCGTCCATCGGGTATTGAATTGTTAGTTGGCGTGGTACGTGATGATCTCTGGGGATTGGTGCTCACTGTAGGTCTCGGCGGTGTTTGGACCGAAATTCTGAATGACACAGTAGTACATTTATTACCCATACAATATGAAGAGATTGAGAAAATGCTCGGTGAATTGCGTGGCGCGTCTGTGCTACGTGGCGCACGTGGACAGGAAGGCGTAGATTTCCACACTGTGAGCGAGGTTATCTATCGCATTAGCACACTTGCCCTCGCACTCGGTCCACACCTGAACGCGCTGGAAATCAATCCTTTGCTGGTCAAAGGTTCACGTGTCGAGGCACTCGATGTACTGGTGAACTGGCTAGAATAATTGATGCATATGGGAAGAGATATTGCTTGCTCGTCCATGAGCGCACTGATGGAGATTAACAAATTAAATATACTATGTCAGCTGTAGGGACCGATGTATCATGTCCTTGTTTGGGTGTCGAGAGGCAAAAAGGACGTGATACATCGCAATACTGTTCAAATAAGCGCAATTGGGATGGATTTGGGAACCCACGGATGCCCTTGGGGGCATCCGTCGTCTATTTCTGTAGATGTTCTCCTCATTTGAACAGAATTGCATTTTCACGCGGCAAGCACATCTTCATGATTTATGCAAACGTAGGTGCCTCCTCTCCGCCCGTCGCTTGTACCTTTTTCGCGTCCTCAAACACAGGAGGGGGCGTCGGCTCGTCTTGCTTCAATGTTCCTGCTTGAGCAGCTTGCAGCAATGCCCACACCTTCTCCGGTTTGAGCGGCATATCAATCGACGAGATACCAAGCGGTGAGAGAGCGTCCAGCACTGCATTCACGATGGCGGGCGGTGCCGCGATACAACCGGCTTCTCCGACGCCCTTCGCGCCAAGTGGGTTCGTTGGCGAAGGCGACTCGACATTCGCTGTGGTGATTTCGGGAACCTGCTCGGCATTCGGCAGGGTATAGTCCTGTAACGTACTGGTAAGTGGCTGACCGTTCTCGTCATATGCCACCTCTTCATAGAGAGCTTGCCCAATTCCTTGCGCAATCGCACCATGTATCTGTGCCTCAGCTAGGTATGTGTTGAGGATGCGCCCACCATCATCTACGGCAACATACGTGAGCACGTCCGTCTCTCCCGTATTGGTATCTACCTCGACCACCGCAATATGCGTCCCCGACGAGAAGCCGGGACCAGAAGGCGAGAAGTCACGCCATGCGGCTAGTCCCTCGATGGCAACACCATTCGCTGGATTCGGTGGCTCATGCGGGATCAGGTCAGGTTGTTCCTCGACTCTTTGAGCCAAGATGCCTAAATCAAGCGAACGATTGGGCACACCACGTACTGTAAACTTGCCATCCTCTAGCACGAGGTCATCTGGTGCAGCCTCTAGTTGTTGAGCGGCAAGATGTAACGCCTTCTCGTACACCGCTTCCGTCGCGAGCAACACGGTTGAACCTGCCGCCATCGTTGTGCGACTCCCAAATGTTCCGATACCAAAGCCGGGAAGTGCTGTATCATTCATCCGCACTTCGACCTTCGTTCCGGGCAGATGAAAGACTTGCGCGGCAATCTGCGCGAACGCGGTAAAATGTCCCTGACCATTATGAGCGACGCCACTTTGCACGAGCAGCGTTCCATCACGACGAACACGTACCGTCGCGGCCTCTTGTGGCACGCCTGGACGTGCGGCACCACCACCACCTGTAATCTCAATAAAGGTTGCAAGACCAATGCCTAAGAGTCGCGTGCCACCTTGTTTGCGCTGTTCTCGCTGTTTCGCACGCCATTCCGTGTAGTTCACCAAGTCAAGGGCTTTATCCAGTGCCGCCTCGTAGTTGCCACTATCGTACTGCATTCCTGTCACCGCATGATATGGGAAGGCATCGGGCGCGATGACATTGCGACGACGCACTTCAGCAGGGTCCAGACCAAGCACATCGGCAATACGGTTCATCGTGCGCTCAAGAATGTAGGTTGCCTCTGGTCGTCCAGCACCACGATATGCGGCGGTTGGAACCTTGTTGGTGAACGCGCCAACGACCTGACTCTCGACCGCTTCGATACGATAGGGGCCATTCAGCATATGTGGTGTTCCGGTTGGAACCATCGATGTTGTATTCGCGAGGAACGCGCCAAGGTCAGCTATCGTGTGGACTTTGAGACCCAGGAGTCGTCCATCATTTTGAAATGCGGCCTCAATATAGTTGATTTGTCCACGCCCATGTGTATGAGCAATCATATTCTCGCTACGATCCTCTATCCATTTCACGGGGCGTGCAAATCTGAGTGCAAGGGCGGCAGCGATAATTTCCTCACCGAGAGGCGAGGTCTTCGCGCCAAAACCACCACCGACCTGCGCATTACGTACCCGAACCTGCTCACGTTTCAAATTCAAGAACGAGGCAAGGGTGTTGCGTAGCGTGTAAATAGCCTGTGATGATACCCATGCTGAAAATTGTTCACTTTCCGCGTCGTAGTCGAACATACAAGCGCGTGGTTCCAGCGAACTAGGGGCAACACGTTGATTGACTATACGAAGTCGAACGGTCCGTTCTGCTTGGTCAAACGCCTTCTGGATATCTCCGCCGCTCACGTTATGATGAAATGCGATATTCGAGCCGAATTCGTCGTACAGAAGCGGGGCATCGGAAGCAAGCGCGGCTTCTGGGTCGGTAACAGAGGGCAGTGGTTCGTAGTCGATATCAACCAGATCACGCGCATCAATTGCAGCATATACATTCTCCGCCAACACAACCGCGACCGGATCACCGACATAGCGCACAGCGTCTGTCGCCATCGGGCGTCTCTCTGGCTTCTTCAAATTCGCGAGCGGCATGGTATCGAGTGTACGCATTCCCTGCACGAGTTCGGCACCTGTGAAGACGGCAACGACGCCAGGGACGGCTCGTGCTGCATCCAATTGTATATGAAGAACCTTCGCGTGAGCATAAGGGCTGCGCACCACGACCATATGCAACGTAGCAGGGCGTCCTTCTGCTGGACGCATGTCATCGACGTAGTGAGAACGTCCCGTAATCAGTCCAACATCTTCTACACGACGTTCAAGTCCTTGAGGAATAGCGGTCTCTCTCATACATTTCCTTTATGTTATGTGCTATAAGTTTTAAGAACATTGTACCATCTGAACGGGTACTTGGTTCTATGGGTACCACAATTGCTTCCGCACCTATGCATGAAGTACTGCCTACTATTTTATAAGAAAGAAAGGCTACAAGAGGCACTCGCGAAACCTTCTATTGAGATACAACGTACTTAACTCAGGTATAGCTTGCAAAAGGAGATAACTACATATGTTTACTGCCGCGAAAACGGTATATTATGCTGGTAAGGAAGCGCAGGAGTACCTCTGGTTGAATGGAGAGCAATCAGAGACAAGTACTTGCCTCTTTGCTGGAGCACTCTTAGGACGCGACATCGTGCGTATCCGTTTTCTTCACACCGCGTATCCAGAAGGTCAACGCTTTCAACTCGTCGATGAGAACGAGGGGACATTGCCATATCACTCATGGATCGTTTCGACGGGTGATGAGACGTGGCAGACGACAACGAACGATGAAGAAGCACTCACTCTGCTTGCACCGTGGCTACGAGGGTTTGCGTTCGGAGAGAGTGAGATGCGTTGGACACACGCTCTAGCTGACGACGAGAATTTCTATGGTTTTGGCGAACACACACGTGCGATGAATAAGCGTGGCGAGTTCTTACCCTTGTGGAACTGGGACCCAGAGATGGGACATGGACCGCAGACAGGTAGGATGTATGCGCAAATTCCTTTTTATCTCTGTATTTCTACCACTACAGGTAAAGCGACAGGATTGCTGGTCGATCATACAGGCAATGTCGATATGGACATGGGCCATGCCGATTCGACCGAGGTGCAAGTCACCGTCCAAGGCGATAGCCTCACTCTCTATTTCTTTGCAGGTCCGACGCCTGCCGACGTGCTGCGTCAATATACTGACCTTACTGGTCGCATGCCAATGCCTCCTCGCTGGGCACTAGGACATCACCAGGGACGTTGGAGCTATTACACAGAGCAAGAGGTACGCGATATCGCTGCGAAGTTTCGCTCCCGTAACCACGCCTGCGAGTCGCTTTGGCTCGATATCGATCATATGGATGGCTTCCGCACGTTTACCTGGAAGTCAGAGTCTTTTCCTGATCCAGTCCGCATGAACAAAGATATGCTGGAACAAGGATTTCATATGATCCCTGTCATCAATCCTGGCATTAAAGCTGACCGTGACTACTTCGTGTATCAACAAGGACTTTCGCGCGGCTACCTGTGTCGGAAACAGGGAGGCGATCTCTTCATGGGGACTGCTTGGCCTGACGATTGTAATTTCGCGGATTTCTCGCGTTCCGTTGTGCGTAGATGGTGGGGCGACCTGTTTCATGGTTTCCTTGAGCAAGGAATCGCGGGCAGTTGGAATGATATGAACGAGCCATCACAGGCGACGATGATGGAGAAAAAATATCATAAACCGACGACGAAGACGTTTAGCGATGATGTGATGCACTTTGCAAGTGGTGAAGATATCATCGGCCCCGATGGTCCACCTGTCTCGCACAAGTTTTTTCACAACGCCTATGGTTTACAGATGGCACGTGCGATGCGCGAAGGGACACAACGGTTCGCGCCAGATAAGCGTCCCTTTGTGCTATCACGTTCTGGAACGGCTGGGATACAACGCTACTCAGCTACGTGGACGGGCGACAACTCAAGTTGGTGGGAACATATCTCTTTGGCAATAAGAATGTGCCTCAATATGGGTATCAGTGGTCAGCCCTTTATGTGCGCGAATATCGGCGGCTTCTGGGAGAACTGTACGGGGGAATTGTTGGCTCGTTTCGCGCAACTTGGTGCGTTCTTGCCATTGTGCTGGAATCACAATGCGCAGGGCAATGTTCCACAGGAACCATGGGCATTCGGAGACCCCTATGAAAGCGCGTATCGCACAGCTATAGAGCAACGTTATCGACTGCTTCCCTATCTTTATACCCTGTTCCATGAAGCCTCGGTCAATGGTTCGCCAATTATACGCCCTCTGTTTTACCACTATGGAGAAGACCCGGCGGTTTATGCTGTGGAAGACGCGTTTCTTGTCGGAGAGTCATTGCTCACTGCCCCTGTCTGTGTTGAAGGGGCGACAAGTCGCGAGGTGTACTTGCCACAAGGAACCTGGATAGATTACTGGAATGGCAAGCAATACGAGGGCGGGAAGACATACACAGTAGAGGCACCCCTCGATCAATGGCCTCTCTTCATACACGGCAATAGTATTATACCAAGTGGACCCATGATGCAGTTTGTCGGACAACATGAGACTGACCCTCTGACCCTGACATGCTCTATGACAGACGAGGGACAGGTGAGCTACACTCTCTATGAGGATGATGGTCAGAGTATGGCGTATCAACGTGGGGCCTTTGCCGAGACGAGAGTAATCTGTCGGATGACCAATGAAGATGCGGAAGTCACGATTGAAGAGCAGCATGAGCATTACAAACCTGTACGCACGGCGTATGAAGTGATTGTGCAGAGTGGTAAGCAAACAATGCATCAGCGTGTGCAAGCAGGGCAAGGAAAGGTCACGATACAACTATAGGGTTCAGAGGATCGCAGAGAGCCGAAAGGGAACACACCATCTTTCAGCCCCGACTCGGCGTTGTTCTGAGTCCGGCGATGACGAGATCGAGCATGCGGTTGACCCCATCAGGGTCGGACGCATGTTCGTTCACCATGACGATTCCGTAGACGAGTCGTATCACGTCGCCAAAATAGACATCCGTTCGGATTTGTCCTGCGGCCTGGGCGCGGAGCAACAGAAGATTTCCCGCCTCGTGCATAGCTCTGTTCGCGGCATAGATTCTCGTCCCCGGAACCTGCTTGGCAGCCATGATGGCTGCTCCCATACTCCGCCCTCGAGCCGCGAAGTCCATCTGGAGACGAAGCAAGCTGATTAAGGCGTCGAAAGGAACTGGAGTGCTTGCGAGTTCTTCAATGTGTACCCTCAATTCATTGACCTCATCCAGAAACACTGCCTCAAGGAGGTCCTGACGCGTGGGAAAATGGCGGTACAGCGTTCCGATTGCGACCCCTGCCGATCTGGCAACGTCCTCAAGGACGATATCAGCACCGCGCTCCGCGACCGCGACTCGCGCCGCGTTCAACAGGCTAGCATAGTTGCGCTGGGCATCAGCCCGCATTGGGCGGCTGGCTTGTGTTGGCTCGTTCATTGGATATAACTCCTTTCCTCTGAGAGATTAGCCCTTGACAAAGTGAGGCTTCCTCCGTTACTATAGAAAGAGACAACATGAGGCTTCCTCCGTTACTATAGAAGGAGGTCATCTCATTTTATCACACTCACGCTTCATCTCATCACGAAAAGGAGGACATTGGAGGAGAGAACCTATGAGATGAGAAATCTTGGATGTTGAGTCTGTTGATTGTGTGCGTAAGCTTACATCACGACAAGGAAACAAAATGCTCTACTTACTAGAGTAACAAGTGGCATAAGGAGTACATTATATGAGTCGAGCGATTATGTATACGTCATTTGGCGAACCTGACGTTTTAGAGCTGCAAGACATTCCAGAACCACATGCTGGTTCAGATGAAGTACGAGTACGAGTGGCCGCCGCAGGCTTGAACCCGATGGATTGGATGGTCTCTTCAATGCCCGATGTGGCTGCAATGTTTCACATTACGGTGCCATCAGGCTTCGGCTATGATTTCGCAGGCACCATTGATGAGGTTGGCCCAAATGTCAAAGATTTTCATAGTGGAGACCGTGTATTTGGCGGAGCACTTGGTCGCGCTGTCGCTGACTATATTGTGTTGAATGTTTCAAAAGAACCATTGCACCATACTCCGAGTGGCATTACAGACGTCATCGCAAGCGCTCTTCCAATTGCTGGTAGTACCGCTGATGCAGCACTGAGCGTTATCGGGGTACAGTCAGGTGATACTGTGCTCATAGGCGGTGCTGCGGGTGGCGTTGGTACCTTCGCCGTACAGCTCGCAAAGCTGACTGGCGCGACCGTTATCGGGACTGGGTCAGAGGATTCATTCGACTATCTCCGTCAGCTTGGTGCTCTTCCAGTAACTTACGGAGAAGGATTGGCAGACCGAGTTCGTAAGCTCGCCCCACATGGCGTCGATGCGGCTACAGCACTCGTGGGGACAGAGACAATAGACGTAGCCCTTGCGCTTGGCATTTCGCCGGCTCGAATTTCCGCGACCGCTGCAGGACCGAATCCGCCAGGGGGTGTCCATGCAACAGGCGGGGCACAAGCGAGTCCTGATGCACTCGATAGAATTGCCAATGCCATAAGTAGTGGTACATTCATCGTCCCAATAGCCGCAACGTTTCCAATAGAACGTACCCGCGAGGCTGTAACGCTTCAGCGCGGGGGGCATATTCACGGCAAAGTTGTCATTACACTTTCTGAAAAGGACAGCTAAACTTCGGTCAGAGGGCACTCTATCAAGCTGGGAGAAACATCCTTAGCGTATGTTTCTCCCAGCTTGATAGAGTGCCCCTTATATAAATTGTCAAACAGTATAATCCGGTCATAGCGTTGCAGGAGGTATCATAACTAGTGGTCTTCCTGCAAGCTAACAACCTCTAAACGCCACAATTCCCTCAATTGGTTCATGGACGAGTATCTACCATTGACTCTGTTAAAGCAGGAGTATTTGAGGTCTCACGACGCACGACCGGAGCAACTTTCGTACCGAACAGCTCGATGGCGTGCAGTATCTTGCTATGGGGCATCGCACCAACGCTTGACTGCATCAAGAAACGCTGGTGCCCGAATACTTTGTGCTGAAAGAGAATCTTTTCTATGACTTCTTCGGGACTCCCAATCACCAGTGCTCCCCGTTGTGAAGCTGACATCTCATAGTCCCGCCGACTCATCTTGGGCCAACCACGCTCCACTCCCAGCTTGTTCATCATCGCCATATAGAAAGGAGCGTGCTCATCTCTCGCTTCTTGTGAGGTATCGGCGATATATCCATGCGAGTTGATACCCACGGGTAATGTTGCGGCGTTGTGTCCGCCACGCTGAGCCGCGTCGCGATAGAGTTTGAGTAATGGCGCGAAACGGGCTGGCTCTCCTCCAATAATTGCAAGTGCAAGGGGTAGACCAAGCATTCCAGCACGCACCACAGAGGCAGGAGTGCCACCAACGGCGACCCAGATTGGCAATGGATTTTGAACAGGGCGAGGATACACCCCAAGTCCATCGAAGGCTGGACGGTGCTTACCCGACCAAGTGACGCGCTCTTTCTCGCGAAGACGAAGCAGGAGATCAAGCTTCTCGGCAAACAACTCCTCATAATCGTCCAGATCGTAGCCGAAGAGCGGGAACGATTCGATAAACGACCCGCGACCCGCCATGATCTCGGCACGTCCTCCAGAGAGCAGATCGAGAGTAGAAAACTGCTGGAATACTCGGACTGGGTCGTCCGAACTCAAAACTGTGACCGCACTGGTCAAGCGAATCTTCTTCGTGCGCTCCGCGGCGGCAGCCAGCACCAACGCTGGCACCGAGACAGCGTATTCGGGACGATGGTGCTCGCCGACCCCGAAGACATCGAGACCTACCTGGTCTGCCAGTTCAATCTCTTCGAGGAGGTTGCGCAAACGTTGAGCAGGGCTGATTGTCTCTCCAGTCTGTGGAGAGGACATCACATCCGCGAATGTATAGAAACCAAGTTCCATTCTATGAACTCCTTGCAGGGCAATGGGTGTCGGAAACACGTACAAACCTAATTCCGTCAGCATACTTAGCCGGTAAAGCTGTGGCTACACCGTTTTTATCACTAACTATTTGTATTCAACTTACTTTACATTGTATATATGAAAAGCGATACCTGTCAAGTTAGTAGTGTTTTCGTCACGATAAAAAAGATGAGATTTTCTTGTATTCTACAAGAAAATCAAATCACCATGACGAAACTCGTGATATAATCGGTGATGAATATGGTACGAATTGATTGCAAGGAACCAGATTTGCGAAGAGGTAAAGCAGGAACACAAGATGAGCATTATGGACAAGTTTCAGTTAAAAGGGAATGTAGCACTTGTGACAGGTGGAGCAAGAGGACTAGGCAAAGCGATGGCGACGGCCCTTGCTGAGGCTAATGCGCACATTGTAATAGCGGATAGCAACCGAGAGGAAGCGCAAAAGACAGCGAACGACCTGCAAAAAGAAGGCAGAGAAACGATGGCTATTCAGGTAGATGTGACGCAGCCTGAGCAAGTGGAGCAGATGGTACACGCAATAGTAGAGAAGTTTCATAAAATTGACATACTGCTTAATAACGCAGGTATACCTATGAATGTCAATATAGAAGATATGGAATTTTCTGATTGGCAGAGAATTATGGATGTGAACCTCAATGGTGTTTTTCTCGTCTCCAAAGCAGTAGGAAGAATAATGATTCAGCAGAAGAAGGGTTCGATTATAAACATCTCCTCTATGTCAGGCATCATTGTAAACACACCACTAAACCAAGCTGCATACAACACCTCCAAGGCGGGGGTCATTATGTTCACGAAAAGCCTCGCGGTGGAATGGGCAAAGTACAATATTCGAGTAAATACGATTGCCCCTGGTTATATGAAAACTGAGATGACGAGGGCAGTTGTTGAAGAGGATGGCGAGACGGTACGAGAATGGATCGCTTTAACACCGATGAAGAGGCTTGGTACTCCAGATGAACTCCAGGGTATAGCACTCTATCTGGCCTCGGATGCATCCTCTTTCGCAACAGGTGGAGTCTTTACTATTGATGGAGGCTATACTGCTTTATAAACATTTCAGTTCAGCGATCTACGAATTGCGCTACTCTTTGCGATTGGCAGTGAGCAGATTTGGAAGGCTAGCTTCATCATCAGATAGAGTATACTCTTGATAGAAAGCTATGTAGGCAAACGATGGTCATATTTCTCTTTAGAAAGATGCAAGGCTAACAATGACAGAGGCAAAACAACAACGCACGAAAGCACTCGTTCTTGGCGGGGGTGGTACTACCGGCATCGCCTGGGAAATGGGCATTCTTCTCGGACTCCACGACGGAGGCATTGAGGTGATCGACGCGAATCTCATTGTAGGAACGTCAGCAGGATCGGTCGTAGGTGCGCAAATCACGAGTGGTCTCCCCCTTGAAGACCTCTATGCACGTCAACTCCAACCGCTTGAGGAGACGAAAGAACAGGTTGTACAATTTAATATGAACGAGCTTATGCATGTGTTCGCAGCCGGAATTGGAGCACCCGATGCCCAGACAGCACGAGCGCGTGTTGGAACAGCAGCATTGGCAGCAAAGACTATGCCTGAGCAAGAACGTTTAGAGATCATTGCATCCCGCCTGCCCGTTCAGGAATGGTCGAACACTCAAAGGCTCATTATTACAACCGTCGATGCCGAGACAGGAGCATGGGTCCAATTCGACCGCGACGCTGGTGTCCCCTTAGTACTGGCAGTCTCAGCAAGTTGCGCTGTTCCCGGTGTCTATCCTCCCATCACCATTGAAGGTCATCGCTATATCGATGGTGGTATTCGTTCGGGAACTAACGCTGACATCGCAAAGGGCTATCAGCGCGTGCTTATCCTGAGAGCGGAAACACTTGATATCTCTGCATTAGATCCGCAACATACGACTCCAGTCGTGACCTTTGAAGACGAACGTACTGAACTTGAACAGTCAGGCTCCCAGATACTGGTAATCACACCGGACGAAGCATCAACAGTAGCACGAGGACCGAATGCGCTCGACTCTAGTCGGCGTGCCATTTCAGCCAAAGCTGGTTATGAACAAGGTCGTCTGCTTGCCGAAAACGTCAGACGTTTCTGGCAAGAGTAACGCTCGACCTTCTTAAAGATAGTGACATTCAATAATGGCAAAATCCCATGGACGCCCACAAGGGGCTACCTACTATACACAGCGAGCTTACATGTAAGACCGTCGTATAGTAGGGTAGCCCCTTGTGGGCGTCCATAGATGTGTATTACCAAGTCATTTGGTTAATGTACATTATCTATATAGGCAATTTGGGTACTTCTCTCTTATACCCTTGACAGAAACCGGTTTCTGATTTACAGTTGCTGTATCGAAGCAAACATGCATGTTTCGTACATTCCCAGAGCAACGGTGCTACTACAAGGTTTTCAATCCGATTAGTGCAGAGAAGCATGGGGGAAGCATGGACAACAAACTGACGATTCAGGACATTGCACGTCTTGCGGGTGTCTCAAAAGCAACGGTTTCACGAGTTCTCAACCATCATTCATCCGTGAATGCTCTCCTGCGTGAGCGTGTGCAGAGGGTCGTGCAAGAGTATGATTTCGTTCCCAGTGTAACTGCTATTGGCCTGGCTGGTGGTCATACGCGCTTGATTGGTGTGCTTGCTCCTCCGTTGACATGGCCTTCTGTTCCCGAAATCATGCATGGTGTTGCTGAATATACGGAACGTACCAACTACGAAATTGTGTTATATAGCACTGGCTTTGAACGCAACCACTCCGATGTGCTCGACCGAATTTTAAGCATGAAGATGGTTGCTGGTCTCCTCGCCATTTTTCCCGGTGATCTTTCGCACTCTCTCAAGCATCGCTTCCAGCACGGGTTTCCACTAGTCACTATTGATGACCAAGCCGAACCTGCAACGCTGCCGTGGGTTGGTGTCGATAATATTTCCAGTGCATATGAGGCTACACGTCACTTACTCGACCTTGGGCATCGACGTATTGCTCATATACTGGGTCCTCAGAATTTCTATTGTGCTGTTGAACGGTTCCAGGGGTATTGCCGTGCCTTACAGGATGCTGGAATCTCCCCTGACCCAACGCTTCTTTTGCAGGGGACGTTCGAGCCTGCGACTGGCCGTCGGTGCGCTACGACTCTCTTCTCACGTGACAGACGCGATTGGCCCACGGCCATCTTCGTTGCCAATGACCAAATGGCCTATGGAGTCTTAGAAGTTGCTGAGCAACAGGGTATATCCATACCAGAAGAGATCGCCATTGTTGGTTTCGACGATAATAATTTCTCTGCTCATATGCGGCCTTCTCTTACGACCATTCACCAACCATTTTCCGAGATGGGACGCAAAGCCCTTGAAATCCTCATCACCATGATTGATCAGAACCAGAGCATGGAGAAAGGATCACAAAAACGTACTATGCAGCAAGAATCAAAGCACTCCTTTGAGGAGAGACAAGCAAGCATCTCTCCACGTATCCGACTCCCAACTCACTTGGTTGTGCGAGCGTCGAGTGGTGCTCCCCGACCTCTCTCGATTGGGTTGTAGCACTATCTCTCTTCTTTCTTATAAGAAATAAAATACTCTCATTTTCTTCTTTGTTGTTTTACAGTACAAAGATGTGAGTACTGTTGTCCTGTTGTCTCGTTGTTCTACTTTTGACCTACTTCCTGTGGAAACTGATTTCTAGTTTCCGCATCTGATATCTGTGTTTGTCTAGGAAGTGGTGAGGACATTCCTTACTTCGTATATCCTAGCAATTATTGGAAAGGGGTAATTCATGCACTTGTTTCCTCAAAGGGAGCAGACAACCTGTTCCCCAAACCACCGTACATCAGGGATACTTCGTGTTGCAACATTGCTGTTGCTGGTAGTAGCACTGGCGGTTGCAACCATAAGCGTCGTCTCTTCTGGTGGGGTACACAAAGCCCACGCCGCCACAGCTTGGACGCCTGTCTTTAGTGACAATTTCGACGGTGCAGCAGGCTCTGGCGTCGATACCAACAACTGGCGCTACGATACCGGAACAGGATGGGGCACCGGAGAAATCGAGAATATGACGAGTAGCACAGCGAATGTGCAGCAAGATGGAAACAGCCATCTGAAGATTACTGCCATTCGAGATGCCAGTGGAAACTGGACTTCTGGACGCATTGAGACACAGCGTGCGGATTTTGCGGCACCCGTTGGCGGTCAATTACAAGTCAGCGCATCCATTCAGCAACCCAATGTCTCTGGTGCTGCTGCTGCTGGCTACTGGCCCGCGTTCTGGATGCTTGGCGCACAGTTTCGGGTAGACCATAACTGGCCCAACGACGGTGAAATCGACACGATGGAAGATATCAACGGACTCAGTTCCGTTTTCGGGACCCTGCACTGCGGTGTCGATCCAGGGGGTCCCTGTAACGAAACAACCGGTATTGGCAGCGGACAGCACGCCTGTCCTGGTTGTCAGACTAGCTTTCATACGTACTCGGTCATCGTCGATAGAAGCGTTTCGCCTGAACAGATTCGCTGGTATCTTGATGGTGCCAACTACTTTACGGTCAGTGCCAATCAAGTCGATGCGACAACGTGGACAAACGCGGTAGATCATGGTTTCTTCATCATCTTTGACCTGGCAATGGGTGGTGGCTTCCCGAACGCTTTCGGAGGTGGTCCAACCGCAGCAACTCAGTCTGGTGTCTCTATGATCGTCGATAATGTGCAGGTTTCTACTTCGGGTGGCTCTGGTGGTGGAGTAACGCCTACCCCACAACCTCCTACTCCTACGGCTACAACACCGCCAGGTAACGGCTTTACCCAGAGTGCAACCAGCACAGGTACCAGTCAGGCGCAATTGAGCTTCCAACCTAACGGCTGGACAGCTGGCTACGTCATTGCACACTATACAGTTGCAGGTGGCAGTCAGCAAAACGTCAACATGACCTATAACAGCAGCACTTCGAGCTGGCAGTATACGATAGGTGGCTTGAGTCCGGGTAATGTCATCAACTACTCATTCACCTATCAAAAAGGCGGACTTCAGTACGATACTGGCTCATATAGCTACACCTTCGGGACAACTACAAATGGAAGTTTCACACAGGGTGTGAGCAGTGCAGGGTCGAACTCAGCACTATTCACCTTCAAACCCAGCGGCTGGACTGCGGGCTATGTCATTTTGCATTATACAGTGGCAGGAGGCGGTCAACAAAACCTGAACATGACCTATAACAGCAGTAACTCGGATTGGGAGTATACAGCAGGTGGTATCAATTCAGGCAATGCCGTTACCTACTCATTCACCTATCAAATGGGCGGCCTCCAGTACGATACTGGATCATACTCATGGACCCATCCATAAAGCGAAAGATGGCTTGCACCTAGTGCAATCCTCTACTAGAAAGGGAAGCAGAAGGAAATTCCTATGCTAACCCCTTTCCCTGGAAAGGAAAAATATTCACCACGAAAGGTGAGTTGGGGCGGCAATACCATGCTGCCTCAGCGACAAATAGAGTGCAGATACATCGTCTGCCCCATCTTCAATAGAAGGAAAGGAGTTTCCATCTTTATGAAAAACAAAGATGTCAGCTCTCTCATTCATCATCAAAGGCTCTCTGCTCGTAAAGCAGCCATCCTTATTACCTGTGCATGCATACTGGTTCTGTGTGGAACCTTGGCGTATGTATCAGTAGTAGGAATTCACCGCGCCCATGCGGATGCGAGTAACAATTTTAGTCAGGGAGCAAGTAGCAGTAGCTCCACACAAGCCCTCTTCTGGTTTCAGCCCTCAGGCTGGACAGCAGGCTACGTGATCTTGCATTATAACCAGCCCGGTGCTTCGCAGCAGAACCTCAACATGACCTACAACAACGGAACGGCGCGTTGGGAGTACACGGCTAGCGGCTTGAGTTCAGGACAAGCAATTACCTATTCTTTTACCTATCAGAAGGCTGGATTGCAGTACGACACGAGCACCTATACATTTACCTTTGGTTCAAGCGGAGGTGGAATAACGCCTACGCCAACTACCCCTGTTGGCATAACACCGACGCCTACAACTACGGGGAGTACCAACGGAACATTTCCCTTCATTTTGCAGAACAACACGAATGGAGCCTGGGCAAACAATCAGGTCTATGTCATGATCCTGGGTCAGGCTACGCCGGGTCAATGGTCATATCTGAAATCAGATGGAACTCTCGTTCACATCAACCATTTGGATGCCAATGCTCCCAATCACTTGACCAAAAATGGCGTGAACTATGCAAATATGTCCTTTACTTTGGCTGAGGCGAGCACAGTCATGATACCAACTCAGCTTGTAGGAGCAAGAATGTATATCTCGCTTGGCTCACCAATGTATATTCCAATTGCGCCTGATGATAGTGGCTGGGGTGGCCCAAACCTGGGTAATCCAAACGATCCAAATGCTGATGTGTACTTCGACTGGTATGAATTTGCCTATCAGTACGGTGTAACTCCCTTTGGAGGCAACACCACTCAGGTCGATATGTTTGGTTTTCCAATGACTGCACGGTTGCAGCAAACGGCGATTGGATATGATCAGACTGTCGGTATTACACTCAGCAGAGCGCAAGTGTACTCCCAGTACGCTGCTGCTGTCGGTCCGGCATTCCAGTCGCTCGTTACTCAGTATCGGATACTGGCTCCACACTCATCTGCATCTTTCGCGCCCGGTGGCAGCCAAGCGAACTATATGCAGTCGTACATTGATCAAACATGGAACTACTATACAACGAACCAGTTTACGCTCACTCGTCAGGGTGTTACCTTCAACGGGGGAGTGGTCAATGGACAATTGCAGTTTACGCGCAACGGGGCAGGTCCATTCTTTTTGAACAAGCCCACCAGCAGCGATGTCCTAGGATGTTCTGGTGCCTTAGCATCAGGAGGTATGAGTACTCAGGCACTGGAACTTGGGGCTGAGTTTTGTGCAGCCTTTAATAGAGGTGTCGCGCTGAACACCGCAAACTGGTATAACCCGGCTGCGTACTATACCAACTCTACGCAAAACGACTATGCTGGGTTCTGGCACAAAGTTGGCATTGACCACAGAGCCTACGGATTTCCTTATGACGATGTGAATGATCAAAGCGCGGTCAAGATTCTCCCGAACGCGAATCCGCCAAGCGATGTGACTATTAGCATCGGTTGGTAACTTTACTGTGTATGGTGAGTACGTTTTTCCAAGCGATACATGACTCTACAAAAGTCATCCCACGTTCTCTTTACTAGAGATCGCGTGAGAGTCCTTGAGAACTTACTCACCTATTAGTAGCAAAAGTGGTATAGACATATTAACGTATATACCTTAAGGAGCACACTATGCAAACAAACAAGCATGTTACATTTAGAGCAATAAGCATTGCTAGCTTATTACTCGTCTCGCTCATCGTCGTTGTATCTAACTGGCCGTCGAGCGCGAAAGCGGCCCCTCTCGTCAGTAACAATTGGTATAACGCAGCACCCTATGTGATGCCGTTGTCGAATAATCCTCCCAACCTGACCTCAGTCATGTCGGCAAGCGGAGCCAAAGCCTTCACGCTAGCATTCATTCTAGCGAACAATGGTTGTACCCCAGCGTGGGCAAGCGATGCAGGGCTGGATAATGTCTCATCGGACACTCAGGTCGCGCCGATCATTAATGCCATCCGCGCCGCTGGGGGCGATGTCGTCGTTTCCTTTGGTGGCTATGGTGGTACAAAACTTGGAGAGACCTGTGGTACTCCGCAGGCTACCGCGGCGGCAGAACAGACAATTATCAACAAGTACAGCCTGCATGCACTTGACTTTGACCTAGAGGAGCCGGAGTACGAGAACGCAACGGCCATCAACAACGAGTTGGGGGCCGCGCAAATATTGCAGCAGAACAACCCCGGTCTCTACGAATCAATCACCATACCGGGCACGACCAGTGGCACAGGCTACTTTGGGCAGCAACTCCTCAACAATGCCAAAACACTGGGCTATACGCCAAATAATTATGCGATCATGCCGTTTGACGGTGGCTTCAACGGAGCAAGTAGCCAGATTAGTGCATTGCAGAGTTTTAACACAATCCTGATGAACACCTTTGGTTGGAGTAGTGCCAAAGCTTACAGCTATGAAGGCGTCTCGTCGATGAATGGACGCACCGATAGCGGAGAGTACTTTTCCCAGTCGGACTTTCAGACGGTGTTGAACTTTGCCCAAAACAATTCCCTGGCACGCTTCACCTTCTGGTCGGTCAATCGTGATCGTCAGTGCAATCCACCGAACAACAACGGCACGCTCTCCGGTACGTGTAGCAGCGTATCACAGAACGACTGGGATTTCACTAAGATCATCGTACAGTTTGGAGGAGCCACACCACCGCAATCCACACCTACACCACCTTCCGGGCAGACGCCAACGCCTACACCGGGTCAGACTTCCACACCGACCCCTATAACGGGTGGTGGAACGTGTGCCGGTATTGCGGCTTGGAACTCGTCCACAGCATACGTAGGTGGTAGTAAGGTGACGTATAACGGCTCACTATGGCAGGCAAAGTGGTGGTCAGAGGCAGATGTACCAGGTGGAGCAGCGGGAGTATGGTCCCAGCTTGGAAGCTGCTAAAAGAGGATTTTAACGTGTAGAAACGTCTGTAGGGACCGATTATTGGTGCATCCGCTAAATACGTAGGGACCGCACATTGCTTCGCTCGTGCTGTGGACGCGATAAATCGGTCCCTACCTCGACCATGTTACGTAGTGGATACACCAGTTATGCAAATTAACAAAGTAGTCAGGATGTAGGGGCCATACTTCATTACGCCCTCGTTTGGCCTGTGATGAGGGGCGAGGGCGTAATGAAGTATGACCCCTACATCCGGCATGTCCTTGTTATTTCTTTAAATCGCATAATCGGTCATACGTTCGCCAAAACGGGAAGATATACGTCAGAATAGGATTTCTACATAGCCTTCCGTTCCATTCACCCGGATTCTCTGTCCATCAATGATCAGCTTGGTGGCATTTTCTACGTTTACTACTGCTGGTAAACCATATTCACGTGCGATAACTGCTCCATGGGTCATCAGTCCACCAACTTCGGTGACGAGACCTTTTATGGACACAAACAATGGTGTCCAGCTAGGGTCAGTAAATGAGGTGACTACTATATCTCCATCTGAGAGATCAGCATCTTCCATGTTTAAGATGACACGTGCTCGTCCCTCTATAACTCCAGAAGAAACAGGGAGACCTACAAGAGCTTCGGCTGGGAGATGTTCTCGTTTGTACTTCCCTGCAATGATTTCACCATCAGACGTGAGAACACGTGGGGGAGTGAGTTTTTCATAGAATGTGTACTCGTTTTTTCGTGTGCTGATGATCTGGTCATCCAGTGTATATGTGCGTACGACTTCGCGAAGTTCTTCAAAAGTGAGATAGTAGATATCTTCTTTTTCATGAAGAACGTTGGCTTGTACGAGTTGTTCGGCTTCTTTCAGTAAAGCCTGCTTATATACGAAGTAGCGACTCATCATGCCGTATTTTGGATATTCACGATACCCGATGAAATTTCGGATGAGGCTGATGCTTCGTTTTGTCTCTTTGGCTTTTTGTTCACCATCCGGTAATTGCTTCAATCGCTCTACTACCTCTTGCTCTTTTTTCAATGCTTCCTGTCGCCCTTGCTCAAATTTTCGAGTGCTGGCATGAGGCTCAAAGTTTTTGATGTTACTGAGAATCATGGGGATAAGTGTCGTTGGTTTTTCGCTCCAACGAGTTCTCGTAATATCGATTTCTCCGACACATCGCATTCCGTATCTGTTGAGAAAAGCAGAGATAGCGTCCTGGGCTTCCTGTCCACCATCAAACGTAACCAGTTCATTCAGAAAAGTATCATCTTTTACATACTGCAAGTACTCAATTACTTCTGGATAAGGGCGAATCGCATCTGCTACATCCAATAGTGCCAAACCCATTTCTGAGGTAATATTGTTTGGTACAGATTGAGAAAGCGCATCTGCTACGTTTTTTTCCCCCAACCACTCGTCCATTTTTTCATTGATCCAAAATGAAGCATTCATAGCGGTCATAAAGACAGCCGAACTTTGTGGGTCAAATAAGATTCTCTTTAATTGTTGGATATCTTTCAGGATAAAATCAAATACATCTGATCCTGATTTCGTTTGGATGGTTTGTTTTAGCTCTTCTACCGAGGTTTGGCTCCTCTTCATCAAATCAGAAACGATTGTTTGATCGTTTTCGATTTGCGTATGAAAACCCGAAGACGGCCTACCTTTGTTGCTTTTACTGGGACTCGGTACTTTTTTATCATCTGGTAACAATTTTATGAAATCTCTTCGCTCTACGATGCTCATGAGTGCGTCTTTTAGAGGCGGATCGTGTCGTCCCATGACATCTAATAAAATTTCTCGGCTGTCAGGTGAAGCCAGTTGATGTGTGACATCAACAAATAACCTTCCACCAGCTTTAAACATGGGTCGAGCAGCCGTTAGCTGCCAGAAAGAGATTCCCAATGGTTTCATGGCGTCAGTCATCATTTGTTGATGACCGACAGATAGATACACGTGATTTTCCTGATCATTTGCTTCAGGGATCGGGTATAAAGTAGTGATTGGCCGACTCTGGACAATAGAAAATGTATCATCAACAAGACACCATTCGATGTCCTGGGGACAACCGAAATGTTCTTCGATCTTTCTGCTAATGCGCTCAAGCTGTAAAATCTGCTCATCCGTCAGCGCTTGCCTATTCTGCTGTTCAGGCTCGATTCTCTGTTCTTTCGTGCCGCCATCTTTTAAAGCGTGAATAGCTAATTTCTTAGCAGATATCTTCTTCTCGATAACCTTGCCGTTACGCACTTTATAGCTATCAGCATTCACCAGGCCGGAGACCAAAGCCTCACCAAGTCCGAAGCTGGCATCAATGGATAACACCTTCCTAGTAGAAGTGATGGGATCGGCAGTAAACACAATTCCTGCCACCTGCGGGAAGACCATCTTCTGAACAATCACAGACAAGAGGACTTTGCGGTGGTCGAAGCCGTTTTGCAGGCGGTACGTTACTGCCCTCTCGGTAAACAGTGATGCCCAGCACTTGCTGATATGCTTTAGGATAGCCTCCTTTCCGATAATGTTCAAGTACGTATCCTGCTGTCCGGCAAAGGATGCTGTCAGTAAATCCTCTGCAGTTGCGCTGGATCGTACTGCATAGGCGTTGTTTTCTCCAAGCTTTGAGATGAAGCGTGTGATCTCTTCTTGAATGTTTTGAGGTATGGCTATCCCTTCGATGATCCTGCGAATCTCACCGCTAAGTTCACCGATTTTATCCCGGTCTTCCACTTTTAGAAGCGATAACTGATTCAGTAATTCGTGAATCGACGACGTTTCCCCAATGACTCTTTTAAAGGCTTCAGTAGAAATACAAAAGCCATCCGGTACGCGTATTCCTTCAATCTTGGAAAGTTCCCCAAGGTTCGCGCCTTTCCCCCCAACAACCATGAGTTTTGTTCTGTCAATATCCTGAAAACCAAGCACATAAGAACTCATAGGTTTCCCTCCTTCATGTAATAGAACAGATTGTTCGCTTGCCACCATAACCTCTCTTCTCCTTTCATCTCTCGGTGACTCCTTTCACACACGAGTGGTCTCTTCGCTCAAAGGAGGGATTTCACCGCATGTGCGCTAGAGTGGCGTCGCTTCCACCTAGTATAGGGGAAAGAACGCCCAAAAAAATCGTCCAAAAAGACAGTGTGCTAGTAGACAAAAGGTGATACAATAAAAGTGGGAAAGAATGGACTCGTTATGATTTTAACTAAGCACCGCGATCCGAGATTTATCACCCTCCGTCGTGGCGGTACTCTAAGCGATACTAACCACCACCTGCTTGCGCTATGGGCAGCCGCCTGCGCGGAACATGTACTGCATTTCTTCGAGGAAGTGCAACCCGAAGATGATCGTCCTCGTCAAGCAATTGAGCAAGTTCGGGCATGGGTGCGCGGTGAAATCCTGATGTCCCAGGCTCGTGCTGCGGGTGGTCACGCTATGGGGGCAGCCAGAGAACTGAGCGGAGCGGCGCGACATGCTGCGTATGCTGCCGGTCAGTCGGCGGTAGTGGCGCACGTCGCCGCGCACGAGCTTGGCGCAGCGGCCTACGCAATCAAGGCCGCGCAAGCTGCAGCTCCCGAAGACGAGCGCGAGCAAGCAGGTCGTCAAGAGTGCCGATGGCAGCGTGAACAGCTTCCAAACGAAATCCGGGAACTCGTGCTTGATGACCAGCGCTTACGCAATGACGCGTGCTGGTCTGTATTTGACCGCTAACTGGTTTGTTTGTGGTTAGATACATGTGCGTGCAATTTAATTCAAAATCTTCTCAGCAATAACGTCACAAATGACAATACCGCCATCTGACTCGCTTACTGTCCTCCATTTTTTAGACATCCTTGTAGGAGATTATAGTATAGACATCTAGTGGTATAGACATATTAACAAATACAAGGTAAGCTATATACAGTACAAACGGAAGCTATTATAACTCTTGCTAGGATTTGGAGGAGACAGCCTGTGACAGAAACTGCTCATTCAATACAACAGACACTCATGTTACAAGAAATTTATGAGCAACCAGTGGCTTTGCGACGCACGCTTGATACTACAAAGAGTATGGCACATCAGGTTGCATTGGAGGCAAAACGGCGCGGTATAACAATGGTGATACTTGCTGCCCGTGGTACATCTGATCATGCAGCATTATACGCGCAATACCTGTTTCAGTATTTGAATGGCATTCCCGTAACACTCGCCACACCTTCGCTCTATACGCTCTATGGTGCTACGTTACAATTGGAACATACACTGGTCATTGGTATCTCGCAGTCGGGCGAGTCACCTGATATTGTGGAGGTAGTTGCACAAGCACGGACAGCAGGCGCACTCACTGTGGGCGTGACAAATAACGAAATATCATTATTAGCAACTCACGCCGAATACACTCTGCTTTGTCATGCTGGTCCCGAACTAAGCGTTGCCGCTACCAAAACATACACCACAACGTGTCTCGTGCTGGCAATGCTTGCCGCATTCATGGAGGGTGACGAGGCACTTCAAGAGAGTATTGAAAGCATTCCAGACCTCGTGACTTCCGCTCTTACAAGTGAAACGCGTATCGCACAAATCGTGGCACGCTACGTCTACGCTCGCGATTGCGTGGTGCTGGGGCGTACATTTCAGTACAGCACCGCCCGCGAAACGGCACTCAAATTGGAGGAGACGTGTTATGTTATCGCGACACCGTTCTCTACCGCCGACTTTCGACATGGACCTGCTGCGCTGGTCGAGCGGAGCTTACCCATTATTGTGTTTGCCCCACCTGGGCGCACAAGTCCCGACTCACTTGCATTGCTACAATGGCTACGAGAGCATGACGCGGACACACTTGTAATCGCGGAAGAGCACCAACTCTTAGCTCTTGCAACCACACCGATACAACTGACATTACCCTCTTTTACTAAAGCCATTGTACATAGAACAGGCAGCGTAGGGAAAGGCTCGACAAATATAATAGATACTAGCGTTGCGGAATTACTTGCGCCATTCGCATATATTGTCGTTGGTCAACTCTTCGCTCAACACCTCGCTTTGCAAAAGGGCTTGAACCCTGATCAGCCACGCAGTCTATCGAAGATCACGCGCACTATGTAGTAAACGAGGAGGCGTTCTCATGTCTGACAATTCAGCTATCGGCTTAGAACTTTTCTGGCAAGAGTCGTTCAAGGTGCTTGAGCGTATTCGTCACACACAGGTTGAGGCAATTCGACGCGCCGCATTGCTTTGCGCCGACTGTATCGAGAAGAATGGGGTCATTCAAGTATATGGTACAGGGCATTCACGAGCTATCGCGATGGAGCTAGCGGGCCGTGCGGGTGGGTTGGTGCCAATCAATAAGATTGACCTTGAAGACCTTGCCCTCTATGCGAACTGGTCGCTTGCACGCGTGCGCCAACCGGACATAGAACGCGACCTTGTGGCAGGTCAAGCGATATTGAATTGCTATTCTATTGAGCCACAGGACATGTTTCTTATCGCTTCACATTCTGGAACAAACGCTGCCATTGTAGAGGTCGCACAACGTGTGAAAGCACATGGACATCGACTTGCCGTGATAACCTCACTCACGCACACTCAACAGTCTCCTTCACGTCATCCATCGGGCAAGAAGCTCTATGAACTTGCCGATGTGGTTATCGACAATTGTGGACCATTCGGCGATGCCTTACTCGATCTACCACAGGGTGGCAAAGCCTGTTCTATTTCCTCGCTTGCCGCCGTTCTTATCGCGCAAATGCTGACCGCCGAAACGATCCAACGTCTCATTGAGCGAGGCATAGAGCCACCTGTTTTTGTGTCGTACAACGTTCCAGGTGGCATAGAGCGAGGCGAACAACTGCTCCAACGTTATGCAGGTCGTGTGAGGTAGAGCATCAGGTAGTTTTCGCTTTTATGATTTTCGTGGGGTGCTCCACACGCAATCTTGGGTCCGCAATCTCGTCGATGCCGAAGTTGATGAGTGAGAGGCCCGCACCAAGCACTGCGATACAGGCACCAGGAGGCACAAACCACCACCAGAGACCGCCGCCTAACGCGCCCGCTTGCTGTGCCCAGTAGAGTATACTACCCCAACTAGGAATGGTGCCATCGCCGAGGCCGAGGAACTCCAGAGCAGCCCACGTGAGGACAACATAAATCGTGGTACTGACAAAGCCTGCTACGACCAGACCAATCTCGTTAGGGAAAATCTCGAAGAAGATGATACGCCACGTATATTCGCCGCTTGCACGGGCCGCCTCAACGAACTCACGGCTTCGCATCGACAACGTTTGCGAACGTAGCACGCGTGCCTGCCATGCCCAGTTCGTGAATATTATCACCAGCGAAATCGTCAACGGGCCACGTGGAAAGTAGGCCGCGAGTACAATCGCCAATGGGAGCGCAGGCAACACAAGCGAAACATTGGTGAAGAGCGTGAGCAGATCATCAACCAGTCCGCCAAAGTAGCCACTTATCAGGCCAACCGCAACCGAGAGGAGCGTCACGAGTATGCCCGTACCTAGTCCCCAGAACACGCTTGTTCGTGTACCATATACCAACTGACTGAAAATGTCCTCACCTACGACCGTTGTCCCTAACAAATGTGCCGCGGATGGTGGAGCAAGGAACAGATGAGAGGTTGCGTTCGGGTTAATCGTCATGAAGAACGGTCCGATTAGACCAACGATGATAAAGAAACTCAGAATCGCGCTTCCCGCCGCCATTTTGCGATTAACCGTCATGGATTTCCATGCGGCGCGTAATACGTCTAGCACACGTGCAGACAACGGCTCGCCAGGAGCAATCGCGATAGGAGTAATGCTCATGCTACGTGGTCCTTCTTGCATGATTTAGGCACTCCTTCCTACACGCACACGTGGGTCGAGAAAGACATACAACACATCAGCCAGAAAGTTTGCTCCTAGCACGGCAAGTGTAATAATGAGGAAGATACTCTGCACCATTGCGTAATCTTGCTGGTTGACTGCCTGTAAGAGGGCGTAGCCAATGCCTGGATAAGAAAATACCATTTCGGTAAGCAACTGACCACCGACAATTGCCCCTATCGCGATGGCAAAACCCGTGACGTTTGGCAACACAGCATTACGCGCCGCATACCAGAACATGATGCGTCCCTCTGGAAGTCCCTTCGCCTTTGCCATCAAGACGTAATCCTCAGACAGTGTTGTGATCATCGAGTTACGCATCGTGAGCATCCAGCCAGCCAGAGAGGAGATAATCAGCGTCAAGGCAGGCAGAAAGGCGTATTGAATAACACTCCCAATATAATCAAGCGTCCAGCCGGGATCAATGTTCGCTGAATCATATCCCCCCGACAAAGGAAACCAGCTTAACAGATAGGAGAAGACATACAGCGAAATCAGGGCAAGCCAGAAATAAGGAATAGCTGATAAAAAGTTCATCACAGGCGAGAGTATTGTGTCGAGCAACGTACCGCGCTTCCATGCCACGAGTATACCAAGCAGACAACCGATAGCGAAACTGAGAACGACGGCAACTCCACCAAGCATGACGGACCAACCAATATCTTGCCCGATAATTTTGATAACAGGTGTGGGAAAATACTGAATTGAATTGCCTAAATTGCCATGTAGTAAGTTGCCTAGATACTTGAAATATTGCACCCATAATGGATCACGCGTATCCAGGCCAAACATTGCTGAAAGCGTCTGCTTCATCGCGGGTGTGACATAGCCTTTTGTAGACATCTTGCCAACGATTGCCGCAACGGGATCACCAGGGGCTAAGCGCGGAATGAAAAAGTCCAGTGTGACAGCTATCCAGATGGCGAACAGGTAAAATGAAATGCGACGCAACATGTGGCGCATACCATGACTCCTTCTATTAGAATAGAAAGCTTTTGAGCTGGGACTAGGGCGCCCGCAAGGGACGCCCCGCCCATACACAAACCTACTCCACAAACGATATCGTTGTATGGGAAGGGCGTCCCTTGCGGGTACCCTTCCCATTATCTACTTATCCATTATAGTTGAACGATGCTACACGGGTTGTAGGTGCAAGATGACCTGCTCGTAGTCAGGGCCAGTATTTGGGCTACCACTCGAATACGGGTTGCTCTGGTCGGGCCAGCCCGTGAAGTTCTTGGTAGAGTACTCGTCGTAGTCCGCGCCAGTCCACAATGGAATGAAAGGCTGGTTGTCAACGAATACTTTCTCGATACCCTGAATTGCCTGTTTCTGTACCGTTACGTCCGAGGTCGAGGCGTACTGATTCAGATACATGTCAGTGGTATGGTCGTTCCAAGCCATAAAGTTAAACTTGCCCTGTCCAATCTGGTTGCTATTCAGGTATTGATTGTACAGGTAGTAAGGTGTTGGACCACCAACCATGCCGCAGAATTGCAACTGATAGTCGTACTTGCCATTAGTACGCAACGTATAGTAGTTATCCTCACCGACGGTAACGTTCTTGATCTCGATGCCAACTGCTTTGGCTTGATCGGCAATCAGTTTGGCTGCGGCGTTCCAGTCAGAATAGGAGTCAACGCTTCTCAATGTGAGGGATAAGCGTTTGCCATTTTTCTGATAGATACCGTCGCCACCCTTTGTGTAACCAGCGTCGGTCAGATACTTTTCTGCCTTTGCGGTATCAGCCGTTGATGACAGATTTCCATATTGCGCGTCCAACCAGTTTTTTGCTGTAGGAAGGACAAGGCCGGTCATACTGCCAGGAGGTTCAAGGCCAGCCGTTGCCTGAGCCGCGATAGCGTTGCGGTCAATCGCGGTACTCAAGGCAAGACGCACCGGAAGACCAGCGGCACCACCAATTGTTGGGTCCTTTTGATTTGGGCAGATGGAGTACAGGTTGATGGCATCCATGAAGAGATGATTGTGTGCCGGGTCCTTCGCCACAAAATCCTGTTGTAACGTCGGCGAGAAGTAGCCAGCCCAATCAACCTCGCCTTTAGGAAGTGCTAATTGTAGCGTTGAGTTATCTTTGTATTCTGGATAGCGAATCTGGTCAATCTTGACCTTATCAGCTTGCCAATAACTCGGATTCTTCGCATATACCGCCAAGTCCGTCTGGTACTTGCTCAAAGTGAACGGTCCGGTGCCAATTGGCTTATCCGTTAGATACTTGGTTGGATCGCCAGCCGACGCGAAGACATGCTTGGGAACGATATATACGTGACCCGCAATCGTAACCAGTGCTGGTGGGTAAGCTTTTTGGAACGTCATGACAACCGTATTCGCATCGGGTGCTGCCACATCTTTGAGGTAGCTCCATACTCCGCTACCATCGGCGGCTGGATATTGCTTCATAAGATTGAAGGTGAACGCGACATCATCCGCCGTAAAAGGCTGACCATCACTCCACTTCACATTTTGACGAATGGCGAACGTGACCTGAGTGTTGTCGCTGTTCCACTTGTAATCGGTGGCGAGCATAGGGGTGAATGAACCGTCATTGATATTGACAAAGTAGAGCGTCTCATACACAAGACCCAGCACACCCGCATTTGGATGCCCATTGTACGGATTGAAGCCAGCCTGCGCGAAATCGTAGGACTGGGTAGCGATTTTCAGAACCGTCTGACCACTCGAATTTTTGTTGCTACTGCTACCACCACAGGCGGTGAGTAGTATCGAGAAGAGGACAATAAGACTAACTACGAACATCTTATTGTTGCTTTTAGTTCCTGTCGAAAGAAAGGCGTCGGGAGTCATAAGGGGATCTCCTAACTGTCGTAACTCCGGTATGTTGTTACATCGCTAAAAATATGCAATCGGCTAAAAGACGTGGATAAGAGCGCGAAATCTCTAAGGCTGTGGAAAACTCTCTCCTTTCATGCAGTTCAGATGATGTTTGTTACATCTGGATATGTTAATGAAGCTGATGTAAGAAATGGTACATCTTTCCGGTCTATTTGTCAAGACATCTATACCACTAGATAAGTTATTGAGTAAGAACGCTTGCGAAACGCTGCTTCCATTCCTCACTCGCAAATGCTATTTGTCCACGACAGAGTGTGGCTTGCAGTGTAAGTGAAGTATCGAAAATAAGCAGGTCTGCATCATACCCTGTCCGCAATCTGCCCTTACGTGCTGCATAGCCTGCTGATTGCGCCGGGTTGAGCGTTAACATTCTGATCGCTTGCTGTAACGAGACATGCGTCATTGCTAGCATATTACGTAAAGCCTGAGCCATAGTGAGGACGCTGCCCGCAAGAGTGCCATCGGCGAGACAGGCGGCTCCGTCAACTACATGCGCCTGCTGCCCGGCGAACTCGAACGCCCCTCCGTTATCGTGAAGTCCAGCGATGGCTTGTGCATCTGTGATAACAATGAGACGTTCTGCACCCAGCATTCTCACGAGCATCTCTATGACCGCTGGATGTACATGCACTCCATCGGCGATAACCTCTCCAAGTACCTGCGGTGCCTGTGCGATAGCGGCTATTGGTCCTGGCTCACGATGCAGCAATGGACGCATAGCGTTGAAACAGTGGGTAGCATGTGTAACGCCACGCTCAATTGCCGCCTGTGTCTGCTCGTAGTTCGCGTCTGTATGTCCGATGCTCACAGTGACACCCGCCTCCACGAGTTGACGCAACATCTGGTCAGCTCCTGGTAACTCAGGGGCAAGCGTGACGAGTCGCAAATAATGCTTTGTGAGTGCGAGTATGCGCTGTGTCTCTTGCTCATTCGGCAGCCGCAACCACTCTGGTGGATGGGCACCACGTCGCTTCTCGCTAATATACGGCCCTTCAAGGTGAATGCCGAGTGGCTCCGCCGACCCTCTATCCTGCTGCTCAATCGCGGTGACTGCTGTGCGTAGTTGTTGCTCTGGAAGCGCGTGAGGCGTGCCAACAACTGCTATCAAAAAAGAGGTAACGCCCGTTGTGGGTATCCAGCGTGCATACGAAGCGATTTCCTCGGCATTTTCCGTGTGCAAATTAAAGCCACCACCGCCATGCGTATGAACTTCGACAAAACCAGGGGTGATGATCGCGTCCGTGGCATCGATAACCTGTTGCCCTCTTCTAGCGTTCGCTTCAATTCCTTGAATAGACGCCCCATCAATCGTGACAGCACTATCAGCTTGGTCCATAGTGGCATCCACTAGACGGGCACCACGCAAAGTAAACTGCATCCAACACCTATTCCTCTTTGAATAACAACAACTTTCGTATGCTACAATAGTAGTGGTCTATACAATAGACCAAGTATACCATTAAGAACATAAAATCGCTACAGTAAACCGTATATCGTTACCATCATGAAGACTTGTTGTCAGTATACTTAGTAATAGACTTGACGTATGGAGCAAAGTATAGCATCATAGAACTGGTCTATACAATAAACCATTTCACTTATAGGTGTTTGGCATTATCGTTGTGGTGTACCTGTGAGAAACATGGAGTTGAGACATGAGCACTATTTTCAGAAAAAGCCCTTTGCCGCGCTACTATCAGTTAAAAGAGATTATGCGCGAGAAGATTCGTGTTGGCGAGTGGAAATCCGGCGACCTCATTCCGTCCGAACGCGAATTGGGTGAGATGTATGGCATTAGCCGTATGACGGCTCGGCAAGCAATTACCGAACTGGTGAATGAAGGATTGTTCTACCGTGAACAGGGTAAAGGCACCTTTGTGAGTCAGCACAAAATCACACAGCAATTGATTCATCTCACAGGCTTTACCGAAGACATTAAGGCGCGTGGGCAGCGTCCAGGCACGAAGGTTCTCTCGGCAGCTATGCGACCCGCCGACGAAAAAACGGCTGAACGTTTGCGTATCGAGCCTGAGCAGATGATCTATTGTCTGCAACGCCTCCGCCTCGCGGATGGTGAGCCACTTGCTATCGAACTCTCTCAACTTCACTTCCCCGGCTGTGAGCGATTGTTAGAAGAAGATTTCGCCAATTCGTCATTGTATCGCACGCTTGAGACAAAATATGGCATTTCGCTGGTAGAGGCAGAGCAAGAGCTAGAGGCGAGTATAGCAGGAGAAGATGAGGCACGTCTCCTCAATCTCGCCGTCGCCAGCCCTGTCCTATTAACACGGCGCACGACCTACACCGACCGCGATACACCGATTGAATACGCCAAAGCCACCTACTGTGGAAGTAAATATACCTTCTATACCAGCATGAAACGTGAGCAATTACTCGGATAAAACGCGTTTCAAGGAGAGCATTGCATAATGTCAATTCAACAGTATTATCTTGGTGTCGATGGCGGTGGGAGTAAAACGCTTGCTATTGTCGTCGATGCACAGGGACGCGAATGTGGACGTGGGCGTGCAGGAAGCGCGAATTATGCCGCGGTCGGGCTTGATAGGGCATTACACACTATCCATGATGCAATCATGCAAGCAACGTGCGATATTCCCTGTGCGCTACCACTCGCGAAAGCATGGTTGGGACTGGCAGGCATTGATCGCCCTTCCGATGCTATACTGCTGAGTTCATATCTACACGAATTTGCCACCTTCGTTCGAGTAACGAATGACGCCGAGTTGCTTCTAAGCGCGTTGG
This sequence comes from uncultured Ktedonobacteraceae bacterium, assembly GCA_964248005.1. Taxonomy (GTDB): domain Bacteria; phylum Chloroflexota; class Ktedonobacteria; order Ktedonobacterales; family Ktedonobacteraceae; genus JBBQVS01. The sequence goes on along the minus strand of CAXTWV010000016.1, from coordinate 2,518 downwards.
GCAAAGACGCTGGCCTTGTGTTGATTGTAGGCACGGGATCGATAGCGTTAGCACGCGCTCAAGATGGTACAGTTACAAGAGTTGGCGGATGGGGTCATATTCTGGGTGACGAGGGCAGTGGCTACGACATTGGACGTCGGGGCTTGCAGGCAGTGGTAAGGGCGGCGGACGGACGCGGTAAGGGCACGCTTCTGCTCGATCTCATCCTACACCATTGGCAACTGTACACGGTAGAAGACCTTATTGACGCTGTATACACAGCTGATAACAAGGCTAAAATTGCTCAGGTTGCGGCGGTCGTTTCTGAAGCTGCACAGAGGAGCGATCAGGTCGCGCTAGAGATCGTGGAGCAAGCTGCCGACGAACTTGCGCTGCTCGTACACACAATTACGCCTCCTATGTCACAACTCCCTATCGCGCTCGGTGGTGGCTTGTTACTCCATGATGACTTTCTTCGCGAACACGTTCTATATCGTATCCAACAAAAGCAAGATATTGGCCCTATTATCAAGGTTGAACATCCTGCTTTCAGTGCTGCTTGTGCAGCCATAACGCTCTAATCAGTCAAGGGGAAAGAAAGAGATGCAGAGGTATACCATGACGCTTGAAGAGCAAATTGGGCAGGTATTGGCGATTGGTTTTTTCGAGCCTATGCCAACACAAGAGACTATCGACCTGATTCAAACATATCACGTCGGTAATATCATTCTCTTCAAACGGAATATTCAGGACGCACAGCAGGTCTATGAACTCACGCAGTATCTACAGCGTCTCGCACGTGAGGCGGGACATCGCCAGCCGCTACTGATTATGATTGACCAGGAAAACGGTATGGTGCGCCGCTTTGGACAAAACACCACTATTTTTCCAGGCAATATGGCTCTTGGCGCGATTGGGTCGGAACAGATAGCCTATGAGGTTGCGCTTGCGACGGGTCGCGAACTCAAGGCACTTGGTATCAATATGAATCTCGCACCTGATGTCGATGTCAATAACAATCCGTCGAACCCTGTAATTGGGGTACGCTCCTTCGGCGAGGACCCTCAGCTAGTGGCACGTCTCGGTTCCGCGATGGTTCAGGGCTATCATGATGCAGGTATCATCACGACCCTCAAGCATTTTCCAGGGCATGGTGATACCGCCGTTGACTCTCACCTCGCCTTGCCAACCATTCCCTATGCATTAGAGCGACTTGACTCGTTAGAATTGATACCATTCAAGCGTACTATCGAGGCTGGGGCGGATACAGTCATGACCGCGCACATGTATCTACCCCTCTTGATGCAGGGTAAGATGGTACCAGCCACGATCTCTTACGAAATTGTGACACAGCTACTGCGCGAACGCCTGGGCTTTCAAGGCGTGATTGTCTCCGACTGTATGGAGATGCGTGCGGTCTCTGATATAGTGGGCGTGGACCAGGGTACGGTTAAAGCTTTGCAAGCTGGTGTCGATCTCGTATTGATTTCTCATCATCATATGCTACAACGCAATGGCATCGACGCCATCTATTCCGCTCTTCGTGATGGCATACTCACGGCTGAGAGAGTACAAAACGCCGCCGAACGTGTTTTACAGCTTAAAGCACGTACTCTCTCCTGGGACGCACCGTTGAGTGAGAACCTCGCTCTTATTGGCAACGAAGCACATCAACGTCTACGCGACACGGCCTATGCACGCTCGACAACGCTTGTGCGAGACACGCAAAAACTTTTGCCCTTGCGTTTGCACATAGAACAACGACTCCTACTTCTCTTCATGCAACCCGCAATCTTTAGCGGGGCAGTCGATACAGAGTTTGCTGGTGACGCACTGATAGAACAAGTACAGCAACGACATTCACATGTAGACACGCTGACAATCACAGAGCAGACGATACAAGTGGATGCCACAAAACTTCAGCAAGCAGTTGACAGAGCCGATCTTGTGATAGCTGTCACTGCGAACGCGAATCAGGACTTGTATCAAGGCCGTATCGTACAGCAAATACTTCATACGAGTAAACCCGTGATCGGTATCGCTGCCTACAATCCCTATGATCTGCTCGCCTTTCCAGAATTGGGCACCTACCTCGCTATCTATGAATACACACGGCCTGCATTTGACGCCGTCGCTCGTGTGCTATTCGGAGAGGTGCAAGCGCAAGGACATTTGCCTGTGAGCATTCCAGGGTTATATCCCGCAGGCACCTAACTGAGCATATCTGTTTCGGTGAAGCCTGGACAGACAGCGTTAACAGTAATGCCACAGCGGGAGACTTCTAGCGCAATAGATTTCGTAAAGCCGATAATGCCAGCTTTGGTCGCGGCGTAGTTCGATTGACCAATGTTGCCGCCTTGCGCCACAAAAGAACTAATGTTGACGATCTTACCGCTTTTGTGTTCCAACATAAAGGGGATTACCTGCTTGGTACAATTGAAAAGGCTACCGAGGTTGACGGAAATTACTTCGTCCCAAGTATCCTTGCTCATATTTTTGAGGGTTTTATCGCGGGTAACGCCAGCATTCTTTTACCATT
>CAXTWV010000015.1:17930-33296 GCA_964248005.1 uncultured Ktedonobacteraceae bacterium | reverse complement strand
TGTGTTTCAGAGACAACATAGTTTATGAAGAATGCTTATCGCGTATCTTCTTCGCACGTGCTTCCATCCTTCCAGCCTCTTCTGTCTGATTCATCCTGTGAAGGAGACTAGCATAGTTCTCTAAATCGAGGGCAACTTTAGGATGTTCAATGCCATACGTCTGTTCATCAATGTTCAAAGTTCGCTGATAAAGTGGTTCTGCCTCCTCATACTTACCTTGGTCCTGATAGAGCAAGGCTAATGCATGTAAGGTGGGAGCAGTATTGGGATGCTCTAGACCAAGGGACTGTTCTTTAATATGCAAGGAGCGTTGGTAAAGTGGTTCCGCCTCCTCATACTTGCTTTGAATATGATAAAGTGCTGCTAATGAATGTAGGGTATATGCAGTATTGGGATGCTCTAGACCAAGGAATTGCTCATAAATATACAGTACTCGCTGGCAGAGCAGTTCTGCCTCCTCATATTTGCCTTGACTTCCATAAAGTATAGCTAACTCATGTAGGGTGTTAGCAGCAAGAGGATACTCTAGCCCAAAAATTTGCTCATAAATATGCAAGGCTCGTCTCTAAAGTAGTTCCGCCTCCTCATACCTACCTTGATTCCAGTATATCCGAGCCAACTCGTGCAGGGTGACAGCAGTATCGGGATGCTCTAGACCGAGGGACTGCTCTTTAATATGCAAGGCTCGCCTATAAAGTGGTTCCGCCTCCTCATACTTGTCCTGAACCAGATAGAGTGAGGCTAATGCATGGGAGATGTTAGCGGTATTTGGATGTTCTAAACCGGACACTTGTTCGTAGATATGCAAAGCTCGCTGATAGAGCGGTCCTGCCTGTTTATACTTGCCAACGTGGTAGAAGTATGCCCCATAGTTGTAGAGGAGCAAAGCGGCTTCGAGAGACTGTAGGCTATAGCGTTCAATAAGCGATTGGCAAACCTCGGCATGGGAAAGGTAGGGCTGTGCCTGCCTCCACGTTCCGTAATCGACGAAAGGGAATACCTCGCTTAGAGTATGCACGGCTCGTTCTGCCCATTGCTGTTGTACTTCTGGGGAGAGGTCGTCTTGGAGCGTTGCCTGTACTAAGCGGTGAATACTAAGCGTCTCTGTCTCTCGGTTACGACGCAGCAGGGAGTAGCGGCGAAGGACTTGAATCGCTTCGTTCAACTGTATCGGGTCTTCGGCAACAGGTTCAAGGACTTCGCCAAGAGCGGATGCACCCTCGGTTAGGATGGTCTCAGGGATGACATCGGGAGCTAGAAACGCACAGAAGCGTAACAATTCGGCAGCGGCAGGATTGGCTTGCTCCACGAGTTGAAAGGAGAGCGACCATGTGGTCGCAACTGTTTCGGGATGACCAGGAGGGAATTGGCCTCGTTTGCTCAACAGATATTTGCGCCGTGTCTGGTACAAACCAAGATAGGTAGAGAGGCTAATTCCGTTTTCCTCGATGTAGGCCCCAGCTTGGTCAATTGCCAATGGTAAGCCATCCACGGCGGCAACTATTGCCTCTGCATCGGCATGGTCTCGTGCGTTTACTTTTGTCAGTGGTGCATCCGTTGTGGATAGATGTACACGGCGTAGCAACAACTCGACACCTTCTGTGGCATCCATCTTTTCCACTTCGAGAATCTGCACGAGTGCTCCACCAGACGAGGCACGTGTGGTCAGCAGTATATGCCCTTGCATACGGTTGCCCTGTGGAAAATACGGTGTGGCAAGGGCTAAATCATCAGCATTGTCCAGAATGAGCAGCCAATTCCGTTGCTGAGCTAACCAATTCTTCACGGTCTCTGCTGTCTTCTGTGGGTCCTGAGTATACTGTCCTGGAACTTGCAGCAGTGTTGCCAACTGCACAAAACCTGAGAGCAGCGATTCAGCGGAAACCGCACTCACCCACAAGACATACTGGTACTCATGCCCGAAACGATGTGCATATTCCAGGGCTGTCTGCGTCTTGCCAATCCCACCTAAACCACTGATCGCGCTCGCCGGGGTGAGTGCCGTTGGTTTATTTGTTGCAAGTTGTGTATGCAAACGGTTCAGCAGATCGTCGCGTCCTGTGAAAAAGGGGTTGCGCGTGTAAGGCACCGTCCACACAGTAGGCCAGCCGCCTGGAAAGCTGGGTGATGAAGAGGGTGCAACTGGGGTTTGACCAGGAAAGCTGGGTGCCAGTGTTGGCAGATTTCGAGAGAAACGAATGCCTCCGATGAGAGTCTTTTGTGCTTCTACGGCATCGAGGCCAACCAGATCAATATAGGTAATGGCGGCAAGCACTCCATCCGGCTTGCATTCGCGCACACGCACGGGGATGAGCTTGCCGTCTTTCCCTTTCGGGTCTTGGACCAGCGTTGCCGCCCATTCGATTTGTGAGAATTCCGCCTGTGCATCCAAATAATTAGGCGAGAGTACAGCAATGGTGCGCTTGCACTGCTTAGCAGCCTCATGCATCTGCAATAGAAAATTGCCCCCAGGTCGAAAGTCCCATGCCTGAAGCACGACACTATAGCCCTCTGCTTGTAACAGCCATGCAATCCACTCGGCCCATGCACGATCAGCCTTATTGTAACTGATGAAAAAGTCTTTTGAGGTCTCTTGCTCCGTCATCGCCACGCAATCCTTCCTGACTGTAGGACACGCTGTTGCATTCGCTCTCGGCTACAATGCAGTATAACTGAAAGATGCGCGTGTGGCAAGAAGATATCTGTAGGGACCGATTGATCGCGTCCAAAGATGGGCGGGGAGGGGAACGCGTTGGCGCGAAGAATCATTACCAACGTGTTGCCCCTCCTCCACCCCATCTTTGGACGCGATCAATCGGTCCCTACATTCGACGTGTATTGTCTTCTGTGTTATATGGTATACTTTCCTTATAGTACTTCCATGTAATTCAATAAGAAAGAGTAAATAGAAACAGCTATCATGTCTCGTTCAACTACACACACATTTACTTGTCCTTGTGGGACAGCCTTTTCGGGCGTCACCTATGAATATGTCAACGTCGCGCAAGACCCACAGTTGCGCTATATCATTCTGTCCGGCTCATTGAATGTCTCGACCTGTCCCAATTGTGGGCGTCGTGCCGCCATATCTAGCCCCTTCATCTACTCTGACCCGGATTATAATCTGCTCGCCTATGTCCATCCCCGCTCAGATGCACCGGAAGAGGCGCGTATGCTCGTCCTCGAACAGTTGCGCTCGGTCTACGTGAACTTGACAGAGGAGCAGCAAGAATACGTCGAGGGTCGCAATGAACAAAAGACGCACGCGGTAGTAGATGCAGAGAAGATACCACCGTTACAGGTCATCTTTGGCATGGAACAACTTAATGAGGTCATCAACGCAGTCTTGACCCCTGATGAGCGACTTGGACGCCTTGCCTTAAGTACGCAGAGCCGCAATGAGGCCGAGCGCGGACAATTCCTTGATATCACACGCAAACTCGCCTCTGAAATGGCATGTGGTGTTGAGGTTGAAGATTTCCCTGATGAGTACACCGTCTGGGTGTTTGGCTCACGTCGTCAAATTGGAGCACTCATGCGCGAGTTGGCTCCACGAGGATAACAGCATGATTACGGTCGGCGTTTTGACAATCAGCGATGGGGCCGCACGGGGCGAACGGGAAGACCTGAGCGGCGAAAATATTCGCACGCTAGTAGCACAACTGCCAGACGCCACTATAAGTGCGAGCGTCATCGTCCCCGACGAAATCGACTACATCACCGCCGTTTTGCGCGAGTGGAGCGACGAAAAGCACCTCAACCTCATCCTCACCACAGGTGGAACTGGACTTGCCCCCCGTGATGTCACGCCAGAGGCAACCCACGCCATCATCGAACGCGAAGCCCCTGGCATTGCCGAAGCCATGCGTACCATCAGCTTGCAATACACCCGCACGGCTATGCTCTCACGCAGCGTGGCAGGTGTGCGCGGTCATACGCTGATTATCAACCTCCCCGGCAGTCCCAAAGCGGTGAAAGAGTGCCTTGAGTACATCTTGCCCGTCTTGCCGCACGCTGTGAATTTGTTGACCGAGGGGCCGAGAGAACACTGATACGTGTTAAAATAAAGGTAAAAGGAACATGGCAGACACAACGGACGCCCACAAGGGGCTAACCCTACTATACACGACGTGCGGAACACGCAATATCGTCGTATAGTAGGGTTAGCCCCTTGTGGGCGTCCGTCGAGAAAATGTGCATTATGCTAGAATACACCTCCCATACCGACAACGTTTTCGCACTCGCGTGGTCGCCTGACAGTAGCTTGATTGCGTCGGGTGGACGTGATAAAACAGTACGTATCTGGCAGCCTCACACGGGTGAAACTCTACTTGTCTACTCGGCTCATAGGAACTATGTCCTCTCGGTTGCATGGTCGCCTGATGGTCGCTCGATTGCGTCGGGCGATACGGATGGAAACGTCCATGTATGGAATGCGAGTACAGGGGCAACAATTTTTATATATGAAGGGCATGTGCGCTTTGTGCGAAGTATCACATGGTCGCCTGATAGTCGCTATATTGCATCGGGTGGCGAGTATGGCGATAGCACGGTACAGGTGTGGGAAGCAATGCATAGCACACGTATCTTTACGCATACAGCACAATACCGCATCTTCGCGGTCTCCTGGTCGCCATTAAGTTCGGCTATTGCATCAGGGAGTTTTGATGGTGTTGTACAAGTGTGGGACGCGATGAGTGGCGCAGTGAGCAATACCTATCGTGGACATAGTGGTCCTGTCTATACCGTGCAATGGTCGCCAGATGGTCAATACATTGCTTCTGGTGGACAGGATGGGACGATACATATACAGGATGCTCGCACAGAAACGGTAGTATGTGTGTATCATGGTCATCATCAAGCCGTGAAGACGCTTGCATGGTCTCCTGACAGCAAGCATATCGTATCGGGCAGTGATGATACAATAGTACAACTATGGCATGCGCTAACAGGAGAACAGGTGCGCACATATACCAAAAGTCATGCCTGGCTTCGCGCTGTCGCATGGTCTCCAAGCAACGAATATATCGCGGCGGCAAGCGATAGGACCGTGCAACTCTATCGTTCCCCCACTTTTTGAGTATCTTTTCTCCCCAAAAATCCCCATTTTTGACAGTGAATCCGACCTCTGGAACGATAAAAACGAATATTGGATTTGAACGAGACCATGTTTCTTTGTTGCATTCGACATTATACTGAATTTATATGCCAATCGTAGGGAGACAGGTAGCGGGGAGGGGCGGTTCTTTATGGAAGAGATACAACAGGGACGACATGGAGTTGTCAGCGTTGCTACGCAGCAACACTATCCACGTGTCAGTGTCGTCATTCCAGCGCGTAACGAGGCGAAAAATCTGCATCATGTGCTACCATTCATTCCATCGCTTGTTGATGAGATTGTTCTCGTTGATGGACAGTCGATTGATGATACCATAGCGGTCGCACAACAATTATTTCCGACGATTCGCGTTATTCAGCAGAGCGGCAAGGGCAAAGGCGATGCGTTACGCGTTGGTTTCGCAGCATGTACAGGTGACATCATTGTGATGCTCGACGCCGATGGCTCGGCAGACCCGGCAGAGATACCACGCTTCATTGAGGCACTAATCGCTGGCTCCGATTTCGCAAAAGGGTCACGTTTTGTCGAGGGTGGGGGCAGTCATGATATTACCTTTCTCCGTCATGCTGGCAACTATCTCCTGAGAAAACTGGTAAACCTCCTGTTCGCGACACGCTTCAGCGACCTCTGCTATGGCTATAACGCGTTCTGGAAACGCTGCCTGGACGATATCAACATCGACTGTGATGGCTTTGAAATTGAGACGCTCTTAAACCTGCGTATGCACAAAGCTCAGTTCAAAATCGTCGAGGTGCCAAGTTTCGAGTATTCACGTGTGTATGGTGTGAGCAACTTACGCACATTCCGCGATGGCTGGCGTGTCCTCAAGACAATTGTGCGGGAGCGGCTTCATGTTATTGTGCCAATGCCGCCTGTAGGCAAAACTCTCGTGGAGTATAGCAGCGTGAAAAAAGGACGGTGAAGAAGTGTTCACTCACAAAAAGATACCGATTCTGATGTATCACAGTATTTCGTGCAGTACAAATCCGAAGTTCATACAATTCGCTGTGCCTCCCACACGCTTTGCCGAACAGATGGCATACTTGCACGCTCATGGGTATACTCCAATGACCGTTACACAGTGTATACAAACCGGGGAAGAGGATTTGCCAGAGAAACCTGTTATTTTGACTTTTGACGATGGCATGGCAGATTTTTTCACGGAGGCATTGCCCGTTCTCACACACTACAACTTTCCAGCGACTTTGTATATCGCGACGGCTTTTGTGAATGGCACCTGTGCTTGGCTGCGAAGAGAAGGCGAGTCTACGCGTCTCATAGTGACATGGGAGCAGATAGCACAGATACAAGCAGCCGGAATAGAATGTGGAGCACATAGCCATACACATCCGCAACTTGATATGCTTTTGCCCTCTATGGCACAACACGAACTGCTAACAAGCAAAAAGACGTTGGAAGAACATCTAGGCCAACGTGTAACGAGTTTTGCCTATCCGTATGGCTATTACACGGCAACTACGCAACAGCTTGTACATGCGGCTGGCTACACATCAGCCTGCGCAGTCAAACATGCAATGCACACGATTGGGACACATTCGTTCGCGTTACCACGCCTTATGGTAAAGCCATCAACGAATAAGGCGGAATTTGCAGCACTACTCATCGGAAAAAGTACGTACAGCAAAACTCTTTTCACAGCATATGCACGTGTGAGGACACCTGTATGGCAGATGGTGAGACGTCGGTCTACGTATCATCTCACGAAGACACGAAAACGTCTGTAGGGTCTAATTCTATTACACCCTTATTGGCAACACAACCCGTTTGCCGATGATGGAAGCGTTGCAACGTCCTCCGAAAATGGTGTGTTGCCAATAAGGGTGTAATAGAATTAGATCCCTACAATTCATGTATTCCGATTATTTTGTTCATTCGCATTATTAGGTTCGATAAAGTATACATAACAATACATGTAGATAGGGTTAGGGGAAGAGGAGGAACGTGTTATGACAACACTTGATATTTCGGTTGTTATTTGTGCTTATACAGAGGAAAGGTGGCAACATCTTGTGCTGGCTGTGGAGTCTGTGCAACGACAAGAGGTGTTGCCCAGAGAAATTATTGTCGTCATCGACTATAATACATCTTTGTATGAACGCGCTTGCACGAACATTCCGGGGATTACGGTGCTAGAGAATAGCGGCATAAAGGGTATCTCTGGAGCGCGTAGTACGGGCGTTGCGGAAGCGCGTGGAGTTTTCATAGCATGTCTGGATGATGATGCGACCGCGGAGCCTGGCTGGTTAGAGAAACTTGGCACGTGCTGTGCGGACCCGACGGTGCTAGGAGTCGTCGGCACGGTGCAACCACGTTGGGAAAGTACACGACCACGCTGGTTTCCAGAGGAGTTTTATTGGGTGGTCGGCTGTTCGTATCAAACGCCACCTAGTCATACTGTTGAGGTACGAAATCTTTGGGCTGGCTGTATGTGTGTGCGCCGCGAAGTCTTTGAGGCCGTGGGTGGTTTCAGAAGCGACATTGGACACATCGGCAAATATGTACTGGGTGGCGAAGAAACCGAGTTTTGCATCCGTGCAAAGCAACATTATCCACACAAAAAATTTCTCTATGAACCGCAAGCCAGTATCTATCATTTCATTCCCATACGTCGCGCTACATGGAACTACTTCCTCACTCGTTGCTATGCGGAGGGACTTTCAAAGGCTATCATTACTCGTCACGTTGGCGCGAAAGACAGTCTTTCGAGTGAAAGCTCCTATACCTTGAAAGTGCTACCTTTAGGAATTGCGCGGAGTCTTGCGGATTGCTTCTTGCGACGCGATCTCACAGGTTTACAACGCGCAGGGGCAATTCTTGTCGGTCTCGCCACAACCACCGCAGGCTATCTCATGGGAACGTTGGCGCGTCCCGTCTACACACACGATGAGACACATGTAGTAAAGATTAAACAGGTTACACCTGTGGAAGCGCGTGTGTAGGGAAGAGAAATGCCCCTAGGATTGACAGAGGAAAGGAAACCAGACGTTCGTATTCGTAATTCATAGCAAAGGAAGCGTAACGATACCGTGAATTTATGGCTCCAATGGCTTAGAACCAATAGCGTGATGTTGGTCAATGCAGGTTCACTGATTGGGACAACGGCGATCACATCAGGACTGGGTTTTGTGTATTGGTGGATTGCGGCGCGACATTTTTCACCGGAGGCGATAGGTATTGCCTCAGCATGCATCTCGGCAATGATGTTGTTGGGAAGTTTTTGTGTCCTGGGACTAGGAACGCTCTTGATTACCGAGTTGCCACGCCAACCAGGACGAGAAGCCTCTCTGATTAGTACCGCGCTACTCGTTGTTGGCCTCATGGGTGGCTGTATCGGTCTCGCATTCGCACTCCTCGCCCCGTATGCCATCGCGGGTTTTCAGCCACTGCGAGCAAGTGGCATCTCTTGCCTTATTTTTGCCGGTGGTGTAAGCCTCAACGCCATCACGCTTGTATTGGATCAGGCATTGATCGGGCTGTTACGTGGAAGCCTACAACTCTGGCGTAATACGCTGTTTGCCGTTATAAAACTCGTGACGCTCTTCTGGGTTGGTTCCTGGCTTGCACCAAATATTGGCGTCGCACTCTATGCAATGTGGGCGATTTCAAGCTGTATCTCGGTGCTGATACTTTTTGTGCCGATTGTGCTCAAAAAGAAAGGTGTGAAGAGGTATGTACCACAATGGAACTTCCTCCGTAAATTAGGCACGGCAGCAATTCAGCATCATTTGCTTAACCTGATCCTACAATTTCCAACGCAGGTGTTGCCCTTACTGGTAACTGCGTTGCTTTCGGCGAAGATGAACGCATGGTTTTATGTGTCGTGGATGATCGTTAGTTTTGTGTTTATCATTCCCGGTGCGCTAACGACTGTGCTTCATGCCATGAACTCAGCACAGCCATCCACATTAGCGCATAAGGCGCGTGTGACCATTGGGCTTGCGGCCCTCACAGGTATCCTGACAAATGTTGTCCTACAGTTTGGGACAACACAGGTACTAGGTATCTTCGGTAGTTCCTACGCAGAGAATGCCGCGTGGTGTCTACGTATCCTGGCACTTGCCGCCTTTCCTTTGATTATCAAAAATCATTACATCTCCATCTGCCGTATTCAAGACCGTGTGGGTAGAGCAGTGCTTGGTATTCTCCCTGGTGGCATCCTCGAAGTGGTCGCGGCAGCTCTCGGTGCGCACCTCGGTGGACTGGCTGGTTTGAGCGTTGGTTGGGTAGCCGCCATCGCTGTTGAGGCTCTATGTATGAGCTATACCGTGTATAAGGCGGTTTGGTCAGGCGAGACATTAGCCGTGCAAGACGCGCAAAACTCGCAGGAGATACAGGCTCTCTGGCTCGTCGAAACAGCCTCGATGCCTGCCATCGCACAAAGCTATCCTGGTATCAAAGCATTGCAACACATCGAAAACTCCATGCCCGGCATGAGAGCACAACGCAACGCAACCAATTCGGTACGCCTAAAGCCGCCACGATTACAAAAGTATGAGCATGAGAAAGATACGCCTATACCAATCGAAGCTGATAGAAAACCGCCTGTACGGGTCTGATGCTGTCGATGAACAGCTCATTAGGATACGTCAATTGTAGGGGTCTAATTCCATTACACCCGTTTGACAACCAACAATGTTTTAGAATATATCGAAACGTTCCATCAATCCTGTGAACAGAAGCGGTTGGGTAAAGGGTGTAATAGAATTAGACCCCTACAATTGACCATGATCTCATCATTTTGTTTATCAAAAAAATCGTAGCCACACAAAAGTACTGTATTAGGGCAAACAAAAAAATTTTGCTATACTGATCTACGGAAATCATCACCAGAAATAGTTGGGTGAATGGGTAGGTAGGAGGGTATGATGAGACAGCTAGAACAGCCACTGCGGGTGCTTATGGTGACACCACGCTTTTTTCCCTTTATGGGCGGGATCGAGACGCATGTATATGAGGTAGGACGCCGCTTGGTACAGGATGGCGTTGAGGTCACTATTCTCACAACCAGGCCACGAACAGGTTCCGAGACACTTCCACGCGAGGAAAACATAGCGGGAATGCGTGTCCTGCGCGTCCATTCCTGGCCTGAGAAACGCGATTATCATATCGCACCGGAAATGTATGCCCTTATTCAGCAGGGCAATTGGGACCTGATACATTGTCAGGGATGCCATACATTTGTGCCGCCCCTGGCGATGCTCGCAGCACGCCAAGCACGCATTCCTTACGTTGTGACGTTTCACACTGGCGGCAACTCATCGCGCTTACGTACCGCCATACGCGATACACAATGGTATGTGCAACGCTCATTGTTGCGAGGTGCGGCAAAACTGATAGGTGTCTCACACTTCGAGGCCAATTATTTTCGGACACTCCTGCGTCTCTCGCGCAAGCGGTTTACGGTTATTCCAAATGGTGGGAAAACACTACCAGACGTACATATTTCCACAAAGCAGACAACACCACTCATCATCTCGCCAGGACGACTAGAGCGTTACAAAGGCCATCACCGTCTTATCACAGCACTCCCCGCTATTCATGCACAGCGTCCCGATACGCGACTCTTAATCCTGGGTGTTGGTCCCTATGAGACCGAGCTACGAACACTAGCACAACAGACAGGGATGGCGGAGTATATAGATATCCGCTCGGTTCCTGCAAGTGACCGTAACGCAATGGCAGAGGTCCTTTCACAGGCATCTGTAGTTGCCCTCTTGAGCGAGTATGAGGCACATCCTGTCGCGGTTATGGAAGCCCTCGCGCTACATAGACCAGTACTTGTCGCCGACACCTCTGGCATGAGTGAACTGGCACAACAGGGACTGGTACGTGCGATTCCACTGGCTAGTTCTCCTACCGAGATCGCGCAGGCGGTTCTGCAACAAATTGAGGAGCCACTTGTCCCACCTACTGATCTTGTTCTGCCAACGTGGGATGAGTGTACGAGACAGGTACGAGCCATTTATAGCCAATGTGTGAAGGAGCGTGTATGCGTATCTTAATGCTAGCCCAGTTTTATCCGCCTACTATTGGTGGAGAAGAGCGTCATGTACGCAACCTCGCGCTTGCTTTGGCGGAACGAGGACACGATGTCTCGGTAGCGACACTGCTTCATGGTGATGCACCAGCACAAGAGATAGACTGCGGAGTCCGTGTGCATCGTATTCGCGGCACAATGCAGCGTGCGAGTTCGCTGTTCAGTGATGGTGGACGGCAATATGCACCACCATTTCCTGATCCAGAATTAACACTCGCACTGCGCCAGATTATTCTCGCGGAGCGACCCGATATCCTTCATGCTCATAATTGGATTATCCATTCGGTAATGCTTTTGAAAGCGTTGAGCAAGGCCAAACTCATCCTTACACTGCATGACTATAGCCTTGTCTGTGTCAAAAAACGCTTGACGTATCATGATGAACTCTGCGACGGTCCAGCTTTGACGAAATGTATGCAGTGCGCCACTCAATTCTATGGCATATCAAAGGGAGTGCCATCTGTTGTCACCAACTGGCTTGGAGGCAAGCTAGAGGATTCAGTGGTTGATATGTTTTTGCCTGTGAGCCAAGCCGTTGCCAGTGGTACGCAGTTGGCAGCGAGACGCGTGCCATACAAAGTTATCCCAAATTTTGTACCAGATAACGTGAGCGACGAAGGCAGCGAAAGTAACCCTTTACTCGCACAATTACCACAAGAAGACTTCATGCTTTTTGTCGGCGATGTGAAACGGGATAAGGGTGTAGGTATCCTGTTACAAGCATACGCAGAGATGCACAGCCCTATTCCACTTGTGATTATTGGTCGGCTCTGCAACGATGTTTCTGTGCCTATTCCACCCAACGTACTGCTGCTTCCGGGTTGGCCTCACGATGCTATTATGGCAGCATGGAAGCGTTGCACATTTGCTATCGCACCCTCGATATGGCATGATCCCTGTCCAACGGTTGCGATGGAAGCGATGGCGATGGGGCGACCTGTAATCGCGACTCGCATGGGAGGACTGACCGATATTGTCAAAAATGGTGAGACGGGGATATTGGTTCCCCCCAATGATGTGCAGGCACTCCGTATGGCAATGCAAGAACTCTTAGCCGACTCAGAACGTCGCACACGAATGGGAGTTATGGCAAAACGTAGAGTTGCAGATTTTCAGGCAAAAACGGTGGTGACACGCATCGAACGCATCTATCAGGAAGTGGTAACGCGATGAATCTCATTACTCCTCGCACGTCGTACAATACCCTCTTTCGCATCTTACCCGCCCCTCTCCAACATGTTCTGACAAAGACAATCGAGCATGCGGGTGATACGACATCTGAAAATGCTGTAGGGACCGATTCATCGCGTCCTCGTCACAATCGGTCCCTACCACAGACGTATTTTATCAAGCCGCGTAATCAAATTCCGCAATCAGGTTGGCTACCATTTCTAACGCTTCTTTGTGCAATCGCACTTTGCATAACGGCATATGCTTTTACCGATGCACGTAACGGTGGTTCGGGCATCAATACGCTTTTTCTGCCTGCATTACTACTGATGTTTGCACCAATTGCGATACGTCTGCTTCTGCTGACAACATCGCGGGTTGAGCGTATTTGCCTGTTATGTATCATTGGGCTAGCATGTTATTTTATAAAAGTGCTAGCAAACCCGACCTATTTCACCTTCTATGACGAGTTTCTGCATTGGCGCACCGTTGATGATATCGCTCGTAGTGGACATCTCTTTACAATGAACGCACTCTTGCCCGTGAGTCCGTACTATTCAGGACTTGAGATTGTCACAAATGCATTGAGTACCATGAGCGGACTCAGTAGTTTCTATGCGGGCCTTGTGGTGATCGGGGTAGCACGGCTCCTCATGGTATTAGCACTCTTCGCGCTGAACGAGCAACTGCTGGCATCCGCACGTGTTGCGAGTTTAGCGACGCTATTGTATATGATTAACCCACATTTTCTGCTCTTTGACGCGCAGTATGGCTATGAGTCGCTAGCTTTACCATTGGCAACGCTGATGCTGTTTGCCTTATCACCACATCAACCTGTCTCTGTACGCCTGACACGACTTAAACCTCTAGCACCATTCGTCAAATTCTCAAAGGCGAGACGAGATGATCTACATCATGATTTACGCTGGATCACGTTGACAGCATGGCTTGTGCTCATCGCCATCGTCTTTACACATCATGTCACAGATTTTTTCTTTGATGCTTTACTTATTGTCTGGACGGTTATTTATACCCTTAAACGCCTGACTCCACTGTATCGTTCAACATTAGCTCTCACTACTGTGCTCGCGATAGGAGTATCAGTCGCCAGCGTGCTACAAGGAAACAATCCTGTTGTAGGCTATCTTACCTCATTCATGAGTATCGCGCTGGGTGAACTTGGGCACATCCTCAGTGGAACGGGGAGCGCGAAGCAACTGTTTGTCAACTATTCGGGTCCCCCAACGCCTCTATGGGAACGTCTGCTGACTATTTCATCTATGGGACTTACTGTAGCATGTTTGCCATTCGGCCTACTCTGTCTCTGGAAACGCTATCGTGCGAACGCGCTTGTCTACACCCTCGGTATCTTCTCACTACTCTATCCGGTGAGCCAAGCATTTCGCCTGACTAATTCAGGGTCAGAGGTCGCGGATAGGGCTGCGGCTTTTCTCTTCATTCCGATTGCATCGGTACTTGCTGTATGCATCGTGCAGTTTTGGCCTGCAGCTCGCTTGCGTTGGTTCCATACCGCGTTCCTTACAGGTGCGATGTCGCTTGTTTTCATTGGTGGCGTGGTGCTTGGAACGGGGCCAGCGTCAGCACAATTGCCAGGACCCTATGAAGTGAGTGCGGATGCACGCTCGATTGAACCACAGGGTATACAAGCAGCTTTATGGACACGTACCTATCTGCAGCCAGACAATCGTGTGGCTGCGGACCGTATCAATCAAATCTTACTCGGAACCTATGGTGAGCAGCGTGTTGTGACCTCGATTGAGGACAATATAGACCTTTCACCTGTATTTCTGTCGTCTAACATGAATGATGAAGACAGAGCGTTATTGCAACAAGCAGATATACACTATCTCCTTACTGATATGCGTCTGACACGCTCACTACCACTCTTAGGTTATTATTATGAAATGGATGAGGCAGACGCTTTTCACCGCAAAACACCGATTGACGCACAAGCGTTCACAAAGTTTGATACGAGTCCACAGGTGAACCGCGTCTATGATGGGGGAGCTATTGTTGTGTATGACGTGGGAGGGTTAAGTCATGCATCTGAAAAATAGTGATGTCTTTGTAGCTCTTGGTATCGTACTACTCAATGGTGTAGAGTTGCTACTCCCGTATAACATCCTTTGGGTGAGTGTTCTACTCGCCCTGCCGCTAGTTTTTTGTGTGCCGGGGTATATGCTCACAGTAATTCTCATACGGAGGCTGGATATCTTTCAACGTCTTACACTCAGTCTCGGCTTAAGTCTCACCCTGGATATTCTTGGTGGCTTTCTACTCAATGTACTCCCAATGGGTTTGCGCACGCAATCATGGGTTATGCTACTGAGTGGTCTGACGCTACTATTCGCACTCGTTGCTCTCTATCTGAGAAGAGATGTAGTGTACAGAGAGAAAGACCGACAACGTACTGCGTCTCTGATGGGGCAGGGAGACCGCAAGGGTCTCCCCTACATGTCTGTAATTTGGGCGAGAGTGCGTGATGGGATTGTATTTGCCGTTGCAGCTACCCTTGTGATACTGTCTCTTCTATATGCAACGCGGGGCGTCGCAGAGGGGCCGCACGTCGGTTTTACGCAGCTTTGGATGGTGCCACCGAGCCGCACAGCACCAAAGTGTGCTGTGAATGTTGGGATACGCAGTTTTGAAAACGGCTCTGTCACCTATCATGCCTTAGTGACGATGAACGGTACACAAACGATGACGTGGCCTGCGCTTATGCTTACACCAAATCAGCTATGGGAACGATCTATTGTGATAACGCCGACAGTAGCAAAGAATATATTTGTTCAGGTGAAACTTTATAGGAACGACGAACCTACGGTGATCTATCGCGAGGTGCATATGACCTTGATTGTATTGATTAGCGGACGAAATAGGTTCTATTGTGGGATATG
Organism: uncultured Ktedonobacteraceae bacterium; assembly: GCA_964248005.1. Lineage (GTDB taxonomy): Bacteria > Chloroflexota > Ktedonobacteria > Ktedonobacterales > Ktedonobacteraceae > JBBQVS01. Next base: position 18,031 of record CAXTWV010000015.1, on the reverse strand, counting down.
AAACCATTCCCTAGCACTTTCACACGCTTCGTATAGATGGGTGGTAGGGACCGATTCATAGCGTGCTGTTGGGCTCTAGACCCCAAAATAGGACCCGATGA
>CAXTWV010000015.1:5015-17920 GCA_964248005.1 uncultured Ktedonobacteraceae bacterium | reverse complement strand
TTCGTCGGGCCCTCACACCCCAAAATTGGGCCTTTTTAAACCGGTCCCTACCACCATTTACAAACACAAACTTGGTACAAGAACTTTCATCATTCCCTGCGGATGGCCCTATCAAGGGTGCGAGGCGTGGATTCCAGGAAATGGTCCCATGCGCTTGTCTCCCAATCATCAACTCTGCCGGGTTCAGGCAGCCATGTGGGAAGTGACATTAGGAGATGTGTGGAGAGTGCCTGCACAAATGGCTCGTACATGCCGCGCAGTTCCGCCAGTTTCTTCTCTATGTCCTCTCCGTCGTGCAAGAAAATCCCATTTGCCGCAAGTTCGTTGCGGAGCCGCGCGAAATCGGACTTTGAGAGGCGTTTTGTCGTCATCACAGGGGGTGTGCCATAAACCTGCGCGAGATCAACAGCGGCATGTCGTGCGATAGCGAACACGAACTTCGCGGGTTTGAGAGGCACATCGTTCACCCCAACCATAACGAGAGCACAGACATCCAGAATTGTCGTTAACGAGGCTAACCAGGATTGACGTTCATGTTGCGAACGATAATAGGTCAAGACAGGATAGGAAAGATGACTCTCCAACAATTCAGCGCACCACTTTTCCCACTCACGCAAAAACACGACCAACTCCGCCGTATTTTCTTTTTTGCAGTGTCTACGCAGCAGCTCCATCGGTGTTGAGGGCGATCCCGCACGCGCATCCATGAGCGAGATGTTGATTTCGCGCCGTGAGAAAGCTTGATAGATCACTGGCACATAGCCGATAACCAATGCGAGAAAAGCAAAACCCATACCCGACTCCATGACGGTAATAAAGCGTGCCATTCCCTCGTGTGGTATCACATCACCCAAACCAAGCGTAATAAATGTGGTACCGCTCAAGTACAGATCAGTGCCGAAATCAGGAATTTTCTCCGGTGCAGTGACCTGCGAACCAATGCCCCATTGTAGAAGTGCGAAGCCAAAAACGAGGATAGCGGCCCATACAACCAGCAGCAGAATGAGCGAAAGTGGCCCAAAGTAGCTCAAATAAAACTCACGTCGATTGCCTGAGTGCATCTTACGTGCGGGCATAGACCAGATTCCCCACAGCGTGATATAAAATAGACGAGAGAGCCGAAATCTACGCGAGACACGCCTTGGTAACACGATTGACTCAAAGCTGTCCTGCAAGATACCAAAAATTAAAAGTACACCAAGAATAAAAGCAGCAACTGTCATGACCATCCCCTTTATGGAACAACGTGTTTTCCTGTATCATGTCAGTTTATCACGTTTCATTGCAAATGAGATAATAATCCAAATGTAGGGACCATAATTCATTACGCCCTCGGCCCAATAATCAACGGTGACGAGGGCGTAATGAATTATGGTCCCTACAATGCAACTGTCGCTGTAGCTTTTTTATAGCGTCGTTCGTCGCGCCAGCGTTTTACATCAAGTAAGCGTCGATACGCTTGATAGATAAGCGGTTGATAGACAAGATCGTGCGTGGCAAGCGAACGCATGGGGAAGCCACCAAAGCCACGCTTGAAGACATAGACACCCCACAACTCTTGTCCCTCCTCAAGAATGTCGGGGATGCCACGGAAGTTGTAGTACCAGCAATCATGCGCTTTGGCCCACTGCATACCCGTCCATTGGAGTAAGTGATTGGGCATCCGTTCGCGTTGTTCGTTAGATGAAGCCCCAAACATATACCAACTCCAATGCCCTAGCCGCAGCACAATTGTTCCAGCAACCGCCCGCCCCTCGTATTCCGCGAGAAACAGCGCGGCACGATCTCCTTCACCAAAGAGATGCATAATGTCTTCATAGTGAGACTTGTCATGAATGAAGAACTGATCCCGTTCGCTTGTGGTTTCATAGATACGATAAAACGTATCGAGGTCGGCCTGCCCCTCGCCACGGCGCACGACGATACCTTTGCGTCCAGCTAGGCGAATATTATAACGCCACTTCTCTTTCATGCCGGCGAGAATAGTTTTTTCATCGGGTCGCAGGTCCAGCACCCATTCATGACGAATATGTGTTGCAAAAGGATTTTCACGAAAGCCACGCCGTTGTAGGGCTGTGGCCCATTGGGTGTTGTCATCAAAAACACTTGGCTCAACCTTGAGCATGAAGGCATTGCGTTTATGCGCCTCTACCTTGACAAAATTGAGCAAGACGGTCATAGCGGGTGAGTCGGGATCGTCGAGAATGGGGCCGCGCGGAGCATACAAGTAGGTACGGTTGATAACGGGTGCATGTGACACCAATACGAGCATAGCTGCACATAGATTGTCCGTTGCCTCATCCACAACGCCTATATGCAACGCTTCACTGGCACCCAGATGTGGCGCGAGTTCACCCCACTCATATGATTGTGTGATATTGCAACACACGGACGCCGCGACAAAATCGTCCCATTGTTGACGGTCTGTAATAATCCTGGCTTGCATGTTATAAGAATCCTCTATGATGATTTGCCGCGTGCGGCGCGTTCCATTTCAACTTTCTTCCGTTCGGCATGGCGTTGTGTACGGCGCATCTCGACAAGTTTACGCCAGCCACGGTAGAGCAAGGGACGGTAGACATAATCCTGTGTGGGCATGTTCAAGCGCGAGAAGCCGCCATAGCCTTTTTTGTATTCATAGACACCCCACATCTCCTCTCCTGGTTCCAATATTTCAGGGATAGTGCGGAAGTCAAAGTAGCTACAGCCACGTGCTTTTGCCCACGCGAAACACCGAAATTGCAGCAGATAGGTAGGTTTCAAGTTGCGTTTTTCATTTGAAGACGCCCCAAACATATCCCAGCACCAATCACCGAAACGAATCAGCATCTTGGCAGCAATTGCCTCGCCCTCATGTTCAGCAAGATAGAGTACAGCATTCCCTTTAGCAGCAAAGTAGCGCAAGATTTCCTTATGATAGTCTTTGCTATGAATGAAGAAATCGTCACGCTCACTCGTCACCGTCAACAAATTATAGTAGGTATCAAAGTCCTTTTCACCCTCGGCTTCACGCACAACCACACCTTTACGCTCAGCAGCACGCACATTCTGACGCCACGTCATCTTGAAGTCCGCGAGGAGCTTATCAAGGTCAGGCCGAATATCCAGAACCCAACTACGCCGTCCATGAACCGCTATTGAGTTTGTCTGAAAGCCAAGCTTATGATAAGCGGCAAGCCACCTGTCCTCGTCGGGATCATCATCGGCAATATTCGGCTCGACACGCAAGACGACCGCGTGTTCGCGCTTTGCCAGTGTATGAGCATGGGTAATAAGTGCAGCCAAAGCAGGCGAATCTGGATGTTCAACAGTGGGACCACGCACGCTGTAGAGCCAATTGAGTTGCAGTCCTGGCACTTTCGCGGGCAGAGGCACAGGGGCGACAGTTAAGAGCATGGCACCAACTAAACGCCCATCCTCCAACGCCCCCAGTCGATAGATGCGTCCCCCAAGATATATATTGAGTTCGCCCCATTCATACGATTGCAGAAGATGACCACGGGGTTGACTGGTCAGAAACGTATTCCATTGCTCCGCGTCGGTTATCTCTTGCACAGTGATTGCAGTTGTTATTGTCATCATATTATATATTTTCTATATCGCAAAACTCTGTCACCTTTCTTGTGTCACTTGGCCCCTACGGAGAAATGTTAAAAAATAAGGTTGACAGAGTATTTCATTTATTCCATCATTTTCAGATATTCGCTTCGTAACAGACTATAGACGCGTACATTGTGGAATTTGCCGAACCTGGGGATGACCTCGCGTAACGTGCCTTCATAGGTGAAACCAGCTTTTTCATCGGCACGTTGCCCACCAATATTTTCTTCCATATCCTGCGTCTGAATGCGATTCAGGTTCAATTCCATAAAACCATACTGAATCATCAATTTTGTGCATTCAGTACCATAGCCCTTGCCCCAATATGCACCATCAATAATATTATAGAACTCAGCACTCTGGTTAAGCACATTGATATCCTTGAGACCAACCAAACCAATAAGCGTGTTATCGCTCTTGAGGGCAACGCCAAAAATAATATGCCCAAAGCTTTTATACAGGTTTTCAAGCCGTTCTTTGCCACGTGCATCACTGGTGGGATACACGGAGAAATAGCGGCGTACCTCGGCATCATTGAGCCATGTCGAATACGCGTGGTTGTCTTGTGCAGGCTCCAAAGGACGCAAATACAAACGTTCGCCAATGATAAAAGGATTTTGCAGAGACGATGTATCTTCAGCCATAGCAGGGTTCCCTCCTTTATATTCGGAGGCAAGTATAGCATAGTAAGAGACAAGAGGCAATTTGCATGGGACTGAAATAAGAATCATAGCATCCGATGCTACATGAGAAAGCTCACATTTTTCTCTCATAAAGCTTCAATGTTCCAGCCCTATACTTATGAATGTGAGGAGAGGGCGAAACAGGGTTATCGTGCTCCACCACCCAATCGTAACAAATGATCACAAGAAAAGGCAACATTCATGGACGACAATACATTCAGCGAATATAGACAATCAACACTGCCCTATCAGCGAAGTGAAAATGGATCAGCACCACGATTACGTGAGCAACAAGCATTTCCACAGCATCGTGTACCACAGCAGCTACGTGAGCAACAAGCATTTCCACAGCGTCCGGCACCACCACAGCTACGCACTCAACAGGCACCACCACAACGCCCAGTAGCACCAACGCTTGTGCAAGAGCGACCTGCTGCACCAGCACCTTTGCCAAAGCGACCTGTTGCACCAGCAAAGATGCCGAAGGCGAAAGCACAGGCGTTAGTGCGCAAGCTGAAACGGGGTATCGTCATCGCCTCATTCTTGAGCTTTGGCACATTTAGCGCACTCGTCATGAGTCATACCGTAGGCACAACAACGCAAGCGACAAGTGCTGTGACGACAACAAAGCACGTTGCCACACCAGCAACAATCACCACAAAGACAACAACAACTAAAGCGACGACGACGACAACACCTAAAGCAACGACGACGACAACACCTAAAGCGACAACGACAACGACAAATCAAGGAGGAGGATATGGCTTCGGAACAAGTACTTCCACGAGCAACCCTGTATCCGGGACGCACACATCGTAACTCGATGTCTCTACCTGATGGCATGAGTTACGCAGAGTTCCGAGCAATGGGAACGACTGTTTCCCTCCTACTGCCGAATGCTGATTTTGGTACAGGAGTTGAAGCGACACAAGACCTCTTTGCGGAATGGGAGCAAACACTGAGTCGCTTTTTGCCTGAGAGCGAATTATCACAACTCAACCGTCAGGCTGGAATACCCTTGGACGTAAGTCCTCTACTCTTCCGCGTTCTCTATGCCGCCTATAGAGCTGCACAGGAAACAGAGGGACTCTTTGATCCAACCCTGCTTACACAGCTTGTTGAAATTGGGTATGACCGTAGCTTTGACGAACTTCCTGCAATCATCCCTGCACGTGAGCAAAGCCCACGGTCTGGCGGTGGTTGGCGTGAGATACGGCTAGATCACAGGCGGAGACGTGTTACACTACCAGCAGGCATCGGTGTAGAAGTGGGTGGTATCGCGAAGGGTATGGCGGTCGATGCTGCCCTCGCGCAACTACGCCTGCTGGGTGTTCAAGTAGCACTTGTCAACGCGGGCGGTGACTTAGCGGTCATGGGAATGCCAGCCGAGCAAGAACATTGGCCTCTGAGTGTTGCGGGCAAGAATACATCCTGGACTATTCCATTCCAATACGGTGCTTTGGCAACCTCTGGTGTAGATAGGAGACATTGGCAACAAGGTACCCAAATCCGTCATCACATTATCGACCCACGTTCAGGGGAGTCGGCCCAGAGCGGTCTCTGGTCGGTTACAGTGGCTGCCGAGAATTGCCAGCGTGCCGAAGTAGCCGCCAAAACAGCGTTTCTGCTCGGTACGGAACAAGGGTGTACCTTTCTCAACGATTCCGGCCTCTCTGGTCTATTAGTTCGTGTGGATGGTAGTTGGACAAGCGCAGGCTCCTGGCCCATAGCACTCATGAAAACAATGGAGGTGCAACAATGAGTAGTAGTGTATGGAATACTGTCACATGGGATATCGCACGAGCAGGTGGCTGGACGGCTTACATACTTTTGACCTTGGCGGTTGTCATAGGACTCCTGCTTTCTACACAGGTACAGTCACCTAGCCGTTGGCCTCGTCTGATCAATAGCGAACTGCATAACTTTTTGACATTGTTGAGTACGATTTTTCTCGGTGTTCATGTCCTGGCAGTGTGGATTGATCCCTTCACCCACTTTGGTTGGCGTGATATCCTTATCCCATTCGTCAGTACCTATCGTCCCTTCTGGATGGCAATGGGTATCGTAGCTCTTTATGCTGGTATCGCCATTGGTATCAGTACGCTTCTTCGCCCATATATCGGCTATGCATGGTGGCGTCGGCTCCATGTCCTGACGCTCGGCATCTATATTATCGCAACCATACACGGCATTGGTACAGGTAGCGACACGCAGACATGGTGGGCCTTCGGTCTCTATGCCTTTAGTAGTGTACTTGTGTGTACACTCCTTTCTCACAGAATTTCGCTTGCACGCAACAAGAAACGCGCTACAATTCGCAAAGAGGTGCCGCTCCAACCTGTTTCCAATGTTCGTACAATAAAATAGGGTCAGACATGGTGGAAATTGGTAGGGACCGATTTATCACGTCCTCGTATGCAAGTGAGAAGGTCGGAGAGTGTGGAAACGTCTTCTACGTCCTGTGAACATGGTCGGTTGGGCAAAGGACATGATAAATCGGTCCCTACAGATACGTTGGTAATAAGGAGCGTAGATAGATGCATATTCTTGTGGTAGAAGACGAGCAACGCCTGGCGTTTTTGCTACGTCGCGTCCTGCTTGAAGAGCGTCATACCGTCGATCTTGCGCATGATGGTGAGAAGGGTTTAGACCTTGCGCTGAGCGATACGTATGATGCTGTTATTCTCGACGTGATGTTACCAGTCTATGATGGCTTTGAGATATGCCGTCAGATGCGGCAAGAGCGTGTCCTATCACCTGTGCTGATGCTCACAGCACGAGGAGCAGTGGAGGACCGTGTGAAGGGTCTCAATGTGGGAGCCGATGATTACCTGACCAAGCCCTTCGCGATGGAGGAGCTTCTGGCACGCGTCAATGCGCTTCTGCGTCGTCGTGATCGGCGGTTTGATGAGACGCCACGGTTGACTGTTGGTGACGTAACGCTTGACCTAGTAAGGCATGAAGCTAGCCGTGCCGGACGCGTCATCGAGTTGACCGCCAAAGAGTTCGCATTACTAGAATACTTGATGCGTCACCCTGGGCAGGTGTTGACACGAACGCAAATTACCGATGCGGTCTGGCGTTATGATTTAGAGGCACTCTCGAACGTGGTCGATATCTATATTCATTATCTACGTGATAAAATCGATTCGGGGTTCGCGCGTCCTTGCATTAAGACAGTGCGTGGCGTAGGATACAAGATCGAGGCATAACAGAAAAGACAAGAGAACATGAACAGGGAAAAATTAACATCGTGGTTTCCATATCGCAGGCAGAGTCGCCGCAACCAGGAGCCAAGTGCCGCACTATTTCAGGGGTTGCGTATCCGCTTGACCCTCTGGTACTGTGGAGTGCTAGGTGCCGCACTCGTTCTGTTCTGTGTTGCCCTCTATCTTATCGCTCAATTTGTCCTCCTTACTCCTATTCAGAATGGAGTAATTAGTGATGCAAATGGACATGCAAATCAGTGGTCTACAGGTTCATCTTTTCAAGCGTGTAATCAACAAAATGGCCTTCCTACTCAAGATGGTCCTCCTCACTTTGGCTTTTTTCCTAACGACGAACAACATATGCTCGCGTGCTTTGATCAGAATGGAACGTTGTTGAATGCAAACACAGCACAATGGCCTTCTGCCTTTCTTACAAATACATTGGTAAAGCAGGCACTACAAGACGGAAAAGCATCTGATACAGTAAATGCCGGAGGCACTACTGGAACAATTTATCGCTATGCGGTAGCAGTACCGAGTCCATCTGGGCATGGATACGTGGGGGTAGTCGTATCGGGTGCGATCACGCAGACAGCGACCACAGTATTATCTATACTGCTTGTCCTCTTACCCAGCGTAGGAGGTGTGACTTTGCTTGGAGCAGCTTTTGGTGGATTATTCCTGGCAAGTCGTGCGTTAGCACCAGCACATCTCGCCTTCACCCGGCAACAACGCTTTATCGCGGATGCTTCACATGAGTTACGCACACCACTCACGCTTATGCGTGCGGATGCTGAGGTGCTTTTGCGCGGACGTGAACACATGGCAGTAGAAGACGCGGCACTCTTAGAAGATATCGTCGCCGAAGCAAACCATATGAGTACATTGGCTTCGAGTATGCTGGCACTTGCGCGGCTCGATGCCAATGCGCAACATCGAGAACACGAGGTAGTGAGCCTGGATGCGTTGGCGCGACAAGGAGTGCAGCGCGTCAGTGCCTTCGCGGAACAAAAGAGTGTTGTAGTTCAACAAGAAGAGACCGATGCAGCATTCGTGATTGGCGACCCAATGCTGCTTGAGCAAGCATTGCTAGTGCTACTCGACAATGCCATCAAATATAATCGCCCCGGTGGTCAGGTAGCGGTGCGTACATCCATACATGAAAGGAAAGCACGGCTTGAGGTATGTGATACAGGAATTGGTATTCCAGCCGAACACCTGCCCCATCTCGGCGAACGCTTTTACCGTGTAGACAAGGCGCGTTCACGTGAGGCTGGCGGCACAGGTCTCGGCCTCTCTATCGCGCAACACATCGCCACTATTCATGACGGGACAATGACGCTGACCAGCGTTCCAAATGCAGGAACCACCGTGACGCTTCTGTTCCCCTTAGCCCAAAACAAGCCATCTCAACATAGAGATGCCGGTACAACACCTTCGGTAGGGACCGATGTATCGCGTCCAAGGGCTGAGACGATGGGGCAAACGTCCCCGCAACGCATCTCATAATATCATAGACCCTTCCCCACACTTGGATGCAATGCAGGGGTACGGATAGGTGTAGGGACCGATGTATCGCGTCCTTCTTGCCGATTGACCGCCGACGATGGACGTGATGATTGGTGCATCCACTAAGAAATAAGGGGACTGCACATTGCTTCGCGCGTGCTGAGGACGCGATACATCGGTCCCTACCGTTCCCTCATCGCGTTGCGAATGCACCAATAATCGGTCATTACCCGTTCTTGCATCCCACTGCTGATATGAGATAGCCATAGCCACAGGTATCGGGACGCTTCATATCTTCCTGTGCCTGCGCAAGAAGCGTGTCGTATTCTGTGGGTGAGATTGCGTTGAGACGGCACACCAACGATTTCACATTGCGGATGGCAAGCAGCACCTCGTCAACAAAGGCTTTCGCACCGAGGATATTGGTCGGGCTGAAATCGACGGCATGCACGGTATAGGCAACATCAAGGAAATAGCCCTTTAGCAGAATGTCATAGAGCCGTGCGGCAGTGCCAACATTAGGATTTTCCTCTGACATTTTCTTCCGAGCCGTATGAATGGTATGAATAAAAAGATGTAACAAACGGTCAAAGGCAAGACTAGAAGTTGCCCCTGGCTCAAATTCGACAAGGTTTATCCATCCGCCGGGGCGCAAGATGCGTGTAAACTCTTTCATAATGTCATTGAAGTGCGAATCATATAAGAACTGCGCGGCACGCATGTGTATAAGGTCAAACGTGTTATCCGCGAAACGTAGCCCTGCTGTCGCATCCATTAGCAGAAATGTTGCGTTGCTTATTCCATGAAAGCGTGCGAAACGTGTAGCTTCGCTAAGAGCATGTTCGTCTCTGTCGATACCTGTCACATGGACTCTAGGATACTGAAGTGCAAGGTCTAGTACCCAACCGCCCTCACTACATCCAACATCTAAGACAGTTGAGACCTGTTGCATCTCGACTGCGTTCGCCACAAGCCCACCTGAGACTGTCGTAAAATACTGATGGGATGCTGAACGGACGCACGCATCATCCTTCTCCACACCACTGATATAAGCAGCACTGTTTTGTGTATTTGTCATACCTGTCCTCCTGGTTTCAGGCCAATGACTGAGATAAGCATTCCTGTCGCGCAATATTTAACATGTTGTGCATCACGATATATCGTTGCAATCAACCGCTCAATTTCCTGTCGTGTTACCACTTCGGCCTGCACAAGATAGCTGGCAATACGCTTATCTTCGGCAAGCACCGCCAGGATGTAGTCTTTGCCGGGATTGCCTACTTGATTGCCAATGTCAATCGCATGTAATGTATAATTGACGCCCCGATAGCCTACGTCAGTCAGGAGACGTGGAAAGACAATGGCCGAAGTAAGAGCCTGACTCTCTGGCGAGAAAACTCTTTCTTCCTTCCGATGAGAGGTATGCACATACTCAATAAACGTATTGATGGCAGAACTTGATGTGGGACCAATCTCGAAATCAAGGAAATGAATACAGCCCCCTGGACGCAGGACACGCGAAAGTTCATGTAACACTTCAGGCCACATTTTCGGTGTGATAGCAGCACTTGAGCGTTGCACATGCACAAGATCAAAACTATTATCCGCAAAGGGCAACCGTGCATACTGCTCCACAACGCGGAATGATGCGTTCGTAGCACCAGCGAGGTGTGCATCCTCACACGCGCTTTGTATCAACTCCGCTCTCTGATCAACGCCAACACCATACATATGTGGATATGCTTGCACAACTTCGAGCAACCACGCTCCCGGACCACATGAAAGGTCCAGAACGTGCGTGATAGCGGAAAGTGGGAGTGTGCTAGGAAACAATGTCCCTAACTCGCGATAAAAGAGACGGTGTTGAAAACGGAGACTTGCGGCCTCGGCAGTTAACATCATTCGCGCCCTCCACCATAGCGTCCATAAGCCGATAATAGGATAGCCCAACCACACAGGTCTGGTGCTTGCAATTCGATTTGTGCTTGCTCTACCAGTGCATCAAACGCCACGTTTTCCACGATGCCCTGCTGAACAACCAGAGGCTTCACAATAAACGCACGACTCACAATTTCTGAGAGAAAGTGATATGCGACCTTGCCACTCATTGTCCCAACGTCTACCGTAAATACATCATACCCTACATCGTAGAGACCTGCTTGTAGCAGCATCCCATACAACCGTTGTGCCACGCCAAGTGTACTTCCCGTTGCATCGAGTGACCGCCCAAGCCTCGCACGCGCTTGTAACATCGCTCGGTGCAGTGCTAGGCATGCTGGACTCGAAATCTCACATAATTCCAACTCGACAATGTTCAGCCATCCACGTGGTCGCAACACACGTACACATTCATGTATCGTGAAAGGCCATGCTTGCGGCTTCATAGAACGGGCAACATGGCGCATATGGACAAAATCAATAGACGCATCAGGCATTGGTAATCCTTGTAAAAGGTTCATCTGCCGTAACTCCACCTGATGTAGGCTACTCGTGTTACGACGTACTTTAGCCTGACGAAGTACCTCCTCATCACTGTCAATACCATAAATGCGTAACTTCGGATAACGTTTGGCAAGATCGAAAATCCATTCTCCCCTGCCACTGCCGAGATCAAGAACACTCTGCATCGTGTTGACCGCGATTTGCTCTGGATGCAAACGTCCCCCTTGCACCTGTAACAAATAGGAATGCAAAAGCGCATCAAGATGCACGTCATTACCCCGACCATCCTGCGCTACTCTTATAGGTAATGGAGAGGAGGAAGCATGTTGAGATGGCTGACTCATCGAAATCCTTTTCTTTTTTTAACCATGGGTTACATAGGCATGACAGGGGCAAGCCCTGTCACTACTATACGCAGACTCGCGTGGCAAGCCACACCGTGGCGGGAAGTATAGTAGTGACAGGGCTTGCCCCTGTCATGCTCCCCGCACAATTATCTTCGGCTAAGGCGCATACGCGATTGCCGAAATTAACGCACCCGTGGTGCAATAATCGGCTTCACCGATATCATGTTGTTTTTCCAGCAACAGCGCATCAAACTCCTCGGCACCAATCATGTTGTGTTCAAGCATTAAGGGCTTCTGTTTTTTCGCGATACCTGCAAGTAGTTGGCAACAGGCGCGTCCACCGGGATTGCCTGGACCGCCGAAATTCACAGGATGCATGGTATACGAGGCATTTACGAAGCCAGCCTCCTTTAGCAAGCGAAAGAGCTGTACTCCGGGTGTACACGTTCCCGAATACTCCGAAAAACCATAGCCAAGTTTGAGCAATAAATTGTCAAATAGTGCAAGCAGGCGTTGATACGCATCACTGGACGTTGGACCAATCGATAGACTCACAAGGACAATCGCCGCGCCCGGTTTCATCACACGCTTACACTCGCTTAAAAAGAAGGGCCATTCCTGTGGACGAAATACAGGTGACAATTGCAACGAATGGACCAAATCAAAGCTTGCATCAGCGAGTGGCAATTGCTTGAGCGGCGGAGACTCATAAAAACGCGCACGACTCACCGCGCCAATCTCCGCATTACGACGTGCAAGGTCAATAAAGGCAGCGTCACCATCTAATGCTGTTACGTGTACTCCAGGATACGAAAGTGCCAGATCAATAGCCCAGGCACCAATGCGACAATTTATGTCGAGCACGTTTTTGAGCTTACGGGTAGGAATGGCAGAAGGCAAAAGTCCCCGTTGAGCCTGCGTAAGATGGTGATGCATGACCTGTTCCAGGACGGCAACCAATGCGCTTTCTTGAGCACTTTCTATCATTTCGTTCCCCCTATTACACGTCATGACTTTCTTTAGGCAAGAATAAGGAAATTGAGCTTATATGTCAAGCATTTGCCTTCTTCATTCCCCCAATGCGGCTGCCTTCTTCATTCCCCCAATGCGGCTGC
>CAXTWV010000015.1:0-4915 GCA_964248005.1 uncultured Ktedonobacteraceae bacterium | reverse complement strand
TGCCTTCTTCATTCCCCCAATGCGGCTGCCTTCTTCATTCCCCCAATGCGGCTGCCTTCTTCATTCCCCCAATGCGGCTAATGTAATTATCCCTTTTTGGGCTGCTAACGAAACAGCCTCGGTCCTATTGTTTGCACCCAGTTTGCCCATGATGGAACTGACGTGAAATTTGGCGGTTCGTTCGCTGATGACGAGTTTGCTGGCAATCTCTTTGTTTGGCATGCCTTGCGCTAACAAGGAAAGTACCTCTAGTTCACGCTCGGTCAACAACTCGATGGAAGTCGAATGTCCTACATGGTGAAGCAGTTTCGAGGCCACAATTGGCTGTAGCAATGAGCCACCATCAACTGTGACTCGTATAGCATTAAAAATAGTGTCGCGTGGTTCACCCTTTAACAAGTAGCCATTAGCACCTGCTTGGAGAGCATGGATGATACGTTCATCATTATCAAAGGCTGTGAACACAATGATGCGCGGAAGCACCGCATCCGTGCTGTTGGCACGCACACGGCGAATGGCTTCTACGCCATCCATAAGCGGCATCTCTAAGTCCAGGAGCAGAATATCGGGCCGTAATGCACTGACAAGCCGAACGGCTTCCTCGCCATTTGCTGCCTCCGCAACCACCTCGAAATCAGCCTGTGTCTCCAATACAGTGCGTAGTCCCTCACGCACAATCGGATGGTCGTCCGCAAGCACAATACGAACCGTCATAGTTTACCGTTCCCCCTCTGCTTAAACGGAATAGAGACGACAATATACGTTCCAGAGCCAGGAGTACTCTGGATAGACAGATGCCCACCCAGCAGTTTCACACGTTCGCTCATACCCAATAATCCAAAGTGGTTGCCATCATGAGCAACCGCGTCAGGGTCGAAACCATGCCCATCATCTTGAATGGTAAAAACGATACAAGGGCACCCGCAAGGAGATGCCCCTCCCATATTATGGATTACCGCATCACCCGTATGTATGGGAGGGGCATCTCCTTGCGGGTGCCCTTGTATCTCCTCAGATTCCTCATCACAAAAGCATAACGTTATTTCGACATGCTGAGCATCGGCATGTTTACGGATATTTGTCAGTGCCTCCTGTGCCACGCGGTACACCCCAGCCTCAATACGCGCTGGCAATATGGGAAAGTTAGGAGTATAGGTGTAGTTAATAGCTAGGTCGGTGCTAGCAATGAGGAGCGCGAGTGCTTCCGGTAAAGCATGTTCTTGTAAGGGGGCCGCACGTAGGTCCATCACTGACCGCCGGGCCTCATCAAGATTGGCGCGTGCTAGTGAGAGCGCACGTTGCACGGCTTCATGAGCGCGTTGAGGACGTGCCTCTGCCAATGCATCTGCCGCTTCGAGTTGCAGGGTGATAGCGGCTAACCCTTGTGCAAGCGTATCGTGAATGTCACGCGCCAATCGATTGCGCTCCTCTATGGTTGCCAGACGCGCGGCTGCACGCGTTGCATCGGCTGAAAGGCGTGCGCGTTGCATCGCCAGCCCAATCTGGTCACTGATAATGTGGAGCAGTTGCAGTTCTTGTGGTTGCAGCTCGCGCCAATCCTCGCTTGCCACATTCAGCACACCAAGCGGCGTGTTCCCTGCATAGATGGGGATGCTGGCATGAAAACGCAGACCGAGCGACGAGGGATCACTATCGCGTTCAGCATTCTTGAGACGGCTACAGCGCAACACGTCGATGTTAGCAGCTCCCTCCAATGTGCCATTGAGGAAGGTATCAAGACACAGACAACTTCCACTCATACGCTCGGCATGATTCGCGAGATAGGGTGGTAGTGCCTGGAATGCCGCGAGGTGTGGTGCTCCTTGCTCATTGAGTAACCAGACCCAGCCCGTCTGTAAGTGCAACAATTCAGTAACACGTGCCAGTATCTCCTGCAATGCCTCACGTACGTCAACCTGATGGTTGAGATACCCTGCAATAGCATACAATACCGCGAGGTCTGGATTTCCTCGTAAAAGTGCCGTTGTTTCCTGCTGCACAGGTTCGTTGTGTGTTATGTCGTGTAGTGGTGTGTCGCTCATGCAATAAATATAACATATGTTGATGGGTAGGGGTATGATGATGCGCGGTTTGAAAAATTAATCACGATACGTCAATTGTAGGGACCGATTTATCACGTCCTTGTTGGCAACCAAGAATGTCAGCGATTGTAGAAACATATTCCACCTCCTGGAAACGTGTTCGATTGGGGCAGAGGACGTGATAAATCGGTCCCTACAATTGGTTCAACCATCCAACTATCAGTACCAAAGAGATGAATTAGGCTAGCCTTAAATGAGAAATTGTGTTAGGCTTCATAGCGAAAACCTTTTTATTATCCAGGAGAATAAAAATTCGATGAGTAACCTTATACCACAATATCCACTATCTACCACTTCCAATTCAGCTAAAACCGGCCTTTCGACCAACCCCTATATACGTGCGATGAAAAAGGTGCCAGAAGTGACGGTCTACTTCTGGATCATTAAATTATTGACCACTGCGATGGGCGAGACGACCTCAGACTTTCTGGTCACTCACATCGGTCCGTACAAGGCGGTAGCACTCGGTGCCATTTGCTTCGCCGCCGCGCTCGTGCTGCAATTCTTAGTACGCCGCTATATACCGTGGGTGTACTGGTTAGCTGTCGTCATGGTTGCGATCTTTGGCACGATGGCTGCCGATGTGTTACACGTTGGTTTCGGCATCCCCTACATCGTCTCAGCCACATTCTTTCTGGTCGCACTGGTCGCCGTCTTTTCCGTGTGGTATATCAATGAGAAAACGCTGTCTATTCACAGTATCTACACGCGTCGTCGCGAACTATTTTACTGGGCGACTGTCGTAACTACGTTCGCACTTGGCACAGCAGTAGGTGATATGACTGCAACAACTCTCCATCTGGGCTACTTCTTTTCGGCTGTACTGTTCGCCGTGCTCATTGCTCTTCCAGCTTTAGCATATTGGTTACTTGGCCTGAACGAAATTGTCGCCTTCTGGCTCGCTTACATCCTCACGCGTCCGCTCGGTGCCTCGTTCTCGGACTGGTTTGGAAGGTCACACAGCCTTGGTGGACTTGGGCTTGGCACCGGATGGGTCAGCCTTGTCTTAACGATTTTGATCATCGGCTTTGTCGCCTACCTGACAGTCACTCGCAAAGATACGCAGGACGTACAACGGTAGTCACCTATTGTGGTAGAAAACGCTCTACTGAGAATGGTCGAAATAGGGATGGTACAACTCCTGTGGTTATCATTTCGGCAACACTCTGCCCTGTAATTGCACTAAGTATCACGCCGACACTGTTATGTCCTGCCGCGATCAGCACATTTTCCCATGATGGTAGGAAACCAACGATTGGATGACTATCAGGCGTCTTTGGACGTAGACCAGCCCACGATGCCTGTATCTTACGTTCAGCAAAAGCGGGAACAAGCTGTGTCGCGGTTGCGTGTAGCCAGGATGTTGCTTGCTCTGTTACCGTCGAGTCGAAACCTCTCTCGTCCTTTGTTGCACCAACGAGAACGGTATTTCCGCGTGGTACTAAGTAGCCAGCATTGCCAAATACAATATGTTTGAGTGGCGATAGAGCTTGTGGTATTGCAAGCAGTTGACCATGCAGAGGCTGAATCGGAAGTGCCACATCTAGCCATGCTGCACACTGTGCTGTCCATGCGCCAGAGGCAATGATAATCTGATTGCAGGCAATCGTTTCTCCTTGCGTCGTGCAAACGCCAGTCACTCGTGCATTTTTTGTAACTAGGTGGCTGACTTCTTGCTGCTCGTGAATATTTGCACTTAAAAGACGTGCCGCACGCGCAAACGCTCTCAGAACACTAGCCGCTTGAATCTGTGACTCTTCAGGTGCATAAATAGCAGCACAAATATCAGGAGCCAGCAGAGGCTCACGCTGACGTGCCTCCTCGCCCGTGAGCCAATACAACTGTAGGCCAAGCGGTTGCCAGCTATCCAGCCTTTTCCGCAAATGGGCGACACGCTTTGAGTTACGCATAACCCGTAAGGCTCCCGTTCGCTCATAACCTACATTCATGCCACTGCTTTCTTCCAGCTCTGGCACTAGTGAGATAAGGGACGAGAAGCCAGCGAGTACAAGATCAGCAAATGGACCAGGACCAGACAATGGACCTAGAGGTGCAAGCAGACCAGCCGCCGCACCCGAAGCCTGTCCACCAAGCTCGCCACGCTCCAAAAGTATTACATCGACATGCATCTTGCGCAGAAAATAGGCAATGGCGCAACCTATGATACCGCCTCCGATGATTACAACATCCGTTGTTTTCATATGCTTGTCCTAGGATAACGCGCAACTGTAGGGGTCTCATTCATTACACCCTGTTGGCATACACGGATGGTGGAGGATATAGTAAACATTTCAACCCTCGCTAACATTGCAGAATGCCAAAAGGTGTAATGAATGAGACCCCTACAATTACACATTTGCCACATCCCTATTACAGGTGCTACAATGAACATGTCCCATACGACAGGCCCATATAGCATCGTGTATTTATGTTGCTATAACTCATCCAGGAAAAGGAACGTGACCACACAATACATCGAGGTTCGAGCGGTCTCAGAGCGGCACGATGTGCAGGCTCATCGACTCGCTCGGAAAATAGTGCAGCTTTCACCGCATCGGCTTCCGTCGCTTGCATCTCTTTCTGATATACCATTGTATATCCGCACAGCCTTCCTCTACCACCTTTCAGGAACACTCAATCCCCCCCAAACAGATCAGCTTACCTCACAACTCCTCGTTGATTCTGTTATTCAAGAGGCGTTTGTGATGGATAGCTTACACGCCGATACAACACATCATATCGTCGATGTATTCTTTCATGCAGGTGTCACCGATACGCTTGCAGAAAGTGTACTGACTGGCGCACGTATGCTT
>CAXTWV010000014.1:8344-33646 GCA_964248005.1 uncultured Ktedonobacteraceae bacterium | reverse complement strand
GATGCGAGTTCCGTTATGAGGCAACGTGGCCTACTCCAACGGTAATTCAGGTTCAACCCCGACCAGACGGAGAATTTCGTCTGCTCCACGAGACGTGGGAAACTACTCCCACCATCGAGTCTCGTCTGTATACTGATTTTTATGGTAATCTCTGCCGCCGCTTACTTATGCCTTCGGGTGAGCAAATATGGCGATATGATGCCATCGCGGAAGTCTCTGAGGAGCCAGACGCTTATGTTCCCGATGCTATACAACATCCTGTTGAGGATTTGCCGGACGATACATTGATGTATACTTTGCCAAGCCGCTTCTGCCTCTCCGATGTGCTTTCCGATCAGGCTTGGTCACTTTTTGGCAATACAGAGCCAGGATGGGCGCGGGTGCAAGCGATCTGCGATTGGGTACATACCAATATTCGCTTTCAATATGGTACCAGTAACCCAACAACCACAGCCGCCGATATCTGTGCGCAAGGCGTTGGAGTATGTCGCGACTTCGCCCATCTTGCCGTATCTTTTTGTCGAGCGATGAATATTCCCGCACGCTATGCCTTTGGCTATCTGCCGGATATTGATGTGCCACCACTAGATGCGGCGATGGATTTTTGCGCATGGTTTGAGGTCTATCTTGGTGGAAAATGGTATACGTTCGATGCGCGTAACAACACGCGCCGTGTGGGACGTGTCTTGATCGGACGTGGACGTGACGCGTTAGACGTAGCGATGGTTACTTCTTATGGTTCTCCGCGTTTACAAAGTATGACTGTGTGGGCAGATGAAGTGCCAAACACACGCAAGACTCATACGACGGAACCAGCTACAGAGCGCGTCTCTGCCCAAAGAGAGGATACCATCCAAGCATGAATCAGGGCCAAAACGACCTTGAAACCGTGATTGCATCTCTTAATCTGCTTGACCCCCAGAGCGTTGACTGGCAACGTGTGCAACGTACCGCATATCTGATTCATCAGCATCTGCGGTACGAGTATCCGGGTCCAATTGCTGACTTGAGCCAACTATTGACGATTGTACCTCCAGAGCAATATGGCGACCAACGCCGTGTCGTCTATCGCTTAGAAGTGTCTGCTCCCACAACAGAAATCGTCAGTCAATTCGACGAATTTGGCAACCTCGTGCTCAATCCTCTTGTGCCTATCGTCAAAAGTGCGGTTGATTTCGAGGCATGGATTGTTGTCGAGCGGCGTGCCAATAGCGGTCCACACTATATAGATGCCTCGTGGCTTTCAGATTCACGTATGCTCACACCCTCTAAATTGACACAACCAGATGAGATGCTACGCACTGTCGCGGCAACATTTGTAGCGGAAGGCTTACAAGGGCTAGAGCTTGCACGACGTATCAATAGTTGGACATACCATGCGTTGCAGTATGAAAACGGCATCACAACGTTTCGCACTCCTGCTGCTGAAGCACTCAAGCTCGGCAAAGGTGTATGCCAAGATTTCGCGCACATCATGATTACACTGTGTCGTCTCTGTAATTTGCCAGCGCGTTATGTCTCCGGTCACATGCTCGGCGAGGGTGGTACCCATGCATGGGTCGAGGTGCTTCTACCTGTTGCAGAACATCCCGACAAGGCATTAGTGGTCCCATTTGACCCAACGCATGATCGTCAAACCAGTCTCAGCTACATCACCATCGCTGTAGGCCGTGACTACTTTGATGTCGCTCCCACATCGGGTTCCTACCGTGCGTCATACAGCGGACAACTCTCCGCCCACAAGCGTGTTGACCTGACGGTATTGGAATATGCGGATGCGTCGGCGAAGAGCGAGTAAAAATAAGTAGCAAGTTGCCAAGCGAAACACTTGTTTGGCTAATTGCTACTTTCTTTGCAGAAAGCGGAATACTTTGGCGTGGCTACGTCGTTCTCTGAGCTATTCGTCCGATGATAGCGAAGCAGAGTGTTAGAAACAGTCCCCAAAAGAAGAGTTGTACTGTAGCGGTAGTGCGTCTGTGATCGAGAATGAAGAGAACCATGATGATTGATGCCAATGCACAAGAGGCTGAGACGCTGTAAAAACCAATAGAGTAATAGGTGGCAGGATATTGTTTATCAGCCTGGTTGTAGCTGTCAGGATAGCAGATTGATTCAAAGGCTTTAAACATGATAAGGGGACTGCAGTATGTCAGTAGGCTGCCCACCGCAAGGAGTACTGTGGACGTTGTGAACTCATTCCATACAATAAGGATGAATCCGATTAGGAAACAGCAAGCACTGCACAATCCAAAGAGATAAAAGCGTCGTTTAGCGTTACTAATCATTTTGTCCTCCTTCATTGTCACTTAGACGCATTTTTACTGTTTTTTGTTATTATCGCAATATGTTATATTTTTTATAGCATGTTGCGATAATATTGTCAAGGTGTGAAGTAGGATTATTCCTTGCTGTGAGTAATATGTCTTTTGATACTGTCCTCTCATCCTTCCCTTAGCTTATACTATTCGCAGGAAGTATCTTTACAAGCGGTATAAGTTAGGAGAAAACGTATGCAACAAAAGCTTCTTATGCATAATGTACGTGTCTTTGATGGTTTACAAATCATTCCTAACATCAGTGTTCTTGTACAAGACGGGCTTATCATGGCTGTCGAGAACACCATTTCGGCTCAGCAAGAGATGCAGGTCATCGACGGTACCAATCATACGCTTCTTCCAGGCTTTATTGATGCTCATACCCATATTATTGATGGTTCTGCTCTAAAAGATGCTCTTGTATTTGGCGTCACCACAGAACTAGACATGTTCATGGATATTCACCTGTCCGCGGAGATAAAGCGGCAAGAGGCAGCTGGGCAAGGGGACGATAGAGCGGATCTGCGTTCTGCTGGTACAGCAATCACGGCTCCTAATGGACATTGCACCGAGTATGGTATTCTCATTCCGACGATCAATGGACCAGAAGAGGCTCAAGCGTTTGTAGATGCACGCATTGCTGAAGGTTCTGACTACATTAAAATCATCTATGCCGATAGGGGAACTATGCCTACGATCAGCAAAGCTACTTTGGCTACTGTCGTAGAAGCTTCCCATCAACGCGGCAAGTTGACAGTCGTTCATATTGGTACGCTGCAAGGCGCACGCGAAGCGATAGAGGTAGGTGTAGATGGCCTAGCACATCTCTTTATAGATCAAAGTCCCGATCCGAACTTTGGTGAGTTTGTCGCAAAGCACCACGCATTCGTTGTCCCCACGTTAACAGTGTTAGAGAGCGTGTCAGGAGTTCCAAGCGGTGCCACTCTCGTTTCGGACGCGCAGCTTGCACCATATCTTACCAGGAAGAATATTACAAGCCTCAAAAGGTCCTTTTCCTCTGGAAGAATATCCAGCTATAAAGCAGCAGAAGAGACTATACGTCAACTGAAAGCCGCTAACGTTCCTATTCTTGCAGGAACAGATGCACCCAATCCAGGAACCGCACATGGCGTGAGTATTCATCGTGAAATGGAATTACTGGTTAAAGCTGGACTCTCTCCACTTGAAGCCCTTGCATCGGCGACTTCTGTTCCTGCTAACACGTTTGGATTGACAGATCGTGGGCGAATTGCAATTGGTTTACGTGCTGACCTTGTGCTGGTTGAGGGGGACCCATCAGTTGATATTACAGCGACTCGCGCCATAATTAGCGTTTGGAAACGTGGTATTCCCGTAAATCGTGAAGCGTATCGCTCGTTGGTTCAACAACAATACGAGGAATATGAACACAGGACGGCTCCCACAGGTTCAGAGTTTGGGCTTATTAGCGATTTTGAGAATGGTAAAGTAGAGACAACGTTTGGGGCTGGTTGGAGCATTTCTACCGATCAGATCAGAGGCGGTAACTCAATAGCTCAATACACAATTGCTCCAGAGGGAGCAAGTGGTGGGAATTATTCACTGCTCATTACTGGCAGTATCAACGCAGGTTCTCCTTTTCCCTGGGCGGGTGCTATGTTTTTCCCAGGCTCTACTCCTGGCCAACCTGCGAACCTGTCAGAAAAGAAGGGCATAAGCTTCTGGGGCAAGGGTGATGGTTTACAGTACAGCGTGACAATTTCTGCCGGAAGTTTCATGTCAATCCCGACCAGCATTTCTTTCATAGCGGGAGCAGAGTGGCAGCAACACTCGTTTTTGTTCTCCGAGTTTGGTTCAATCGACACACGCGAAATATTAGGAATATCATTCAATGCCGGAGGTACAACATTTGGAGCATTCCAGTTTCAAATCGACGACGTTCGTTTGATAAATGGATTTATTAATGATCATTAGAAGAGTGCTTTTGTCTCTCTTGAACAAGAGAAAGTATAGGTACGATGAGCGGGAGCAGCAAAAGAAACACTGATTGAAGCGTATATTTGCGTGCATAATTATCTTTATGCTCTAGCTCGAATGCTACTTCCTGTTGAGCACTCTTGTGCCTCACGATATCAATGGCATACAGCAGCAATGGCACATAGTTCAGGGCAATCCAGCAGAGAACCGAACCTATGAGGAGTGGAAAGACTGAATGACTGGGATTGCGGAAGAAGGCGACGAGGCTGAGTACTCCCAAACTCCCGCAGGCTATCACCGCTCCCCCAAATTCAGCGAGAATAAATCGGGAACCATGAAAGACGAGATCAAGTGCAGCGAGTTTTCGTATATTGATGAACACTTCCTTGTTTGCCATGTTACTTACTCCCATTGACGAATCATACCTCATCCTAAGATAATTACGTCGTTTTTTGAGCACATCGACCAATGATACCGAAGCAGATCGTGAGTAACAGTCCCCAGAAGAATATCTGCGCCTTTAGTGCTGTATGCCCATATACGAGAATACATAGAAGTACAAGGAATGATGCTAAGGCACAAGCGTATGCAATGATGTAAAAACCAATGGAGTAACGCGTGGCTGAATAGTGTTTATCGGAATGGTTGTAATCGTCGGGGAAGCAAATCGACTCAAGGGCTATAAACATGACAGGAACACTGAAATACGTTAGCAGACTTCCCAATGCAAGGAACACCGCGGAAGTTGTAAACACGTTTAGTACGTTGAAGACAAGCCCAACAAGAAAAAAGAATGCGCTGCACAAACCCAAAAGATAAAAGCGGCGTTCCGCGTTGCTAATCATTCCTCTATTCCTTTGTTACAAGATATTCATGTACTCCCTGAATAGATTGTACCAAAAATGGTTGTTTACAGTTAAGTATACGCACAATAACAATTGTAGGTTTTTTGTTGGTTTTGTCTAACTGCGTTCAGTCTGTAGAAACGACAACTTCTTTCTTATCAGATTGTAGAGCGTGGAGGCCATTTGAGCGATGCCAAACCCTAGAAGCACAATCGCTGCAATACATGCGAGACCTATAGCGAAGATGCACGTCGTGATGGTTGCAATCCCCACACGCCCATTCCCGCAAAGCATTCCGAGAACAAAGACAACAGGGAGGAGAATGCCTACAACCGCACAAAACATTTTGACAAGGTCCTGAGGAGTAAACGGTTTTTTAGGAGTTCTACGAGATTGTGGACGTACTTTCTGCTTGTCGTAGCTTTGATAAAAATCATCATCTCGCTCGAAATCTTGATGTTGCATGATGGCCTTCTCCTCTGACTCGCTTTTGTTCTCTTGATGTTGCCTGATATACGTCAGTGTCCCGTTGTGAGTTGCATTCTCTCTGCGAGAAGTGCCGTAAGTAATCTCCACATCTTATAGTAAGATTTCCTACCCTTTTTTGACAATAGGGAAAGAATATAGTATGGTACGTATGTTTCAAAATGTACAGAATACGCTAGCAGGGAAAGAACTATGACGACGCCCGCACGTCTCCAATATCTCAATATCAAGAGCCAGTATCAAGATGCTATTCTGCTGTACCAAATGGGCGATTTCTACGAAACATTTGACGAGGATGCACGTATCACAGCACGCGAATTACAGATTGTCCTGACTCATCGTGGCGGTGGACGTGATAGCGAACGTGTACCCCTCGCTGGTATTCCTCTTCATGCATTAGATAACTATGTAGGGAAATTAGTGCATCGCGGTTACAAAGTTGCCATTTGTGAACAGGTCGGCGAGATTCCCGCCAGAGGTGTCGTCGAGCGAGCAGTGACGCGTATTTTGACAGCTGGCACGCTCTCCGAACCAAACTTGCTACCGACAAAACAGAATAATTATTTGGTCGCGATTGCACCAGGACGAACTCAAACAGGCTTAGCCGCTGTTGATGTCAGTACGGGCGAATTTATCGTGACATGGTTTACACCCGATGAACTCCCCGTCGCTCTGGAAGCGGAACTACAACGTCTCGCCCCTGTTGAATGCCTTCTCGCTGATGGCAGCAAACAGGACGCGTATCAGTTTCCCACAAAGACCATCACGCTTACGCATTGCCCACCATATTTCTTTCAGCATGAAGCAGCACAGACACGCCTATGTCGTCAGTTCGGTGTGCAATCGCTTGATGCCTACGGGTGTGCCTCTGTGCCACAGGCGATTTCGGCGGCGGGTGCTATCGTGGCCTATCTGGAAAAGATGAATGGAGCCTTACTTGCACTTTTGACTGGTCTACGTTCGTACCGTACAACAAATTATATGGTATTAGACGCTCATACACAGCGTAACCTCGACCTCTTGCAGGGTTCGCGTAGTGGCTCAATTCATGGCAGTTTGTTACATGTACTTGACCGCACAATTACACCGATGGGAGCGCGACAGTTGCGACGTACAATCACACAACCTTTGCTCGACTTAAATATATTGGATGCACGGTTGGCAGCGATTGAAGAGTTGTATGAGAGTCCTGCACTCCGTAGTCGCTTCACCATGTGCTTACAAGGCTTGGGTGACTTAGAGCGTATTTCTGGTCGTGTGCGTCAGGGAACGGCGGTACGTAATGAGGTACTTGGTCTGCGTACCTACTTAGGAGTCGTGCCTCAACTGCGAGATTTGCTGCTTGGCTGTGATGCGCCCCTATTAAGAACACTCGCGAACGAGCTAGATGCATGCCCCGATGTCACAGACCTTATTCTGCGTGCGCTGGTCAATCCAGCAAATAGTGATGAAGATGATGACGAGAAACGCTTGATTCGCACAGGGTTTCATCCAGAACTCGACGAACTCTTTGCCTCTATCCGTGACTCACGACGCTGGATGGTGTCGCTAGAGGCACGTGAACGTGAGCGCACGGGTATCAAGTCGCTCAAAGTCAGTTTTAACAAAGTCTTTGGCTACTATATCGAAGTCACACGTGCGAACGTAAAGCTTGTGCCACCTGACTACATCCATAAACAAACATTGGTGAATGCCGAACGCTTTCTCACGCCCGACTTGAAAGAACACGAGTCACGTATCCTCAGTGCGGAAGAGCGCATAGAGGAGATGGAGCGTAGCATCTATACGGACTTACTGCGACAATTAAGCGTGTTTTATGAGCAATTAATGACGACTGCCACCGCGATTGCGAGAGTTGACGTATTACTTAGCCTCTCAGAGGTTGCGGCCCATCAAGGCTATACTCGTCCTGTGTTAGAGCATGGGTATGGTTTAGAGATCACTGGTGGGCGTCATCCCGTTGTAGAGTTCGCGCTTGATGGCGATGTCTTCATTCCGAATGACACGCACTTGGAAGCCGAAAATGGGTCACGTGTGGTCTTGCTCACAGGCCCAAATATGGCGGGCAAATCGACCTATTTGCGTCAGGTGGCATTGATTACACTGCTTGCGCAAATAGGCAGTTTCGTACCTGCACGCAAAGCGCGTATTGGTTTGGTTGATCGCATCTTCACGCGTGTTGGAGCGGAAGACGATATCGCATCGGGCAAGAGTACATTTATGGTGGAGATGGAAGAGACCGCGACCATTCTGCATCATGCCACATCTCACAGCCTCATTATTCTCGACGAAATTGGCAGAGGCACGAGTACCTACGATGGTTTAGCAATAGCACGGGCCGTTGTGGAACATCTACATACTGAGACGATGGCGCGTACCTTGTTCGCAACGCATTATCATGAGCTTGCCGCGATAGCCAACGAATTAGCGCATTTGAGTGTCTATACAATGGCGATTAGTGATGATGAGCAAAATGGCATTGTATTCTTGCATCGCGTGATACAGGGCAGTATCGGACGTAGCTACGGTGTGCATGTGGCAAAACTGGCCGGTATGCCGCCGAGCGTGGTAAAGCGAGCCGAGACCGTGCTACAACAATTAGAGATGAGACGTGACGACGGGAAGAATGAATTGTCACACGCACAAAGCGATGTTTCTAATCATTCCTATAGTCAAGAGGATATGAGAAAGCTGGTTGCTGAGGGGCAAAGTTCCTATGAATGGCAAAGCGAAGAGGCACGTGAAGTGGCGAGAGCGTTAGAGCAAGCCAACGGAACGACACCCGATATGGATACTATTAATGTGTATGCCATCACGCCGCTTGACGCCTTGAACTTGTTGTTTTTGATGCAGAAAAAGAAGAGCATAGTACTGCGATGATGAGTCAAATACAAGAACAACCTTTCCGCCTACTTACACCACGTAGCCCACTACTCGCACTTGCTCCCGATGTAGCGGAGCGCATCGCGGCAGGGGAGGTGATTGAACGTCCTGTCTCGGTGATTAAAGAATTGCTAGAAAACGCGCTGGATGCAGGTGCGAGAGAGATACGTGTCGAAGTGCGTGGCGGTGGTCTGCGTCTCATGCGCGTCACAGATGATGGATACGGTATTCCCGAAGATGAGCTAGAGCGCGTCAGCTTGCGTCATACCACGAGCAAGATTCGTAGCGTGGAAGACCTGAGCCGTTTACACACGTTAGGGTTTCGTGGTGAAGCCCTTGCTAGCATTACAGCCGTTTCCGAAGTAACTTTGTTGAGTCGCGCCATCGAAACCGATAGTCTCGGAGAAGATCATGCTGCTTTGTCTATAACCCTACGTGGTGGCGAAATCACACAACGTGGGCGACGTGCGCGGTTGCATGGAACGACGGTTACGGTACGAGACCTTTTCTACAATGTGCCAGCACGTCTCAAGTTTATGCGTGGGGCACGCACAGAGAACGGGCATATCCTCCAACTGCTACAACGCTATGCTGTAGGCTATCCCTCTGTACGTTTCAACCTGATTATTGACGAGCATATCGCCCTCCAGACAAGCGGCTCTGGCGACCTCGCTATCACACTCGCCGAACTCTATCATCTACCACTAAACGAGATGCTGTATCCTGTACGGTTGAGTGATGGTGCCCATTACACGCTTCATGGCTATATTGGCAACCGTGTATTGGCACAGGGCAATCGCCAATACGCCATGCTCTTTGTCAATGGACGCTGGGTACAATCTCGACCATTACAGGACGCACTTGAGGATGGTTATCGAAGTTTGTTACCAAAGGGCAAACATCCTTTGGTGGTCTTGTTTCTTGAGGTGCCAACCGATGAGATAGATGCGAACGTACATCCAGCCAAGATCGAGGTGCGCTTAGAGCATGAGGAGCAGATTGTCGCAGCTCTAACGCAAGCCGTGCGCTCAGTGTTAGAGCAAAGCCCCACCTTACCTGAGTCAATCCAATTTCCAGGGCCAGTGCTAGCGAACCAACGGCGGCTGCCAGGACCACGACGAAGAGGCTTGCGTGTCTCTGAGTCTGCTGAAGGGTATAAAGCTGAAACGGCTGCACCTGGGACAAATGAGGTTGTAGGACAGTTACGCCCATTAGCGCAACTGCAGCAAGCCGTTATTCTGGCGGAAGCACCTGATGGGAGCCTGTATCTTGTTGACCAGCATCGCGCCCATGAGCGTGTCATCTATGAGCATCTGCGTCACGTGTATGCAGGAGGTCAGCAGCAAGAAGAGGTCGTCGAGGCCCACCTGTTACTTGAACCTGTAATTGTAGAAATGAAACGCTATCAAGCCGATCTACTAGAGCAACGCCTACCTATGCTACGAGGTTTAGGCTTAGAATGTGAACGCTTCGGTGGACGCAGCTTTCTGATACGCTCTGTGCCAAGTGACGAGAACGGAGAAGGGCAAGAACACCTTGTCGCCCACCTGCAAGAAGTCGCGGAGGTTGCTGCTGAGGACAGCAACGATTGGGAAGACCACTTGCTCATTAGCCTCTCCTGTCGCTCCGCCATGCGCCGTGGACGCGAATTAGGAAGCGGCGACCAACTGGCACTGCTAAAAGCATTAGCAAATGTGAACGCACCAGCTGTATGTCCACACGGAAGCCCCATTTTGTTGCACTATAGCCGGACATTTTTAATTGATAGGTTCGATTGGTAAATACCAGATTATGTCAACCAAAAATCTGATTAGGACGTGAATTGTAGGGGTCTAATTCTATTACACCCTCGTCGGCGATTGAGAATATTGAAGGACATAAGTAACGTTGCATCAAATCCTTCAACATTGTTTATTGGGAAAAGGGTGTAATAGAATTAGACCCCTACAATTCACTTATTCTTTATTCGGTTCAACCACACTATCATATAAGATAATATATGAGGTCTTTACGTTTTATTGATCCAAGGTGAGGCATTAAGCCACTTCCTTGATAGTCAACTCGTTCCCCTCAATAACAGGAAGAGGAAGATGTTGTGCAACATGGAGCAAAATCCACTCTTCCAGCACTTCTTCTAACTCCTCACGACACTCTTCCAATGTTGCAGCATTCGAGTATACGCCGTTACACTCTGGGATTTCCCCATAAAATGTACTATCAGACAACAAAATTTCGTACCTTGCATGCCGCATTGCGGCCTTAATGTATTGAGTAAGCATAATTACTTTAGCTCCTAACTCATCTTTTCCATTATTGCCAGTTTCTATACTACCTTATTTGCAGAAGAATATGAGTAATTATCAAGCCATGTCACCGTCTAAGAGCCTGCACCAACAACTCCGCAACAATCAGGAACACAAGATCGAGCGCGACCAAAATGACGAGCGCGAAATCGACGCGTGAAGAGATGAAGGTGAGCATATGCAGCGTGGCATCGAAGCGTTTGAGATACCAGATGAGCACACCTATCAGGAGAATGATGAACGTTAGGCCAGTGACAAACCAGCGTGCGCCGCGCCAATCCTGGCGGCTAGGCCAGAGTTCGGAGGTGACGGTGAGGATGAGATAGGGCGCGAAGATGAGCGTCCACCAAGGCCAACCGGGTTTGAGGAGTTGGAGATGCTGATGAATATCGAACGGGAAGTCCCACAGGTTATAGCCAGTCGCGACCCAGTACAGCAACGTGAATATGGCGATACCGCCGAAGAGTGGTGCGGTACCACTAAAACCGTCGCCAATATAACTCATCACGCGTCCCTGTGGACGAACGTATTGTACCTCGCCAAGTTGGAGCGATTGACGACTCCCGCTACGCATCACGCGTCCGTCAGGGTTGCGTTGCGCCATAGGTTTAATACGAAACAGCGTGATACTGGTAATGCGAAAGTCGAATGGTCGAAATAGCAGGACAACAAATGCATGGCTTAGCTCGTGTAGAATCACGCCAGGAGCGTTAAACCAGAACCAGACAAGCAACCCCTTTTCGCCAAGAAGCCGATAGCCAATCTCATCAACACGTTTGCGTAACTCTTTGCGTGTCAAGCGGAGCAGCAAAAAGAGCACAACAACACCGCCAATGATGAGCCACGGCTGATATGGGATAAGTTGGGCCATGAGTGCTGTCTCTGTCGTCATGCTTTCATCTCTTGCTTATCCGCTTCCTCGTTCGCGGTCATCTCGCGTGGATGCCTGCGTTGATAGTACACGCCCCAAATGCCAAAGCCAATCGAGCAAATGGCCATTAGATAGAGTACCTTGTCGATACCTGCAATATCTGAGAAGGCACCGATAAAAAGAATGATTGGTATCGCAAAGGCATTATATAACATAAGCTGTAAGGCAAGGACGCGTCCCTTAATCCAGTCCGGCGTTTGCTCTTGCATCGCGGTTTGCGCGGGAATGTTGATGAAATCAAGACCAAAGCCAGCACAGAACATAAAGAGCGCGATCACAACCAGCAATAACGGATTCGCATTCCATCCGTTGGGCTGTAATGCCCTTGCAAAGATTGTTGTGAGTGGAAGCAACACTGTCGCAATAGCCAGCACGACCGTCCCTATAAAAATGGCACGTGAGCGCCCAATGCGCATCGTGATACGTGGCATGAAGATCGAACCAAGCACAAGCCCTATGCCTGCGGGCGCGAAGATAAATGCCATATCACGTGCTGGCAGATGCAAGAGATTCGTGACAATCGGTGTCGCAAGTTCGCCGATAACCAGAATTAGCACGCCCGCAAATGAGAGTTGCACAACTGACAGGTAAAGGCGTTTATTGCGTCGAATAAAACTCCAGCCTTGTACCATCTCTCCCCACACATTACTCAAAATGCTGAGAGTCTCAGTTGCAACATTTGTGGTAACAGTTTTGCTCACACGCTCTTGCATACCTGTTTTTTGCTTGAAA
This sequence comes from uncultured Ktedonobacteraceae bacterium, assembly GCA_964248005.1. Taxonomy (GTDB): domain Bacteria; phylum Chloroflexota; class Ktedonobacteria; order Ktedonobacterales; family Ktedonobacteraceae; genus JBBQVS01. Next base: position 21,195 of record CAXTWV010000014.1, on the reverse strand, counting down.
TTTTCCCTTGAGATAGACGCGATGAGCAATGCACACACAAGGTAGAGTACACCGATTATCGTGTACAGTTGATCAAGTGGATCAATCGTAATGTGTGCGAGAGTGAATATCGGTAAGATACTTAGTGCGATGGGAGCAAACAGGATGAAACCGACAGCCTGTGCTAGCATAAATGTAATGTTGAATAAGGACAGTGCAGGCATCAACTCTTCTTCGCCGACCAGCAATGGAATAGATGAGCCTTCGGCAGGCGAGAAGAATTGCCCTATGACCGAGATGAGAAACGTCAATAGAAAGACCGGCACAAGCTGGTGGCGGTTGAATAAGAGCGAGATGACAAAGATGAATGTAGCAATTGCGCGTAGGCAGTTGCTGCCCCAGAGCACGCGCCGCTTATCCATGCGGTCCACAAACACACCGGCAGGCGCACTGAACAGGAATGCCGGGAGACTAAAGCAGATAATGGCAAGCCCAACCAATGTTGTTGAACCCGTTACCTCTTCAATAAGTACCAAAAGTGCATAGTTGGATGCATTGAGAATGGTCATCGAGATGAGTTGGGCCAGCCAGAGTCTGAGGAAATTTCTCTTTTTGAGAAGGGTGAGAAATCCACTACCACTATTCTGTGTGGCTACAGCCATGCGTCATCTCCTTGTGGTTATGCTTCATTATGGTTATGCTTCATTGAAAAAATCATCGACAGGTTTTTCTATGCGTGGCAATACCTGCTTGGTACGTCGCGCGACTTCTGAACGTGGTAGCAAGACGCGCCGTCCACAACGCTCACAACGGAGACCAATATCGGCCCCAAGGCGTACAACTTCCCAATCAAAATTGCCGCAGGGATGTTGTTTGCGCAAGCGTAAGCGGTCCCCCAATTGAAACTGCATCGGTTCCATGAATGTATCTAACTCTTTCTGAGAAAACTAGTGTTTCTCCCCTTCACTCTCAACATAGCTATGTCCATATAAACGATTCTCTTTGATATACGTTTCAACTGCCTCTGGGGTCTGATATTTTATGGGTCTTTTTTCAGCAACGCGTTGACGTAGATCAGTTGCGGAAATCTCTAACTGGGGTGCCTGCACGACGAGCAGGCGTTGCAAAATTCCTGGTAGGCGTTGTTCTAGTACCTTGTTGTATTCAGCATCTTCCTCATAGCCTGGACGCCTGACTGCGACAAGGTATGTCACAAGCGTTAGTATATCGGGTGCTTTGTACCATGTATACAATTCTTCCAAGCTGTCCCAACCAATAATGAAGAAGAGGGCTGTGTCTATACCGAATTGTTCTCGTAACGTGCGTAGCGTATCGACCGTATAGGATGGTCCTGTACGCTCTATCTCCATCAGCGAGATATGAAAGTGAGGATTTGAGGCAATTGCGAGTTCAAGCATCGCCAAACGGTGTTGTGCTTCAGTAATATGATGTCCTGTTTTATGTGGTGGTTGACCTGCCGGAATAAAAACAACCTCCGACAAATTAAGGGTTGCGCGAACCTCTTCCGCGATGACAAGGTGTCCATAATGAACAGGGTCAAATGTGCCGCCCATCACTCCTATAGCCTGAGTAATAAGTGACCCATCGGTATTACGCTGTGTATTCAATGAGCATCCTCTTCTCCGACACTTTCAACAATAGGGTTTTTAAAGAACGCATGAAACGCCTGTAGGGACCGATTTATCACGTCCTTGTCGGCAATCGAGAGGCCACAAGGACGTGATAAATCGGTCCCTACAGGCGTTTCTTCTCATACATCTCTTTCTTTTGAAAAGCTCTACTTTTGAAAGCTTCTCCGATAAGGGTATTCAAACGTCCGTTGCTTTATACCGTCTACTATACGTCACCAGCAGACTCTTTCACAACCAGTTCCGCATTCGGTAACGTCTTGTGCAAAGTATACATTACATCCGATACTGTCGCAGGCTCGTGCAGGTTGATCCAAAAACGGATTGTCAGAGTGATTGTCGTCGGAGTGTAGTTGCTGATAAAAAGTGTTGGCTCTGGTTTCGCTGCCACATGCTTGAGTTCTTGAATGGCACTGAGTATCTGGTGTGATGTTTCGTCCTTTACATATTCCTCTTGTGGGAGGGTCGCGGCAAGCGTGGCACGTCGTTCACCATAAAAGCTGTTATTCACGACAATACTTCCAAAGACAAGACTATTTGGAATTGTCACCTCTTCACCACTTACAAGGCGCAGTTTGGTTGCGCGAAGCTGAATATCCTGTACATCTCCGATGTAGTTTGTGGTCGTAAACGTGCTGATTTGATCGCCAATACGGAAAGGTCGTTCCGCCAGAATATATACACCTGCTACCAGGTCTTTCAAGATGTCCTGCAATGATACACCGATAGCAACGGTCACTACGCCGACAGCAGCGACAGGAAACGTGAGCGAGACATTCCAAATAGAAAGTATCCAGAAGAATACAAAAATGAGCACCAGAAAGTACAGAATGCGCCCGATAAGTGTGCGAATATTGACATCAATACGATTTTCGACAAGGTTGTTGATAGTCAATCTTTGAAGCGTTCGTGCGAAACCGATACCCAATACAAGAAGCAGAGCTGTACCGATCAGGTTAAAGAATATAGCTCTAAAGGAAATGTTGGCAACGCCGAATTGTTGCTTGAGAAGCTCCCAGTAAAAAAAAATGAGCAATGGATTCCAAATGAGAGGAATGCCAAAGGCCGCAATAAGAAGCGGTAGCAGCGTAATGAGTACACCGAAAGTTTGGATAATCCAGTTATCGAGAACCGTCTTTTTGAGGCGGCGTACCAGGATGCGACGAAGTGTGAGGCCAACCGCAAGCGCGACAGCGAGGGTTATTATTGTCAGTACAATACTAAGTGCAATCGTCATCGTTTCAGTCATCCATGCAGAAAAAATAGTAGCGAAAGTCATTAGGTAAGCAAAATCTCAACAATCTAGTAGTTTAATATTGCGAGCATTATAACATACCTCCTGTCAATGTCCTATTTACAGGTCATAGAGGCTATCTTTAGTGCTTGGAATTGAATCGAGCTTGTGGGTAAGTATTTTTGGATGTAAAGAGTTGTTGGCGCATCAGTCGGTAATACCTGTGTGTCTGAAGATACAACTATTTCTTTGACAACGTAGACGATTTTTGGTTGTAGTCGCACACATTCATGTGCTATAGAGCTTTTTAGAGATACGTTATGCGCTATGCTGAAAACAAGTGGTACGAGGAGTAACAGACAGAAAAGTAATACACGTTGTGTTGAGGAACGTACCTGTTGCCAGAGTCTTTTTGTAAGAAGAGTATAAGCCATCATACGGATCGCTGCGAATTTACTGTCTGCATCTATTGGATCGAGATCGGTGATCTCGACTTCGAGGTCGTTATCGTCGTGTTCTATGTTGTCCAATGTTATACCTCGTTGTTGAAGAACCTCATCTGTAGGGGTCTAATTCTATTACACCCTTGTCGGCGTCCACAATTTTAACAGGCATGTTGTAACGTTTCATCGTTTCATGTTTATCTATAATGATAGTGAAAACGCGCCATTTTGTAAAGGTATAGCAGAATTGTAATATTGCTGAACTAACTCTTTCGCGTTTATCTTATCACCTTTCTCCACTAAACCACAACTTGCCGCAAGTTTCCCCACAACCTGTTCGGGCGTCATCCCTCGCGTGCGTAATGGATCGAGTCCCATACTCTGTATTCTTTTTGACAACCTTTTCCCTTGCTCATCAATAATCAAGGGGACATGCGCGAACGTGGGAACAGGGAAACTCAGTGCTTCGTAGAGCAGAACTTGACGCGCGGTAGAGTTGAGCAAATCACTCCCACGTACAACTTGATTGATATGCATGAGCGCATCATCCACGACAACGGCGAATTGATACGCGAAGATGCCATCTGAACGACAGACGATAAAATCACCCACCGCTTGTTGCACGTGTTGTGTCATTGGCCCCATGATACCATCAGTGAAGGCGACAATGCGGCTATTCTCAACACGAAAACGTAATGAGGGACGACGACCGCTTGCTTCATACGCTCTGCGTTGTGCTTCTGTCAGATGTCTACATGTGCCTGGATAGCGTAATCCATCCTCGGCACCTTGTTGTGGCGCACTCGCGGCATTCGCAAGCTCCGCACGACTACAATAGCATGGATACACCAAGTCCGCATCTTGTAATTGTCGAAGATACCGTTGATAGATATCCAATCGCTCGCTTTGTGTATAGGGAGCATGGGGGCCACCACAATCTGGCCCTTCATCCCAATCAAGGCCGAGCCAGTGCAGGTCGTCAAGCATCTGTTGGGTGGCACCTGGACGCACACGGGGACGATCCAAGTCTTCAATACGAAGTACAAATTGTCCATGCTGTGTACGTGCGAAGAGCCACGCAAGCAGAGCTGTGCGCAGATTGCCCATGTGTAATGCTCCCGTTGGGCTTGGTGCGTATCTACCTCGAATGGATGTTAAATCAGGCATCGCTCCGACCATCGACACGGGGTATCTTTCCGTCCTTCTTCTGTAGGTGTGACGCCGAATTGTGCTAGCAGTGTTGTGAGCACACATAATGGGAGACCAACGACATTGAGAAAGCAGCCGTTGATGCGTTCCGTTGGTTGAAAGTCTGGATGCTGAATGCCATAGGCTCCGGCTTTATCCATTGGATCGCCCGTAGCGATATATGCATCTATCTCATCTTCACTATACGGACGCATGAGTACAGGTGTGGTGCAGCTTGCACTCGAAAGTTGGAGTTTGCCGCCTATCATTGCGCATGCGACCACACCTGTGATGACGGAATGCCAACGCCCACGTAATGAGAGGAGGAGTTCGCGAGCATGAGCAACATCGCGAGGTTTGCCAAGTATCTGGTTATCAAGTAATACCGTCGTGTCAGCCGCGATCACAAGCCGATTAGCTGCCTCGGTTAATGTTAATGCACCCGTAGCCTTATGTTCTGCTGTCCATTTTGCCGTTTCTTCTGGCGGTCCATCATAGGTAGCTTGAACCGCGTCTTCGTCGATGGGTGAGACACCGACGGTGTAGGGTAAGCCAAGCGATGCGATGAGTTGACGACGACGTGGTGAAGCTGAGGCAAGCAATAATGGTAAAAGTAGGGTCATAGACGCTCCAAGACCGTTATACACTCAATGTGGGCCGTTTGGGGAAACATATCAAGCGGCTGAACCGAGCGTAAGCGATAGGTAGGGTGGATATGGCACAGAATATTCAGGTCGCGTGCCAATGTTGATGGATCACACGAGACATAGACGATACTGGCGACAGGATGCTGAATAAGTGCATCGAGAACAACTTGCTGACAGCCTGCGCGTGGTGGGTCAATCACCAGTCCATCTAATCCTGCCGCGATATCAGGCAGGACAGCTTCGACTTTGCCTTTGAGAATAGCGACATTCTCTACATTGCGCAAGTTCCATTGCGCATCCTTGATGGCACTCGCAGACTCCTCAATGGCGATGACCTTACCGACGTGTCGTGCTAAGAGCAGCGCGAACGTACCCACGCCACAGTAAGCATCAACCACCGTCAGCTTTTTTGCCTGCTCTTCTGAATGTTCATGCACAGATAATAAGCCTTGTAAAACCATCTGAGCCATCTTCTCTGCCTGTGCCGTATTTGTTTGAAAAAATGAACTGGGGCGAATGCGGAATGTTTCACCGCTCAGCACCTCGTCCATTGTTTCGGTATGAAGATTCAGTCCCTTCGGCGCAAGTTCCTGGGCAACATCCTCTGGTTGCGTTGGTTGAATGAGCATCTGTCCACTTGCGGCACCACAACGAATAAGCACTTGTGGTTGAGGATTCACGTGCTGACTCAACACCTCCATCGCATTGTTAATCTGCTTATGTGCGATGGGGCAGTTCACAAGCGGCAGAACGCGATGTGTGCCACGAGCTGTAAGTCCTGGTTGTCCAGCTCGATTGACCGAAAAGCGCATATGATTTCGATAGTGCCAGGGAACATCACAAGGGACGGTTGCTAGCAATGGTGGATTCTCGAAGCCGCCGATAGTGTGCAACAGTTGTTGCACAATGCTACGTTTCCATTCCAATTGTGCCTCATACTGCATATGTTGTAACTGACACCCACCACAGGTGCCAAATACAGGACACGGAGCCGATACACGAAGGGCTGATGGCGTGTGTATCTCAGTAATCCAGACGCGTGGAGGACGCTGTTTCCAACGTCGGCTCCGTCGTCCCGGACGTGGCATCAGTGGAGCTTCAACAGCGATGGTGACGTGTTCCCCTGTCAAGCCAGCAGGAACATGCAGCGTTTGAGTGTATTGCTCACCTGCTTCATCCTGCTCGACAATTTCTGCCAGTGCATCGCCTTCTCGCGTCAAAGCACCAAGTGTAACCGTGTAATAGGTAATACTACGTTCTTGCTGTTCTATCATCGTTTCTTTTTTGACTTGTTTGATTTTGAGCTAGCAGGACGTTGCTGCTGCATTTGTAATTTCTGCATGTCGATGACTTGGCGTATGATATTCACAAGTTCCAATTCGGGGTCAAGCTCCTCAGCCTCTTCAATAAGCTCCTCTGCTCTACTCAAGTCGCCAGTACCAAGATAAAGCATCGCTAGTGCTGCCTTAATATCTGCTGCGAGAGGATTTGCGACCATGCCCTGTTCCAGTACTTGCATAGCCTCCACCTCCTTATTCTGCTCTACATAGAGCGTTGCAAGATCGGCATAAGCTTCTACCACTGTTGGATCGACTTCAATACTCTTGAGGAAACTTTTTTCTGCTGCATCATTTTGTGAGAGTGAGAGTTGTACAGTACCTATGCTGTTCCATACACCAGGGATATCTGGTGCCAAGTCAGCGGCAAGCTGATACTGCAGCAGTGCCTCTTCCGGTTTCTCTTCAAGCAGTGCAAGTTGTGCTCTACCCAATGCAACGCCCGCCGTTTGATTAGGATTTTCCGCTAACCCTTCTGCTTGCTCGAAAAGAGCTTTTGCTTCATCAACGTGTTTGTTCTGTCCTATGTATAAATCTGCTAAGAGAATATAGCTCGAAAAGGCGTTGTCTGTCGCAATAGCATTCCGAAATGCGTCTTCCGCTAACGGGAAGTAACGACTGGTAAACTCTGCCGATACTGCCTCTTCTTCATCCTCCCCCAATTCCTCTTCTAGCTCCTCGTGGGCTATCGTGTCTTCAGCCGCTAATGCAGCATATTCCGTACCAAGCGAACGTAGAATGTCGCCGCGCTCTTCAGGCACGCGTTCTGCAGCGAGTGTGAGATAGGCTATAGCGCGTTCGGTCTCGCCTATAATGGTTGCCTGCTGTGCTGCTAACTCATAGGTTGCATCTTCTTCTGGTGTATGTGCAATTAAGGCATCACAATAATGTAGCGATTGTTTTGTGAACCAGCGCACCTCATCGAGATCGAGTTCCAGTTCCTCTTCGTCTTCATCCTCCTCGCTCTCATCGTCTTCGTTGATATCGCTGTCGTCTTCAATCTCGTTGTCCTCGTCGATATCACTTTCGTCCTCATCTTCGTTGCTCTCGTCCTCTGCCAACGCTTCCGACATCGCCTGTATTTCTCCCGCAATTTCTTGCAAGTGTTCTTCAACCTCTTCCGAAGAGAGTTGTAGTGCTTCTGCGCCCTTGTCGCGTATGCTCTGAATACGCAATTCATCGTCTTCCATGATGAATGTGTAGCTGACCCAGAACCAGTGTCGTCCTGTTGCTTGTAAGGTCATAGTCGCGGTGGGCAGTTCTGGAATGCTGTTATTACTTGGGACATCTTTCGTCTCAAGTGACCAGAAGGCGTCTAATTCTTCCGCTTCGTCTTCAAGGTTGTCCGACAAGTCCTCATCATCGACTTCGAGCGTATAGCCAACATCGACCTTTACAGATGTCGGTTCGGCCTCAGCAGCCCATGCTTCGCGCTTTGCTACCCAATCTTCGCTTGTAAGTCTTTCTCTAAGGGGACTATTTGTTGCCAGGAGATCGTATGCGATTTCAAAATCTCCACGTCCCCAATATTTGAGAAAACGTTCGATGACGTTCTCGCCGTTCAGGAAGTCGTCCTCGTCCTCGTCATCATCGTCCTCAACTTCATTGAAAGCATCTAAGCCAACAATGTCGGATAATGACATGACCGATGGTATTGTCCATTGAGGATAGGTATTAGACCCTTCTAACTGAATGAGTGAGCGTCTCGCTTCCTTACGAACCTCTTTGATGGAGGCGTATGTATTGACAGCAAGCACAATGTCTGCGGCAGGAGTGGTATGCTCTCTTGCAAGTGCTTTAAGGAGTCCTATCTGTACCGCCTCTGATCCCTCGAAGATAGAAGATAGGGCATCTTCTATCTGCTCTTCGTTTCGACTCTTCGCGAGATTTTTAGCAATCTGGTTGTATTGTGCCAGGATGTCCTGTATCTGTTCGTCCTCTTGTGGCGTTCTCTCAGGCTGTTTGCCCTTGTTGTTCTTTGCCATTAGTATCCTCATTTCGCTAAATGTTCTACTCGCTCTTTTAGCGTTTCTTCGTTTTCTCATTTATGTGTGTACGGACGGCCTGGACGATCTCTAATGATGGGTCAAGCGACTCGGCCTCTTGCATTTCTCGTTGTGCATTGCGCGTCTCGCCTAGCTCAGATAAGACCGAGGCATACAAAGCATGAAGATGGGCGGACTCTGGATTGGCACGAACGCCTTGGAAGGCGATGGTGCGTGCCAGTTCCTGATCGGGTCGATTCATGTATATCGCGGTCAATTCAGAATATGGACGAATATCCGTTGGCTCTATCTCAATGCCACGTTTATACGCTTGCTCGGCCTCAGCAAAATTACCGAGGAGACGGTTAGCAAAGCCGAGGTTAAACCAGATACCCGGATAGTCGGGATCAATCTCTATGACACGCTGATAGTGAGGAATGGCCTCATCTAGGCGTTCGCGGTTCATTGCGATATTGCCCAAACCTGCCTCGATAGCCTTTTCTTCGTCAGGAGTCACGACCATAGTTTGCGCTGTCAATAACTCTGCCTCTGCTTCGTCATGACGCTTCATACTGAGATAGAGTTCGCCGAGCAACATATGCCCTGATGCGACATCCTGTGTTTCAATTGACTCTTTCAGTGTTTCTTCCGCACGGGCTAGAAACAGTGATTTGCGTTCAGGCATACCCTTATCCGAGAAGTTGTAGGCAAGGCCAGCTAAGGTCGCACCGAGGCGTCGAAGCAACTCGCCCTTGTTGTCAGGGAAGCGTTGTATCATGCGTTCAAGGTACACCATAATCCGTTCTGGAGCACCAATCATAACGGCGCGTTCGTAGGCTTCTTCATTGACTTGACGATCTAAGGGCAGCTTGACGATAAGTGCATCATAGATGTGTAGTACTTGTGTAATGCGCCACACTAACTCTTGCATAGCAGCATTCACATCTTCATGCTGTTGCTTCGTTATGGCTTCAATCGCATCTTCGTGCTCTTTGATACGCTTTTGTAGTTCTGAAATTGAGAGACCCTGAATAGTTGCGCCTTCGTCACTGCTCTGCTGAATGCGCCAACCCACAGGGGTACGTTCAACTGTATAGTTTGTCCAGAACCAGTGCCTGTTTGTCTCTTTATTGATTGCGGTTCCCATCGGCATTTCGCGTAGTGTACCAGCAAGTGGAGTATCAAGCAGTTCCACAGACCAGCCAAGCTCTACATCCTTACGTGTAGGAGTACGACTGGCGGTGGATGTGGGCAACCAGAGCGCACTCTGACTACGTTCTCGCTCATGCAAAAAGCCAAGTTCTATTCGTGCGGGGTGAGCCTCGTCATACCATGCACGATGTCGCTCGATCCACTCATCGCGTGTAAGGCTATTGCGGACACTACTGCTTTCCGTAAGCAAATCATAGGCTAGTCCATAATCTCCAAGAGACCATGCACCAATGAAGTTGACAAGCACTTCCTGGTCTTCTAGTTCTGGATTGATAAAGGTTTGGCCTTTGTCTTCACCCATATCAACGGCCTGTAAGATAAGTTGATTGATGGTTGGAAGACGATTGCGATACTCTTTGTTCGGCTCGACCTTACGCCATGTGTTGATTGAGAGTGCCTCTTCGAGCACGCGTTTGCCTTCTGCGAGTGTGCAATCGACGACAGTAACATCAGGCATTCTGGCACGCATATCAGCGATGCGCTTTTCTACGGCGCGTTTCCCCACAGTATCAACGAAGGCGTCTTTGACTCCCTCTTCCCAGAAATCGAGCAAGAAGCCGAGAATGCGTACCTCGCTGTAGTCGTATCCCTGTTCCCAGAATAGTAATAATTGTACCTCACCCTGTTCACGTGACTGTGTGATAGAGCCTTTCCAAAATCGTGGTGTGTGCAAGACATTGACCTGAATTGCTGCTGCCTGTGCGATAGGTGGTGTCCACTGTGAATAAATCTTTGCCGCGTCAAGGCGTAGGAGTGAACGCCGCGCCTCTTTTCGTACCTCTTTGTTAGAACTGAACGCGTTGACTGCTGTCAGTATATCGGCTGCATCTATCGTTTGTGCTTTCACAAGTGCTTTAAGCAGTGCCGTCTGCACGTCTTCTGAAAGCGAGGTGATGTCGCTCAGCGCGGCTTCTGCCTGTGCCTGTGTGGTGCTGCTGCGTACCTGTTGTGCTAGTTCTTGGTAGTGTTCAAGAATGTGTTGTAGTTGTCTATTTTCTTCATCTGAGATGATCGTGTTGTGCTCTTCTTTTCGTGCCATGATCTCTGTTTTTCTCCTCGCGTTGTCAACGCAACGTCTACGATTGTACCACGAAGCGTCAAAAGAGTCGAGAAGTATCTTCAACAAAAATGGGGTGCGGCTGAACGAAATAATCGAGATACAAAATGCTTGTAGGGGTCTAATTCATTACACCCTGTGGGCGATTGACCAATTTGGGAGGCTGTTGAAACGCTTTATCAATCCTGTGAGTGTGATCGATTGCCCACAGGGTGTAATGAATTAGACCCCTACAACCGAAAATCAGCATTATTTAATCGAACCGCATTATCGGCAACGCCTACTCTTCATTAAGATTAAGGAAGCTGCATCGCCGCATGACTGACAGGAACCACAGCCACAACAGGTTGTACCTGTACCTGTATATCGTCCGAAGCACCTACCACAGCTTTTCGGGATGCAGAAATTTTTTTCGCCGCCATCAGAATGTAGAGTGGGAAGGCCGCACAATAGAAGTATGAAGGTAGGCTGCGCCATGCCAGGAAGAGCGGTACAACAGCAAGCAGCATCGCGGCCTCTGGATGCTTACGGCAAATGCGCCAGTACCAGACTAATGAACCGACCATTGCCAGTGCTTCAAGAATCGTGTAGACTTGTTGTGGCAGGTAGGGAATAAGGTGTGTCACGCTCAGGTCAACAATACCTACGCCCATTGGGAACATCAAGGAATTGAGCGGAGTCTTCATACCAGTAATCCACGCCTGCGGATTCCATAAAATGAATGGCAGATTGCAGATGAGAAAGACACCTCCCGCAATCGCTAAACGATACATCGTTTCTTTGAAACCATAGTGACGGAACAGCAGAATGGCATAAAATGGTGCAAAAAACCACGAGGTTTGTTTTGTCGCCAGTGCCAAACCTAAGATAAGTGCTGAACTCCAACGCCGTTCACGTAAGAACCAAGCAAGCACAACGAGCAACATGCTAAACACATCAAGGTTGCCCCCAATGGTAGAGGTCCACATTGGCACGTTCGCTAATGCAAGGAGCAGAACCCACGGGCGCAGTTCACGGCGGGCAAGTTTCCAACCAATCGCGACCAGCACAAAATAGCTTAGCATATAAAACGGTAACACGTTGTAGTCTTTGAGCAAGACGAACGGGACCAGCGTCAGAAAAGAGAGTACAGGATAGCTAACCTCTGCCTCAAATTCCGGCATACTTTTTGCACGCAGGTCAGTATCAAGTATAGACTGTAGATCGCTCATGGATGGATAGTCTATACGGTTTGCCAATTGTCCTGTACGCAGTGGTGTGGTCCAATCTGGTTGGATGGGGAAACGTCGTGCCAGATCAATCATATTAGAGTCTGTATATGGGTTATGTCCCTCTATCAGTAAAATAGCCGCATTTGTGTCCAATGAAGTGCCATCATTAGAAAATTGTGGTGGCAAAAAACACATCCAGATGCCACGTCCCAGTTCGATGCCGCCTGCTATTGTAAGGAGAAGTGTCATAACCAGTAGTGTACGCTGTAAGCGTGTTGGGTGCTTTTGTGTATATATCCCTTGCTTACGTGCCGGGCGAAATGCCATCCAGATAGCATTAAAGCTTCCCAGAATAAGTACCAAGGGAATGAGTGAGCCAAAGGGCTGTATAAACGGGAAGTACAGATTATGATCTATTTCGTTGAGTGCTTGTAAGATTAATGCAAGGCCAATCCATGTGGCCCGGCGTTGTAGTTCGACGACGAAGCGATTATCAGGCGACACATCTTCGGTAAAGAAATATCTCATCCATTTATATGAAGGCCAATTCCGATGTAGTGTTTGTGGTCGAGTCCTCTGTATTGGGACAGATCGCTGTTCCATGATATGCCTGTTCGCGCGTCATATATGAGTCTGTACGCGCTCTACCTCCGTCGAAGTACCCAGAAAGCCCAGCGAAGTAAACTGGCAAAAGGTTTCAAGGTCCACATCTTACAACGAACCGTAGAAGAATTGCGTCACAAATGGTAGGGGCTTGTTTATGTCTAACGCGGGACCAACGGACGCCCACAAGGGGCTACCCTACTAACACATGCGGAGCACCCATAGTCGTATAGTAGGGTAGCCCCTTGTGGGCGTCCGTGGTGTATATCATTCTCGCGTCCGTGGTGTATATCGTTCTCTTTGTTT
>CAXTWV010000014.1:6773-8244 GCA_964248005.1 uncultured Ktedonobacteraceae bacterium | reverse complement strand
GCGTCCGTGGTGTATATCATTCTCGCGTCCGTGGTGTATATCGTTCTCTTTGTTTGAATACTATTGAGGTGTCTTAGTTGCAGCCGACAAATCTACAATGTCAGACGGAAATACAATTCGCGGTGTTGTAGCTCAAAGCCAAGAGCTTCATAGAGGTGAATCGCCGAGGTATTATGTTCCCATGTATGCAGGTCGAGTGCGTCAAGGTTATATTCGGTTCGCGCGAACGTGATAATGTGTTGCATCAATTGACGAGCTATGCCTTGCTTACGATACGTGGGATCGACAACGACACGCTTGACGTAGCCAACGGCGTGCAGCGTCTCTTGCGCTGGCAGCATAAGCTCCGCTTTCGCAACCACAACATTCAACTTTTCGCCAAGAAAAATAACGGTTCGCTCATGTGTGGAAGGGTCAATCGAGCCAAAATACTTCTCCATGTCACGATGAATATTGCGCGTGGGAGAGGCACTGAGAGCATCGAGGCGTTCGACATGAGGAAGATCGTCAGAGTTGGCTATACGTATAGCCAACGGCGTTATGAATGGCTCGTTCAACATAAAGATGTCCTGGCATTACACACTACAATGAGACCTTATGGTTCTCTTCGACGTGGCAACATAAGCAATGAGAAAAGTGCATAACCTGCACACGCGAGCAAGAGAAGGGCATAGACGATATTTTCGCCATCGCCACTTGGTGTGTGCAATGTCGAGACACCATACCAGAGGAGTGAAATTCCCCACCACGAAAAGCCAGCAAAAACGATAAAGAGCAAAACGGTGCTCATAATTTTCTTGTTCATGTATCAATAATCCTTTGGACAATGGGGCAAGGGCACCCCCAAGGGGAACGCCTACGGTAGCTTCCCAATTTATTCTCACATCTATTATAGCACAAGTGCGGCATACACGGCATCATGTATGGCGGCACGAAACACTCCCCAATCATGCCAATTACCCCCGATTTCGCGACTGGGTTCGTGTTGGATGTGTCGTAGCATGTCTGCCATTTGTGGCAAATCCTCGACCGAGACTTCACGGAATGCCTCGACGTGTTCATCTTCATCTAATGTACCGAGCGTCCCACTCACTTCGTCAAGCAAAAAGGCGAAGGTGTAAAAGATCGGCTTTTTTTCGTCACCATTGAGGGAATATGCAAGCGCGGCTAGAAAACGACTCACGTTGACTTTTAGCCCCGTTTCCTCGTGCGTTTCGCGTAGTAGCGCATCATAGACACGCTCACCATGATTAATGCCACCCGTGAGTAGACGATAGGCATCTTTGGGGTAGAAGGTTTTGATAGCTGTGATAAACCGCCCATTACGACGCCGTATCACCATGCACACTTCGCCGTAGCGGTCAGTTCTGCTTAATGGATCGAACGCAGTGCTAGCACCAAGGTCAATGGTACGCACGAGTGGCGCATCATAGGTAACAGCCAGTTGCGCTAGTTCGTTCCGTATCTCCTG
>CAXTWV010000014.1:2558-6673 GCA_964248005.1 uncultured Ktedonobacteraceae bacterium | reverse complement strand
GATGGTAAGGCATAACGCCAATATTGTACATCGGTAAACATAGGTGTCGTGAGTTGCTCATCTACAAGTGTCGAGACGAGTTGAGCAACATCCTGAAAGAGGACAGTTTGCGGTGTCTCGCGATGCTCTTTGCTATACGAGGGAGCCATTTGTGCAATGAGTAGCCCTGTACCCTCTGGTACGCGTTCGGGTGCTTTTTCATGTTCCCATGCTAGCCATGAGATGGGATGCCCCTTATCAGTGTTCACGAGTGCATAGTACGGGCGTGTCTGTGGTGTTGGCTTGTACCCCAGCATGACAGAGATGAGCGGATTATATTTCGCTTTTCCTAGCTGTTCGCTGATAGCTTTTCCCTGCTCATCGACAAACTGGCTTGCCTCAATCAAGCTGATAGCCTGCGTCGCTGGAATCGTAATGAGGAGTTGGTCAAAATGCCCCAGTGACTCGTTATCAGCTCCAAAGATAGACCAGCCCGTGTCTGTTTGTTGTATGCGTCCCACAAGTGTTTCCAACCGCACGTCTAGTCCCTCTGCCATACGTTTAGAGAACGAGGTGAAGCCACTACGGTATGACCACTTTGGATCAGCATTCTGCTTTGGATCGCCTTCCTGGATATGGCCCGCGTCATCAAAAATCCACACAGGTTTCGCGATGTCGATCAGGTCCGACGTAGGAAATCGCTGAGTAATCCATTCAGTACTCAACTCGCTACCGCCTTTGAAGTATTGCGCACCATGATCGTAGATAAACCCATCGCGCTTACGTGTCGCGGCACGCCCACCCACGCCGCGACTCTTTTCAAACAACGTAACGGTACGACCAGCGTCCTGTAATGTATGCGCGGCAGCGAGGCCACTCATGCCCGCCCCGATAATGGCGACAGAGGTCATGTGAATTTCTCCCTGTTAATGTTCAATGACACCAACTTTTTTGCAAATGAGCCTGCAACGTGGGATGTGGCATGACAGGGGCAAGCCCTGTCACTACTATACTAGGACTGGAGTGGCAAGCCACGCAGTGGCATGACATAGTATAGTAGTGACAGGGCTTGCCCCTGTCATGCCACACGCCATCTATTTGTTCCTCAACAAACGAATATTGACGATGTATTATTACGCGTGTTTCCTCGTCTCTTTCCACAGAAACGAGCGTGCAAGCATCTCTTCCGCGCTTTTCATCGAAAATTCGGTGACATTGCCTCCCATGATGTGGGCAACTTCACGCACACGTTGCTCTGGTCGCAGTTCGTTGACAATCGTCATAGTACGATTATCGAGAATCTGCTTGTTTACATTGTAGTGCGTATCGGCAAACGCGGCTATTTGTGGAAGGTGAGTGACACAGATAATCTGGTGATTGCGCGTGAGTTGCCATAGCTTCTCGCCAACGACCTGCCCGCTACGCCCACTAATACCAGCGTCGATCTCGTCAAAGATGAGCGTCGGTGTAGCGTCCGCATCGGCAAGAATGGTTTTGAGCGCGAGCATGAGACGCGAGGTTTCGCCACCGGACGCAATCTTGGTGAGTGGCTTAAACGGCTCGCCAGGGTTTGGCGCGATCAGAAATTGTACATGGTCGATACCCGTCGCGTCACAAGCATAGAGCATCTCTTCTTGTGAGTCGTCGAGCGTCACAGGCACACCGTTTTCGTCGGGAACCTGCATCATCTCGACCTGGAAACGCGCACGACGCATATTGAGGTCGTTCAGTTGCTCTTCCATTGCTGTTGCCAACAAGACGGCAGCCTTCTTGCGTCGCTCGGAAAGTTCCTGCGCAATCTCGCCTATTTCCTGGCGAAATTGCCCATCCTGTTGCTGCAAGCGAGCGATAATCTCGTCACGATGAGTGATGGTCTCAAGTTCGGCCTGACCTTCGGTAGCACGCTGTAAAATCTCTTCTATCGTGAAACCATATTTGCGTCTGAGTTTGGCGATAAGGTCAAGACGTTCCTCGATCTCAACGAGACGACGTGGATTATCCTCGATATCGGCTTCATAACTACTGATGCTTGCCGCTACGTCTTCAAGGTGATAGATAGCTTCGGCGAGGTTATCGGCCTGTTCTTCCATGCTATCGTCGAGACGTACAAGGTCCGTGATACTACGTTGCGCGACACGCAGTTGGTCGAGGGCTGGCTTGAAATCATCGCTACCGATATCGGAACCTTTAATAGAGCCGTAAATCAGCGTGCAAAGTTCACGCAATCGTTCGGCATTACTCAACACCTTACGTTCGGCCTCTAACTCTTCGATTTCGCCCTCATGAAGTTCAGCCTTCTCGATCTCCTCGATCTCGAAGCGTAGAAATTCGGCACGCCGAATTGCGTCACGCTCATTTTGTTGAAGTGATTGTAATGTTTTGCGTGCGGTCCGCCATTCGGCAACTTTCGCGCCAAGCTGTGTACGCAGTGGTAACGTTTCGGCATAGCGATCAAGGAAGTTGACATGTTGCTCTGGACGCAGCAAGCTCATATGTTCGCTCTGCCCATGAATGTCAACAAGCCAGCTCGCCACTTGTTGTAGCACCTGTTGTGAGAGGGCACGTCCATTGATGCGTGCGACGGTGCGACCCGAACGGTGAATATCACGTGAGAGAATCAGGCTTCCATCCTCCGGTGTGATACCGTACTCGTCAAGGAGTGTGGCAAGTGCAACGCGGGCATCGGCACTGTTGAGATCGCTTTGAGCATTATTTTCTGCGTCTTCGAGTACTTCGAGCAGCGTTGTAGCACCATTTGAAGAAGATTCGGTTGAGGTATCCAATCGCTGCCATTCCGTACTTGGGGCTGGAAGCGCGTCAATAGAGAAGACACCTTCAACGGTGGCGCGTTCGCAGCCAGCACGCACAAACTCAGCACCGATTTTTCCACCGAGGAGTGCGTTCACGGCGTCAATGATAATTGATTTTCCTGCTCCTGTCTCACCTGTAAACACATTGAAAAGGCGGTTCAGGTGGAGGTGGAGCGTGTCAATAATGGCAAAGTCTTTGATATGTAGTTCAAGTAGCATGTTCGTCTTTGGTTGCCTGTGTACTATCGTTAATTAACTTTTGCGTAATAACTTGATAAAAATAGGTTGCGGGTCTGCGTCTCAGAAATTGAGCTTCGTATGCGCTTCTCTGCACAGTGATGGTCGCACCGTCCTGAATTTCGCGGTTCATCTGCCCATCTGCTGAAAAGACGCCCAACTGTGAACTTGTGAATATTTGTATCTTTACTTTGGCTTCGGGTTGTAGAACGAGTGCGCGATCAAATGCCAGATGTGGCGCGATAGGTGTGAGCACAATACTCTTCACCTGTGGATGCAACAACGGACCACCCACTGCCATATTATAAGCGGTTGAACCCGTTGCCGTCGAGACTATAATTCCATCCGCATAGGTATTACTATAATGATGGTCGTCTATCCATACATGCATGTTGACCACACGAGGCCATGTACCACGTGCGATAACAATATCGTTGAGTGCCAGAAATTCTTCCTTTTTGCCGGCTTGCTCAAGGACCGCGTGCAGAAGTGCGCGATTGTCATTCCAGACCGAATGGTCACGTTCGAGATAGTGATTGAGTTGTGACGAAAGCTCATGTGGTTCTAGTTCGGTCAAAAAGCCTACACGTCCAAAATTGACGCCCACAAGAGGAATGTTCAGAACGGCGCAGAGACGTGCAGCGTTCAATATAGTTCCATCGCCACCCAATACAATAACCACATCGCAACCATGGAGCGAAGGATCATCACCCTCTTCCTGTTCCTTGCTAATGTCGATAATGCGTACCTCGTGGCCTTGCTGTTGCAGCATAGGAGCAAGCTGGGCAGCAACAGTTGCAGTCTCCTGTTTACGTCCCTGGTAAAATATGGCAATCGTATTCACAACACACTCCGATAGGCTACTGTGATGGTAGTGATGCTCTCGTAGGAGTCGGCGAACACAGAGTGCCGCCCTTCCATCTGAAGCCACTGTCATGGTACGTCATAGGTCAACGCTTGTCAACTATGCTTGGTAGATAGATGAATGAATAAATGCTGTGGCAATGTGGAGGGTGCCTGCACCCGCCCCAATGGCCCAGCCTGTTTTAATTTTTTTGTTGCCAGTTTTTAGGCGCAAACCAAAAAGAC